>CAZBPZ010000033.1:244-17934 GCA_964493955.1 uncultured Dehalococcoidales bacterium | reverse complement strand
ACCGACGGTAGCACCGTCGTTGACGGCCCAGAGTATCTTGCGGGCGCCGCGGCAGTCACCCGCAGCGTGTACCTGCCAGCCGGCCTGCTTGAGGGCGTAGTATAGCTCATTGTCCTCGACCCCGCCAAATGATACCACCACCGTGTCAAGGCCGGTTATATCGTGCGGCTTATCGGTGAGCGTGTTGGCGAGGTGGGCAGGGCTGCCCCCGATGCTCACCAGCCGCCGGTGGGGTGTCAGGCTGACACCGTGCCAGAGCTGCACGAAGAAGCGCGTGCCGTGCTTCTTGATGGTATCGGCGGCACGCCTGAGCTTTTCCCGGGCCTGCGGCATGCGGCTGGGTGCCATCAGCGTGCTGGGGTGGACACCCCACACCCCGGTGCAGATGGGGCCCACCCTGCCCCGGGCCCTTGATTCCCAGCAGGTGCCCAGCCGGTCGCCGGGCAGGGTATCAGGGTCGCGCATGGCGGGGTAGTGGCCCGGCACCACGATGCGGTTGGGCAAAGTGACAGGCCCGATTTTTATCAGGCTGAAGAGCAGGGGAAAGTCCATACGATTCCTTCCCGGTTGGCCCCGGTCTTACCGGCGCTATGATAGGCGGTGCTAGGGATGCCAGCCGCCATCGCCAGGCCGGTGACCACCGCATAATCCACAAGGCCAGCATGATAGGTGGTGCTAGGGATGCCAGCCGCCACGGTGCTTGGCAAACCTTTCCCCGGGGCTTTCCCCGCTCTACCTGATGTCCTTGAAGTCGCGCAGGGTGGCATCAGCGCCTGCCGGGCTCTCGCCCAGCTCCAGGCGGAAGCCGACCTGCTCCAGCGTGTCAACCATGTGGACGGGGGCGGGGTTGGGGGGCAGGGTCACGCCCTCAGGCAGGAGTGACTGCATCTTTGCCCAGTCCAGCGGGAACTTGAGCAGTACCCGGGCCCCTTCCTTCTCCAGGGCGGCGATTGCCTCGTCCATGTTTGCCACGGTGAAGGTCAGGTTGTGTACGCCCGGCCCCTTCTCCTGGAGGAAGTCCCAGAAGATGGTGCCCTCCAGGCGCGGCTCGATGAACTGGAGCACCACTCCACCCAGCTCCACGTGGACCACGTGGACGGCCGGGCTGTCCAGCATGCTGGCGAAGCCGAGCTGGGTCTTTTCGGCCCCGAAGACACGCTTCAGGAAGGCGGCGGCCGCCTCGGCGTCCCTTACCACAATCTCAATGTGTACCAGGGGAGATACTTTCACTGCCATGTGTTGCTACTCCTCGCCTTTCAGGAAGTCCGGTCTCATGAAGGCCGGCTCCGGGTGCGTGTAGAAGCCCCGGCCGGTCTTGGCACCGAGGTCGCCCCGCTCGATGAAGGGGCGCAGGAAATCGACTATCTGCTCGGGGGTGACCTCCGGCTCGGCCGTGGTGAAGTTGGCCATGGCATCATGGATGATGTTGAGGCCAATGAAGTCCATCCAGCCAAAGGGGCCGGCCGGTTGCTTCGTTACCAGCATCCAGGCACGGTCGACGTCCTCCGGGTCGGCGTAACCCCCGGTGACCAGCCCCAGGGCAGCGCGCAGCAGGGCGCCCAGCAGGGTGTTGTAGAGATAGCCGCCCTTTTCCTTCTTCATCACGATGGGCACCTCGCCGATGCTGCGGGCGAAGCGCTTGAGGAAGGCCACCGTCTCGTCCGAGGTCATGGGGCCACGCATGATGTCCACCAGCGAGCCACCCAGCCCGCCGTGGAAGTGGAGGGCGGCAAACCTGTCGCGGCGGCTGACGGCGTCCTCAATATCGGACACGAGCAGGCTGGAGGTATTGGTGGTCATCACGGCGTGCGGTGGCAGCAGCCGGTCAAAGGCAGCGTGCACCTCCCGCTTCACGGCCACGACCTCCGCCACCGATTCGCTGAGGATGTCGGCGCCGGCGGCGGCCTCGGCTGCGCTGGTGGTGTAGGTGGTGCGGGCCAGCCCGGCTTCGAGTTCGGCCTCTGTCAGCGTGCCCGCCAGGATGGCCATCTGGCCGGCCTGTTTTTGCCTTTCCGGTGCCTGCCGGATGGCCTCTTCCGAGATGTCATAGATGGCAACGTTGTAGCCGCCGCGGGCGGCGCACATCAGGCCGATGCGGGTACCCATCGTCCCCGCCCCGACAATGCAGACCTTGGCTACCTTCTCCAGGGACATTTATAACTGCCTCCTGCCGTGGTCACTGGGCTGGTTGGCCTGGGGTGGACGTGCCGTCTGGCCGGTGGCCACGTAGGCCCGCATCCGCTCCAGTGCCTCGTCGCTCTGGAGGAGCTCGGCCATCAGCTCCGATTCCATGGCCAGGCCGTCGTCAATGGGCATGTCCAGCCCCTCGTAGATACAGCGCCGGATGTGCCTGACGGCCAGTGGTGGCCGGGCAGCCAGTGCCCGGGCAAACTCGCGGGCCTCGGGCATGAGGCGGTCCGGGTCACAGGCGCGGGTGATAAGCCCAATCCGTTCGGCTTCGTCGGCGAAGACACGCCGCCCCGTCAGCATCAGTTCCAGTGCCCGCCCCAGCCCGACCAGGCGTGTCATGCGCTGCGTGCCGCCGCCGCCCGGCAGGATGCCCACGTACCTCGCCCTGCGAGGCCGAGGCCCCCCGTGCCATGAAGCGGAAGTCAAAGCTCATCGCCAGCTCCAGTCCGCCGCCGGCCAGGTTGGCATTGATAGCGGCGATAATGGGCTTGGAGTCACGTCGGAAGCCGACTCGCCGTGGCGGGGGTGCGGCTGGCTTTTCCTTCTTCAGCTGCTCTCCGTGCTGCACCAGCAGCGAGACATCGTAGTGCTGGATGAAGACATCCGGCATGGCGCTGGTAAAGATGCCGACGCGCAGTCCCGGGTCCCGGTAAAACTCCTCAACCAGGCGCTGGAACTCCGGGCCCGTGCTGGCATCCCACAGGTTCCGGGGCGGGTTGTAGAACCACCAGATGATGACCGCTCCGTCCCTTTCTACCTTGAAGTACTTTGGCTCTTCTGCCATGGATTACCCCCTCCTTGCTTCGGGTCTGGAATGCCCCGGGGCAGGTGCGCCACCTGGTTGCCGGCGGTGCTCACCTGCCGGGGGCGGTGGACGCCGTGGCAGAATATTGGCACGGGTACGGCGGGGTGTCAAGGACACACCGGGGTGGTTCGGAAAAGCAGGCGGCACCACCCTGTGGGTGGTGCCGCCACCGGGTAGTGGCAAAATTAGCCCCGGCCTACTCTGCCCGGGGCAGAGGTCGTAGCGGGCCGCCGGCCGGCGAGGGGTCAGACAGGCCCCTGCCGGTGGCTAGTCTTCGTCGTCAAAAGCGCCAATTGTAACCGGGTTGCGCTGCGGGTTGAGCTCTTTTAGCTCGCGGCGGTGGGCACAGAGCAGGCACTGCTCGTACCAGCCGTCCATGTCTCTGTCTATGTACACGTCTCCCCCGCAGCGGGGGCAGCCCTTGAGCTTCCATTTGACCATCCTCCGCACCCCCTTCCACCAGGCGCAGCTCCGTTGCGTCCGCACTGGCAAGTGCAATTCTAGTGCCCGTAAAGGCCGGTGTATGTGACATAAGTCTCGTTATTCTGAGGCCTCGGGGGGCTTAAGTCAAGTAGAGCCGGGTAACAGGTAGTCCGGGGGGACAATCGGGGGGACTATGGCTCGTCGAAGATAATTTCGAAGGCGCAGTGGATTGCCATCAGGGGACAGACCGCTTCGCAGATGGTACACCAGCCGCACTCTTCGGTCTCGATTATCGTGACCACGCCGTCTTCCATGATGATGGCGTTGCAGGTACAGACGTCCACGCACAGACCGCAGTTATTGCACTTCTGCCGGTCTATCCATGGCATAACGGTCACTCTCCTCACCCCCTGCCCAGTAGCAGTCTAGGCGGCCCGCCGCCTGCCTGTATGTGACCAACGTCTCACCGCGGGTAGCCCCTCATGCCGGAGTGCCTGCCAGGGCTTGCAGTGAAGCCCTGTCAGTGATGTGGATGCGCTGCCGTTCCATGCGGATGAGGCCATCTTCCTCCAGCGCCCTGAGGGAGCGGGCCACCACCTCGCGCACCGTGCCGGCCATGGCCGCCATGTCCTGCTGGGTGAGCCGGGGGCCGTGGTCGGTGCTGTTGCCGGCGTTCTCCAGCAGGATACGCGCCACCCGGCTGGTGACATGCCGGAACGAGAGGTCCTCCACCAGCGAGACGAGGCGCCGCGTCTGTTCCGCCAGTACCCGGGCGGTATTCAGGGCTACCCGGGGGTGGCGGTGCAGGATGCTTTCAAAGCTGGCCCGGGTGATGCCGTAGAGGTGGGCTGGTGTCATTGTCTCGGCGCTGGCGGGCGAGGGCTGCTGGTCGAAGAGGGCCGTGTCATTGAAAGAGTCTCCCGGCCGGGCAATGGCCAGTATCTGCTCTTTGCCCTCGGCCGAGGTCTTGAAGACCTTGACGGCGCCGGAGACCACGAAGAAGAGCGCGTCCACCTTTTCGCCTTCAAGCTGGATGAGCTCACCCCGCGGCACGGTGCGTTCGAAGACATGCTGGCGGACTGACTCCAGCTCGGTGGAACTGAGCCCCTGGAAGTACGGAATGCTTTTGAGGAATTCCAGCTGGACGGTCATGCCGCCGCTGCCTCGCGGTACTGACTGCAGAAAAGATTACACCAGGGCCGGGGTGCTGTTCAACCTTGCCGGGCAGGTGTCACCGGGTGTGACTGAAGTCACAGATAGGGGCCCCGGGACGTTCCTAGAATAATTTTGGTCGGGAAGTGGGACCGGCCCCGATGAGTGCCAAGGAGGTGAGAGCTATGACGCTGGAGAGATGGCGACCAACAAGGGCACTGGCTCCGTGGAACCTCTTTAGCGAGCTTGAGGAGTTCGAGCGCCGCTTTGATGACCTGTTTGGCTCGGCTTTCTGGCCGTTCTGGCGCCGGCGGGGTGTGGTCGAGCGGACCTGGGCGCCGGCCCTGGAGGTCATCGAGAAGGATGACCGCTACATCGTCAAGGCCGAGCTGCCTGGTCTGAAGCCGGAGGAAGTGGATATTTCCATCGCCGACGATGCTCTCACCATCAAGGGTGAGAAGCGCAGCGAGGAGGAGGTCAAGCAGGACGAGTACCACTGGACCGAGCGTACCTACGGTGCCTTCCAGAGGGTGGTCCGCCTGCCTTCCAACGTTGACACCGGCAAGGTTGAGGCCACCTACGAGCACGGCGTCCTGCAGCTGACCCTGCCGAAGAAGGCCGAGGTTGCCGCCAAGAAGATAAAGGTTAAGGTCGGCAAGGACGGGGAGACCGCCAAGAAGAAATAGTCTTCTTCGGGCGATGGTCCCACTTTCCCCGGTCTTCCCGTCCCTTGCAGAAAGCGCAGCTAGGGCTGCGCCTCTTTGCTTTTCGGGGGGTGGCCGTCAGGTCCTAACCCCCGCCAGCGCAGCAGCCCGCCGGTGGCGGCAAAGGCCACCGAGGAGATGATGCCCCACACCAGCCACGGGTTGTGGGGGAAGGAGTCCAGCAGGACACCCCCGAAAAGGGGGGCCATGGACATGCTCAGGCTCTGGCTCAGGCCGAAGAACCCCATGTAGCGGCCGCGGTGGGTGGCAGGGGAGAGGCGCCCCGCGGTGGACATGGCCAGCGGCGAGAAGACAATCTCGCCGGCGGTCACCACCAGCATGGCCCCGATGCCCCAGCCAAAGCTGCGGACACCGCCGTAGCCCAGGTAACCCAGCCCGAAGAGGAATGCCCCCAGCGCCAGCCCGGTTGCTCCCGGCAGCCGCCCCGCCCATCTTCCCACCGGGTACTGTAGCAGCGCCACCATGATGCCGTTGGCGGTGAGAATCATGCCGTACTGGGCGGTGGACATGCCAATCCGGTCCACCGTGAAGACGGAGAGGGTGCTGCCGAGTTGCCCCAGTGTCATGAAGACGAGCAGCGAGAGCAGGGTGAAGGTGAGGAAACGGCGGTCAGCGGCGGCCCCGAACATGCTGCGCAGCGGCACCCGCTCGCCGGAGGCCTGGAAGGACTCACCTATCAGCCACCAGACCAGAACAAGGGTGATGATACTGGAAAGAGCGGTCACCCCGAAGAGCCAGGCGTAGGGCATGAAGGTCAGGAGGTAGCCACCCAGGGCCGGCCCGCTGGCCCAGCCCACGTTCTGCCCTACCCTCAGCAGACTGTAGGTCTCGGTCAGGCGGGCCGGTGGTGTGAGGTCGGCTATCATGGCGGCGATGGCCGGCCGCATTGTCATGCCTACGGCCTGTCCGGCGATGAAGACCAGCGCGATTGACCAGACCGGTGCCCCGGTGGCGATGAGGCCGGCCAGCCCGGCGTAGATGAAGAAACGCAGCGCCGATGCCCCCAGCAGCAGCCGACGCCGCCCGAAGCGGTCGGCTATTAGCCCCCCGGCCATCTGTGCGAATGACGAGGTGACACCGCTTATCAGGAAGAGCGAGCCGACCACCGTCATCGTCAGGCCGCGGTCCTGGTGAAGGTAGAGGGGCAGAAAGGGGAGGCAGATTGAGAAACCGGCCGAGGAGATGAGCTGGATAGCGGAGAGGACCCAGACACCCCGGGGGAACCGGCCGAGGAAGCCTTCTCTCAGCCAGTGCCTGAGGGCCGAATCACCGCTGGAGACCGGGCGCACGGGAAGCTCCTTCCTGCTGGAGTAGGACCGACCCACCGAGTATAGCATACCGGCCCGGCTTTATCGGGCAGGGAAGGGGGTTGCCGGCTGGCAGGGCAGCGGCACCGGCCAGACACCAGCCCGCCGCGCCATGCCGGGGGCGGTTGCCGGTCAGTTCGGGCTGACGAAGCGGTACCCGCTGCCGGTATCCAGCACCGGCCCTGAAGGGCCGTCGGCCAGCTTGGCCAGGAGGCGGTTGATGTAGGTACTGAGCTGCTCCGTGTCCTCCACCACGTGCCCCCATATCTCGCGGGAGAGCCTCTCGGAGGAGAGGGTATCTTCGGCGTGTTCCATCAGCACGTAGAGCAGCCGGGCCTCGATTGGCGTCAGCTTGATGATGCGGTCGCCGAGGCTGGCCTCGCCGGCGGCGAAGTCCAGCTCGAGCCGGCCGCGTTTGAGCCGGGGTTGCGACACCTGGAAGGTGGGCGTCTGGCTGCGCCGCAGGACGGCGTTGACGCGGGCCACCAGGTCCCGGGGCTTGAAGGGCTTGACGATGTAGTCGTCCGCTCCCATCTCCAGCCCTTTGACCTGGTCGTCGTCGTGGCCGCGGACTGTCAGGATGATGACGGGCACGTCGGAGAAGGTGCGGGTGCGCCGCAGCACCTCGAAACCGTCAATGTCCGGCAGGTTGATATCCAGCATCACCAGGTCAAAGTTCTCGTCTTCCAGCATGCGTACTGCCAGCCCACCCTCGGCCGCCACCGACATCTCGGCCTCGGGCCAGCGTAGCTGGATGCAGAGTGAGACTGCCTCGGCAATCTCGGGGCTGTCTTCCACAATCAGGATTCTCACCGGCGTCCTCCTGTTGCGGCGAGTGACGTGGTGGAGGCGCTGTCCTCGCCGGTCTCGTGGTGGTCTGGCACGGGGATGGGGATGGTGAAGCAGAACCGGTTGCCGCCTTCGGGCCGGTTTTCCACCCAGATGCGGCCGTGGTGCTTTTCCACGATGCGCCTGGATATGGCCAGCCCCAGCCCCAGGCCGGGTACCCGCTGCCGCTCGGAGTCATCCCCGCCGCGGAAGTAGGCCTCGAAGAGCCGCACCCGGTCCTCTTCGGGGATGGTGGGGGCTGAATCGGCCACGGAGACAAACAGCTGTTCTTGGCTGGCGCTGACATGCAGGACTATCTCCCCCTCCGGTGGCGAAAACTTGTTGGCGTTGGAAAGCAGGTTTACCAGTACCTGCTCAATGCGCTCGCTGTCCAGTGTTACTTCTGGCAGCGGTACGGCGATGTTGACCGTCAGCCGCTGGCGCTTGTTGGTGAAGAGGGACTGCAGCTGCCCGGTGACTTCGTCCACCAGCTGGCTGATGTCGCGCCGCTCCAGGTGCAGCTGAAGGGTGCCTATCTGTATCTTGGCCAGGTCCAGCAGCTCGCCGACCCGCTTGTCCATCAGCCAGGCGCTGCGGTTGATGTTGTTCACCAGCCGCTCCCGCAGCTCGGGGCTGATTGCCTCGGCGTCGTGCAGCATCTCGGAGGAAGACACGATGGCAGTGAGCGGGGTCTTGAGCTCGTGGGCCACGCTGTGGAGGAACTCGGTCTTCTGCTCGTCCTGCTTCTGGAGCTGGCGGCGCATGCTGCGCTCCAGGGCGTAGAGCCGGGCATTCTCCAGCTCCACGGCGACACGGCTGGCCACTGTCTGTACCAGGCGTTCGTCGCCGGTTGAGTAGGGTAGCCCGGAGATGCTCTCGGCGAGGATGAGGAGGCCTATCAGGGCGTTGTTCTTGCTAATCAGGGGCACAATCAGGTCCGGCCGGGTAGCCTTGAGGGCGGCGGACTCACGCTCCGGCAGCGATTGCAGCAGCGGAATGGTGGCCAGTTCGCTGCCGCGTAGCTGGTAGGGGTGTGATTCCAGCCAGCGGGCTAGCAGGCTGGTGCTCCGGAGGGTGATGTCGGGTGGCTCAGGGTCGGTTGAGGCCAGCACGGTGAACTCGCCCGACTCCGCCATGAGCAGCAGGTGGGCCGCCGAGGTACGCAGTGCCCGTGATACCAGCCGGACTACCGTCTCGCCGAGCTGCTTGAGGTCGCGGATGTCATGGGCGGCCAGGCTGAAGTCCTCCAGCTCCTTCAGGAACTCGTAGCGCTCCCGGTAGAAGAGGCGGTCCACCAGCCGCTGCGCCCGCTGCCAGAGCGGCTGCAGGGCGAAGGCCAGGAAGACCAGCAGCAGGAGGCTGCTCCAGATGGAGGCTGACTCGCCGCCGAAGACATGGTTGAAGAGGATAATCGCGCCCACGTAGGGGACGGCCACGGCCGTGCTAATCAGGGCGTAGCTCAGGCCCTTGCGCAGGACAACGTTGATATCAACCAGGTGGTACCGCAGAATGGCAACGGTGGCGATGCTGCCGAACATGATGTTGCCGATTAGCCCTACCGGCGGGACAGGTAGACCGAGCACGGAGAGCATATCAACCAGGCCGCCGGCGATGACACACCCCAGGCCGATGAGGAAGTAGAGGTACGAGTTACGCTCCTCGTAGGAGTGGGAGCGGCGGTAGGCACGGATGAAGTTCACCATGCCCCAGAGCAGATAGCTGTAGCCGACGGCCGGGACAATGTCATTGAGGGGGCCGGTTACCGGCAGGTAGCCGAACTGGTCGGTCGTCATGCCTTCCACTATGAGGTCAGTGAAGGAGAGGGCGGTGATGAGGGCAAGCAGGGTGTAGGCGGTGGGCAGCACCCACCGCTTCGGCCACTGCCGGGTGTGGAGCAGGGAGAAGTGGAAGAAGGAGATGCTGGCCAGGGCTCCAAACGGGGGCAGTGCCCGCCGCCACAGCAGGGCCTGCCCGGCGTCCGGGCTGGTGCGCATGCCGAAGATGGTAAGCCCCCACATTCCCAGGCTCAGGAGGAAGATGGCGAAGAGGCGGTACCGGGCCGAGCGGTGGTTCCGGTATAGCACCACCACGGCCAGTGTCGTCAGCAGCGCGAAGGCCAGGAACGGTGGCAGTGATAGCAGCAGGCTCATTACCAGAATTCCCCTACTCCGGGCCTCCCTGGCTCCTAATCAGGTCATTGATGACGGCGTCGCTGGCGTTGATGTGGGGTGGTTTGAGGTGGGCCAGGTCTGCCCCTTCGCTCAGTCGGCGGTCGTAGTAGCGCTGGAAGCTGCCCGGCTTCAGTGTTACCACGCGCACCGGGTTGGTCTCCATCTCTTCGATGGCCTCCCGGTAGAGGGGGCTGATTTCGTACAGCTTCTGGTGCACGAGCTCGGCCATGTCACGGGTATTGGCCTCGTCCTTTGGCTCAACGTAGAGCCGCAGGACAGGCGTAGCGCCGTCGTACTCCTTGCGGGCCGACCATTCTTCCAGCGGGACTCCCGTGCTGTCGATGGCCTGCCAGAGGGTCAGCTCGTCCAGCCGGACGATGCTGTAAAGGTCTATCAGCCAGTCGGCCCGGCTGTAGAACTGGGCCTGCGGTATGCCGCAGCCTATCTCGTCGTCACCCGGGGCAGTGATGGTGACCATGTCTCCCGGGCGGTAGCGCATCAGTGGCATGCCGTAGAAGTTGGAGATGACCACCTCGTAGGTCTCGCCAACCTTTACCTCGTCGAGCAGGATGGTACGCGGCTGGTAGGTGGGGTCTTCACGGTTCTTGAGCCACTCTTCTTCCGGGATGAACTCCAGGAAGGCCAGGTAGGGATAAAACGTCATGTCCTTCTTGGTCCAGCTCTGGATGGTGATGACGCCGGTCTCGGTCATGCCGTAGCTCTCGTGGGGGTATTTGCCCCAGTAGTGCTTTATCTGGTCGCGGTAGATGCGGGTATCGGTGCCGCCGCAGGCCAGGCCCTTGACCGGCCAGATGTCTCTGGGGAGCATGGCACGCCCTTCGCGGCGGCTTATCAGGTAAGCCCGCAGCATCCGGCCGAGCACCGCCGGTTTGAGCATTCCCGCTGAGAAGCGCAGGCCGCCCGACCTGGCAGCCAGCGACTCGCCTACCTTGAGCAGGGCGGTGCTGACGGCCCCGGCGAAGTCAACCCCCTGGGAGAGGGCCATCCTGAAGCCGAGGGCGATTCTGTCCTGAAAGCTCAGCGTCCAGGATATCTCCGGTGGCGGGATGACCTTGATGTTAAAGCGGTCTGCCAGCGCCTGGGCGCTGATGCCGGAAATGTAGGGTGGGGGTGCCAGGATGAACAGGAAGCGGCTGCCCTCCCAGACGAGCACCTCGCCCCTGCGCTCGGCGCAGGCCAGAATCATGATGGCCATGGTGACATCGGCGTAGTGCTCCAGGGCACGCCGGGTCCAGGGTATCCATTTGAACTGGCCGCCCCGCCCCGAGGTATGTGCCCAGACCACCGGCTTTTCGGCCAGCCACTCCTCTTTACCTTCCTGGCCGATGTACTCGGCGTAGCCGGACCAGTAATCGCTGAGGGGTACCGTCTGGCGGTACTCTTCGATGCTGCGTGGCTTCTTGCCGTTGAACTTGAGCCGGCCCAGAGGGCTGTCGGCCACCAGCTCAATCTGCTCCAGCATGAGCTCTTGCTGGATGTCCATGAACTCCTTCAGGTCAAGCTCGAAGAAGCCGCAGAACTTCTGCCATATCTTGCGGCTGTTGTGGCTGGCGAATACTTCATCCCGGGAAATCATTGCTCCTCCTTTTTGTATTTGTCGCCGTTTTCCCCGCTGGAGACCCAGGCATCGAGCGCCAGGGGGCGCGGTGCCAGCCGGAGAGGGAGGTGAAGCGTGGCCCTTATCATGGCAGTGACCAGCAAGGACGCATTGATGGCCACCGCCACGCCGAGCTGGGGACCGGCCCGGCGCCCGGAAAGAATATCGTCAATTACCGGGGCAAGCTGGACGGTGTAGTCCGCCACGTAGGGTATTTCGGGCAGCACCGCCTCCACCAGCTTGAAGAAGAGCATTTCGGGTCCGGTGCCTTTGCCTACCATCTCTTCCAGCGTGGCCGAGCCGGGCCCGAAGGCCAGTGCCATTGCCCCGAAGCCGATGTTCAGCGGGAAGAGGGACACCTTGTTCTGCCGGGTGGCGGCGTGGTTGATGGCGTAGAGGGCTGGCCCGGGGTCAACCATGTTGACGACCACATCTGCCCGGGAGACCAGCTCATCGGCCTCGGCGGCCGCAATGAAACGCGGCAGGACTTCAACCTCGGCGGCGGGGTTGATTTCCCGCACCAGCTCGGCGGTGGCCTCGGCCTTGTTGCGGCCGAGCTGTGCCAGGCGGAAGGCCTGGCGGTTGAGGTTGGATAGCTCCACGGTGTCACCGTCGGCCAGTATGAAGCGCGCGAAGCCGGTGCGGGCGGCCAGGGTTGCCACCCGGCTGCCCAGGCCGCAGCCTGCCAGCAGCACCCGTGTGGTGCGAATCCTGGCCTGTGCCTCCGGGGTGATAAAGCCCCAGTTTCGCTCGGTCAGGCCGGAGTAGTCGGGGCGGGGGGTGGCGGGTGGAGTGTTGATGGCGGTGGCACCGGCCTGGACGCTCCGTATGGCCCCGGCAATCTCCTCGGCGGAGGCCTCTTTCAGGAGATAGCCGGAGGCGCCGGCTGAGACCGCCTGGCTGATGAAATCGGTCCCGTAGAGTGTCAGTACCAGCACGTGCGTGTCCGGAAGGCGCCGCTTGATTTCACGGGTGGCGCTGATGCCGCCCATGCCCGGCATTTTGATATCCATGATGATAACATCTGGCCTGAGCTGCAGTGCCCGGGCCACGGCTTCCTCGCCGCTAGCGGCCTCACCGATGACGTGGATGCCGGCCTCGGCGTCCAGGATACGCCGCAGCCCCTCACGCACCACACCGTGGTCGTCGGCCACCAGCACCCGGATGGTGTCGGTAGCAGCCTCTGCCTGCCGGCTGGCCAGCAGCCTGGTGCTCATCCAACCCCCGTCTTAAAGCCTTGTCCCGTTCCATTCTGCCACGCCAACGGCCGGAGGGATAGGCCCTGGCAGTCCCCCTTTGGCTCCCGGTGGGCTGTCATGGTGGGCCGACGGGGCAGGCGGGTGGCCCGTTCGGGCCATCAGGGGTTGATGGCCCCGGTGGGATATTGAGATGGTGCTACCGCTCCTTGTGCTCCCTGTGCCAGTCAGGTCCTGGTGATGCTGCATGGTAGACAGGGTTGCCCCTGGCTGTCAAGCAAGAGGCCAGGCCCGTGGGCCCTTCCGGGCTGAAGGTAGCTGCCGGGCCACAGCGGGGCACTTTCTGCTATGATGTGTCGGGGCGGCTGCTAACGGGCGGCCGGTGTTAGACCCGGCCACGTACGGGCGGCTACTCGCTGCGGCGAGTCCACACGGCAGGTGAAGATTGCGTATAAGGCTGACCTTCCTGGGGGCGGCACGCTGTGTCACCGGGTCAAGGTTCCTGGTTGAGGCCAACGGGCAGAGTATCCTGGTTGACTGCGGGTTGTACCAGGAGCGTGAGTTCCTGTACCGTAACTGGGAGGCATTTCCCTTCCCCCCGGCTCGTATTGGTACCGTCCTGCTGACACACGCCCACCTTGACCATTCCGGTTTTCTGCCAAGGCTGGTGCGTGAAGGTTTTGCCGGCCGGGTTGTGTGTACGGCCGCCACGGCGGATATCAGCCAGATTATCCTGCGGGATTCCGGCAAAATCCAGGAGCAGGACGCCGCCTACAAGAAGAAGCGCCACCAGCGCGAGGGCCGCCGGGGCCCGCACCCCGAGGTGCCGCTTTACACGATTGAGGACGCTGAAGCCACCGCGCCCCTTTTTACCCCCGTTGACTACGGGGAGGAGTACCCGGTTGGAAACGGTATCGTGGCGTCATTCCATGACGCTGGCCATGTGCTCGGCTCGGCCATGGTAAAGCTCACCGTCCGCCAGGGTGACGGCGAGCGCACCATCCTCTTCTCGGGCGACGTGGGGCGCTGGGGTAAGCCCATCCTGAAAGACCCCTCGGTCTTCCGGCGGGCTGATTACGTGCTGGTTGAATCGACCTACGGCCTGCGCCGCATTGAGCACCAGGAGAATCTGGCCGGGGAGCTGGCGGAGATTGTGCGCAGCACCGCCGAGCGCGGCGGCAACATCGTTATCCCGGCCTTTGCCCTGGAGCGGTCGCAGGAGCTGCTCTACTACCTGAACCTGGTGCTGGCCAGAAAAGAGGTGCCGAGGTTGCCGGTCTACGTTGACAGCCCGATGGCCGTCAACATCACCGACGTGTTTGAGCGCCACCCCTACCTGTTCGATGCCGAGATGCTGCGCCTCATGCACGAGAAGCGCTCACCCTTTGATTTTCCCGGGCTGCAGCTGGTGCGCACCGTCGAGGAATCGCAGGCCATCAACCGGTTGCGTGGCAGCGCCATCATCATGGCGGGTTCGGGGATGTGTACCGGCGGTCGCATCAAGTTTCACCTTGTTACCAACATCACGCGGCCGGAGAGCACTATTCTCTTTGTGGGCTATCAGGCCCGGGGCACGCTGGGGCGGGAGATTGTGAACGGGGCCAGGAGCGTGCGTATCCTGGGGCAGCACTACCCGGTGAGGGCCCGTATCGCCGAGCTGCCCGGTTTCTCCGGGCATGCCGACCGGGACGGGCTTCTTCGCTGGTTGGGGTACCTGGAGCAGCCCCCGCGGCACGTGTTCGTGGTGCATGGCGAGGAAGAGTCGGCCACCGGTTTCAGCCGGCGGCTGGGTGAGTGGCCTGGCTGGACGGCCTCGGCCCCGGAGTACGGCACCGGGGTATGGCTGGACTAGCCGTGCCTACTTTTCCACGGCCCGCCGGCCCGTTATCTGGTGGCGGATGTACCACTGCTGCACCGCTTCGATAACCCGTTCCGGCTCGTCACAGATGCGCAGCAGGCGGAAGTCATCCTCGGAAACATAGCCCCGTGCCAGCACGGGGCTGCGCAACCACTCCAGCAGTCCGCTCCAGAAACGGCTGTCGTAGAGGATGACGGGGAACGGCTTGATTTTGAAAGTCTGTATCAGGGTCAGCACCTCGGTCAGCTCGTCCAGTGTCCCCAGCCCGCCGGGCATGATGACGAAGGCGGTGGCGTACTTGACCAGCATCACCTTGCGCACGAAGAAGTGGTCGAAGGTCAGCGAGCGGGTGGTGTAGGGGTTGGCGGCCTGCTCTTCGGGGAGGCGGATATTCAGCCCCACCGAGGTCACGCCGGCATCCATTGCCCCGCGGTTGGCGGCTTCCATGATACCGGGGCCGCCGCCGGTGATGATGGTGAAGCCGCTTTCTCCGAGGCGGCGGGCTACCTCGCGGGTCTCACGGTAGATTTCGTCCTCCGGTCTTGCCCTGGCCGAGCCGTAGATTGTTACCGCTGGCTCAATGCCTCCCAGCCGGTCCAGCCCCATTACCATCTCGCCGATGAAGCGGAACATGCGCCAGGACTCTTCCTTGGCAAACTGGTTTATCTCGTAGTCATGGTCAAGTGTCATGGCTTGTCTCCTGCCTGCCGATGTTATCACACTACGGCCTGATTTTGATAGTGGCGACACCTCCACGTTGACGGGCCGGCCGCCGGGGTTAGAATGACTGAGGAATGGAGTCTGCCGGGGGGCCGATGTTACCGTTCAGGGCCGATGCCGTCTTTGAAGGTGGGGGTGTCAGGGGCATTGGCCTGGTGGGGGCGGCTGAGGTGGCCGAGGAGCACGGGGTGGAGTGGGTCAGCCTGGCGGGGACGTCAGCCGGGGCTATTGTGGCGGCCCTGCTGGCGGCCGGGTACCGGGCGGCGGAGCTGCGGGACATCCTGTCCCGGCTTGACCTGCGCTGCTTCCGGGACAGGGGCGGGGTAGACCGCCTGCCCCTGCTCGGCCGCCCCCTGAGCCTCTTGTTCGAGAAAGGGGTCTATGAGGGCAGCTACCTGGTGCGCTGGCTGGGGGGACTGCTGGGCCGGCGCGGGGTGCAGACCTTCGGCGACCTGGTTGATACGGCCTTTGCCGGGGATGAGCGCCACCGTTTCCGCCTGCGGGTGATTGCGGCCGATGTTTCACGGGGCCGGCTGCTGGTGTTGCCACAGGACATCGCCCGGTTCGGGGTAAGGCCGGAGGACCTGAGTGTTGCCCTGGCGGTCCGCATGAGCATGAGCATCCCCTTCTTCTACGAGCCGGTGCAGCTCCGGGACATGCGGACGGGCCGGGTGAGCTACATTGTTGACGGCGGGATATTGAGCAACTTTCCGGTCTGGCTGTTTGATAGCCAGGGCCCGCCCCGCTGGCCGACCTTCGGGTTCAGGCTGGTGGGGCCGGGTGAGGTGGACGGGGGGTACCGCCAGATACGGATGCCGCTTGACCTGGCGCTGGCCATCGTGAGCACCATGATGGCAGCCCATGATGCCCGCCACCTTCAGGCGGCCGACCACGTCCGTACAATCTCTATCCCCACCCTCGGCATTGGCACAACCCGGTTCGGGATTTCGGCGGCAGAGCGCCGGGCACTCTACGAGGCGGGCAGGAAGGCCGCCGCTGATTTCTTCGCCGGCTGGGACTTCGGGCGTTATGTCCGTACCTTCAGGGCAGGAATCTGGCCGGCGGTGACGCCGTGACCGGAGCTACAGGTTCTTCCGGCGCGGTGGTATAATTTCGGGAAAGGGGGGTGTGCCATGGCGGGATTGAAGTGTAAGAAGTGCGGCATCGAGTTCAAGGGGGGTGAGGAAAAGCACCGGGCCTTCGTCTCTGATGGGGACGTCATCTGTGAGGACTGCCTGGTGAAGGGAGGCGGCGACCCCCAGCAGGCCCTGACCTGGCTGGCCTTCCAGGAGCTCCAGCGGAAAGACCGGCCGCCCCGCTACTAGGGGAGGCTACTTCGCCGGGCGGGCCCTGGCGGCGCCCCCTGCGGGGCATGGCCGCTACCCGGCCGGCAGGGTAAGCCCTGCCTGAATACCGTCCTTACCCCTGGTTTCCGGCGGTGGTCTTTTCACCTGTCCGCCGGGAAACAGGGGCGGTATCTGCTCTGCCCTTGAGGAGGGCCTGCATCTCCGGCCGCTTGTACTTCCTGGCTGGTGGGGCATATGACCGCGGGCCGCTTCCAGAATGAGCCCCTGGCGGAGAGGGGGTGAAGGGTGCCTTCAGCGGTGGAGCGAGTACCCGCGGGTACGTTGTGACGCCGCGATGGGATATCTGCGGTGCCCCGGCGGGTATCTTGAGGAAGGAAAGCGGGTGGAGAATCCTGCACCCTTTATGAGGGGGCCGGGCCCGGGGGACGGCACAGGGGTGCTCAGAAGAAGGAGGCAACGAAGAAGCCGAGCATCGTCAGGGCGAGGACAACCTTGAAGAGTGTTCCCGCCACGAGGCCGATGAGGGTACCGAGGGCTACCCTGAGGGCGAGGCCGGTCTGCCGCCGGGCGATGAGCTCGCCCGCGAGGGCTCCCAGGAAGGGCCCGAGGACAATACCCCAGAAGCCGAAGACGATGATGCCCACTGCCAGCCCGAGGAACGCCCCCAGTATTCCCATCCGGCTGGCCCTCTGCCGGCCGGCCCCCAGCAGCGGTGCCAGGAAGTCCAGTGCCAGGGCCAGCAGGGTGAGGACGAAGAACACCACCACCACCGCCACGGATATCTCCCTGAAGCCGGTGCCGATGGCGTAGATAAACAGCCCCAGCCAGGTGAGTGGTATGCCGGGCAGGATGGGCAGGATGATGCCTGCCAGCCCGGCCAGCATCAGCAGGGCAGCCGCTATGATGAGCAGTACCGTCATCCTCGGGCCGGCGGGAGGTCCTTTCCGGTTGTTCTGGCGGGTTAGCTGGGATGGTTACGGTTGGCTGGCGTCCCTGGAGGGATTCGAACCCCCGACCCGCTGCTTAGAAGAAAGTCTCAAGCTGCAAGCTGACAATTTATATCTATTTTACGACAAGACCAACTGCTTAGACAATTTGTTTCAAGGATACAAGCTGACCTGTAAAGCAGAAGGTAAAAGTCCAAAAACAATCCGAATCGCTACTACCGCTATTAAGGTCTTCAATGAGTTCCTTTCAGGAGAGGGACTTTCAACAGATGTTACCCAAATAGATAGCAAGATTATTAGACGTTATATCTTGTATCTTCAACAGGTAAAGGTATTCAGAGACCATCCTTGCAATAAACCGATAGATAGAAGGTTGACAGGTCATACTATTAACTGCTATCTCAGGACATTGAGGACTTTCTGGAATTGGTTATATTCTGAGG
>CAZBPZ010000033.1:0-234 GCA_964493955.1 uncultured Dehalococcoidales bacterium | reverse complement strand
TTTACAAAGATAAGAATACCCAAAGCACCGAAAAAGCTTATCCCCACGTTTTCAGCGAATCAAATACAAGACTTGCTGATGCAGATAGATACCTCAACACCAGTTGGTTATAGGGACTGGACTATTATCATAACCTTGCTGGATACAGGGTTACGAGCAAGCGAACTTGTTGGATTGCCCTTAGATAAGGTATGGATTGAAGATGGTTTGGTAAAAGTGGTTGGGAAGGGAAAT
>CAZBPZ010000032.1:0-18142 GCA_964493955.1 uncultured Dehalococcoidales bacterium | reverse complement strand
TCCAGCAGACGGTCCGGGCCGGCCAGCTCCAGCACCTCGGCCGCTATTTCGGCACGTCTGGCCGGGAACAGCTCGCTGGGGTTCCCGTCGTACCAGCCGGTGTAGCGCCGGTAAACGTCATGAATAACAAAAGCGGGGTGGCCGTAGTTGCCACGCAGGTAGGGTTTATTCGCCAGGTCGGCCGGGACCTCCACCTTCTCCAGGATGTCCTCTAGCCAGTACCCCTGGTTGAGGAGGTTGACCACCTGCTCGTGGATGGAGCGCAACAACCGGGCGGTGTTGAGGAGTCGTTCCTGCACCATGGCGCCGGCAATCACCGGTCCGCTGCCGATAACAAAATCAGGCTCCAGTGCGGCAATCCTCTCCAGAGTCTCCGCCCATTCAAGCGTGTAGCGCTGTTCCTTCAAGGGGTTACCCGTGTTAGGACAGCCCTCCAGCAGCAGGTCCCCGACGAAAGCGACCCGGCGCTCCGGCACCCACACCCAGACGGCATCGTCGGTCTCTGCCAGGGCATGGTACAGCTCGAAGGTCAACCCACCCAGCCGGAACTTCATAGCATCGTGAAAAGTCACGTCCGGGTAGACAAAGTCCGGCTCGGGAGTGGCCGCCCAGTCACGCTCAACCGGCGGGGCCTCACCCCGCCGGGGGAACTGCAGGGCCGCAATGTAGGCCCGCCGCCCTGCCAGCCGGCGGTACTTGTCAAGGCGGGCTGCCACCTGCTCGTGCCCGATGATACGGGGGCGCGCCTGACCGCGCTCCCTGGCGTCGGCCAGGAAGGCAGCCGCCCCGCCAACGTGGTCAACATGGCCATGCGAGTAGATGATAGTGTGGAGCGGGATATCCGTCCGCTCCCGGATGCGGCTAATGCGGTCGCGCCCTTCACGAAGGCCCACCCCGGTGTCAACCACCACCAGGCCCTCGTCCGTTATGGCCACGGCTGACGGCCCGGACACCGGCCAGCTGGGAGCGAACTTGATAATATCCGGGAATATCTCCTCATCCTGCATCAGCCTTTCACGTGAATTATCCGGCAGGAACTGTCCCAGTGAGTGCATACTGGTTTAACCTCCGTGTGGGGTCGCCCCCGGGCAGACTCTACCCAATCATAGCAAAAACAGGAACAGCCACGAAAAATGGCCCCGGAGCACGCACCGCCCTACAGCACCGATACCCCTATCAGCCAGAGCGTAACGGCACTGGCCAGGGCCCCGACCAGCAGGCCGGCCAGCATCTGGCCGAAGGTATGCTCTCCCAGAGCGTGCTTGGCCCATATCACCAGCGGGACGACGGCGGCCGTGGCCGGAAAGCTGACCGCCCAGAGCAGGGCCGACATGATAACCAGGCAGGCGACCCCTGCCAGGTGATAGCTGACCGGCAAGACCAGCCACCGCAGCAACGCCACCAAGAGCGAGCTAAGCAGCAGGGCGGCCACTGTCCCCACCACCAGCTCACCCGCCTCCAGCAGTGCCAGCGAGACCAGCAGCGGCCCCCCCGCCACGACTCCCAGCACCATGACGTCGCCCGGGTGTCCCTTCAGGAAGTCTATCAGGTCACCGGGGCGGCGGCCGGCAATGTAGGAGGCCCGCATCCTGACATGAGTGTAGGCCAGCGGTAGCACCACCAGGCAGGCCACCACGGCGGCCAAGCCGGGCAGAGCAGCTGCCAGCACGTCTGCTTCCGTTGCCACGGCTGCCAGTAGAACGGCAATACTCAGCAGGCAGGGATTGGTCAGCCAGGCGATGCCCCTGGCCAACCTGAGCCACAGCCCGCCAACCCTCCGGTGCCCACCTGCCAGCGTTACCTGCAAGTCCGGCCTTCCTGCCGTAGAGTTACCAGGTCGCGGTCGCAGCCTGACGTGCCCAGTCTATTGTTCGTCACTTCGTCTGTCAAACCGGCAGCCGTGGTGACTGCCTGACGGGCCCCGTTTGACAGCCAGCCGCCGCCCCGGCTATGCTGCAGGACGGAGCGCCAAGACATCTTGAAATACCTGCTGGGACTACTGGTCCTGCTGAACATCACTGACGCTGTGCTCACTCACTTCCTGGTGGAGCTAGGAATAGGGCAGGAAGGTAATCCTTTCCTGCTGGGGCTGGTCGGTGAGCCGGCCTTCCTGGTGCTCAAGGTCACGGGGGTGCTGCTGGCCGCCCTCATCCTCTGGGACGTGCATCGCCGCCACCCGCGGCTCGCCTCCCGCCTGAGCCTGGTGTTTGTGCTTGCCTACGGCATTATTGTTACCTGGAACGCCAGCCTCTTTTTCGCCTAGGCAGCGCCCACCTCAGAGCAGACAATTCCCAACCGCTATTGACAAAGCCGTTCCTTATGACTATCATTCGCAAACGACAATGCCAGCAGGAAGCCGGGATGCCAGCCAAATTTCGGATCGGGCAGAAGGTCATTGTCAGACCCATCGTGGAACGGGACATAGCGGTGCGCGGCCCCGGGCTGGAAGCCGTCGCCGGGCGGCGCGGGCAGGTCACCAACCTCTACTCCATCAGCCCCGGTGGCAGGACCTTCTTCATCTACACGGTACGCATTGGCAACGGGCGTGAGTCCGTCGTCGTGCACGAGGACGAGCTTGAGCCCGGGGACTAGCCTGGCGGCTTAAATTGCCCCTCTATCCCCCGGCATGCCCCCTACCCAGATGGCAACCGCTCGCCGGGAACGGCTCTACCCGTGAAGTCCGCGGCGCGGCTACAGTTCCACGATATGGGCGCTCACGCCTTCGGGCGTGATGTCCAGTATCCCCACCGTACCAAGACCACGCCGGTAGTGCAGGAAGGTGGGGCTGCCCGAGCCCACGAAAAGCACCCCGTCCTGCCGGCGAATCCCGGCGGCATGGGTATGGCCGTGGACGACCACCGCCGGGTGAATATCCGCCTGGTAGGATGGTATCCGGAAAAGCCACGGGGGTTCATGCATCAGCCAGACAGTCCAGCCCTCCAGGTGCAGGACGTGTTTCATCTCCACGCGGCGGTCCTGCATCAGGGTGAAAGAGTCATCATCACCCAGGGCCGCCAGCACCGGGGCCACCCTCTCAAGCTCGTCCAGCACGCAGAGCTCGTAGATGTCCCCGGCGTGCAGGATGAGCTCCACTCCGCTCAGGGCCGCCGCCACCTCCGGTGGCAGCCGGCTGGTAATGTCCGGGATATGCGTATCCGTGACCAGTCCAACTCGCACTGCCTTTCCGGGTCTCCTCGCTCGTTTTGGAACAGGAGTGGTGCCTCTGCCACAGCCGCGGCGTACGTTGCTTCTGCTGGCGGCGCGCTAGAGCCCGGTTGGCCAGAGCTGGAGGCGTGTCTCCCCGATAAAGTCACCCTTGCACTGGCGCAGGAACTCCAGCTTACCAATGAGGTACCTCCTGACATCACGCGGGTCAATCACGTCGTCCAGCAGGCCCACCGCGGCCGCCGGGAACGGGCTGCTCTCCAGCTCCATCTGCCGGATGAGCCTGGCCCGTTCCTCTTCGGGGTTCTCGGCCGCCTCTATCCGCCGCAGATAGACAACGTTGGCCGCCGCCTCGGGTGACATGAAGCTGATTTCGGCCGTGGTCATGGCGGCAATGAAATCCGGGCCGCAGTTGGTGCCGCACATGTTAGAGATGGCCATGCCGTAGGCCTTGCGGATGATGATACATATCTTGGGAACGGTGCTGAAGGCCATGGCCTCCATCCAGGTCATAATCTTGGTGGGGATTCTCTTTTGCTCGGCCGGCCGCCCCACCAGGTGGCCGGGGGTATCGGCCAGGAAAATGAGCGGGATGTTGTAGGTATCGCACAGGGTAATGAAGTCGGTGGCCTTGTCACACTCGTCGGGACCGGCGGCGCCAGCGTTGTGTAACGTCTGGTTGGCGATGATACCCACCGTCCGCCCGCCGAGCCTCGCCAGGCAGGTGATGAGGCTGCGCCCGAAGTCTGCCTTAATCTGGAAGAACCGGCCATCATCCACGATGGCCTTGATGACCTGGCGGGCATCATACACCCGGTTGGGCTTATCGGGAATGAGCGTCATCAGCCGGTCCACCGGCCGGTCCGGCGGGTCATCGGTTGGGACAGCTGGAGGCTCGCTACGGGAGTCGGCCGGCATATAACTAAGAAACTCGCGGATGATGTCCAGGCACTGCTCGTCGTTATCGGCCACGGCGTCCACCTGGCCGGTAACCTCGGCGTGAAACTTCCAGCCGCCCAGTTCCTCGGAAAGCGGGCTGTCCTCCAGCGGCCGCGCCAGCAGCCGGGGGTCGAAGAGGCCCAGCACGGCGCCCTTTACCATCACCACGAAATCGGCCGCCATTGCCTCCAGGGCGGCCGTACCGACACAGTCGCCCATGATGGCAGTAACACGGGGCGAGGTGCGCAGGTCGGTAAATACCCGCGCAGGGTTGGTGATGACCCCCCAGCCGGGCATGCCGTGGCCGGAGCGGATATCACCACCGTCAGCCAGATGGACTACAGGGTGGCACCGCTCCGGGTAGAGCCGCGGGTTTATGCCCCGCGGCGGCTGTACCCCGGCGCGGCTCCCGGTGGTATGGACGGTGGCATCGTCGGCGCGGACGATGACCACCCGTCCCCCCACCCGGCCGTGCCCGCTGACCTGGTTGATGTGGGTGGTACGGCCTTCTTCATCCGGCTGGAGGCCGTACATCAGGGTACCGCTTTCCTCAAACGTACCCGGGTCAAGCAGGCGTTCAATCCGTTCGCGGGCGGTGAGCCGTCCCAGCTGGTGCTGCCGGGCAATACGGTCCTCACCCCCCAGGCGGCGGTTCATCTCTATCAGCTTGAGCAGCTCGTTGATTCTCTCCTGTTTCTCCACGGTAGCATCTCTCCCCACACCGCCGCTAGAAGCCCGTTGGCCAGGTCTGCAGGCGCCTGGCACTGATGAAATCGCCCCGCTGGCCCCGCAGCATGTCCAGGCAGGTGATGACGTAGCGGCGGCAATCACGCGGGTCGATTACGTCGTCCACCAGCCCGGCCATGGCCGCCTCAAAGGGGCCGCCCTCCGCCCGCAGCTCCGCCATGACCCTGTCCCTCTCTACCCGTGAGTCTCTGGCGGTGCTAATCCTCTCCCGGTGGACCGTCATGGTGGCCGCCTGCGGTGACATCGGCCGGATATCAGCCGTCAGCAGGGCGGCGCTGAAGTCCGGGTAAGAGCCTGGCCCACCCATGCAGTTTGCTGCCAGGCCATACGCCTTGCGGACAACTAGCGTAATTTTGGGCACCGAGGCCAGGGTAAGTGCCTGCAGCCAGTGCATCAGCTTGGTCGGCAGCCGGTCCCGGGCGGCGGCGGGCCCGCCTTCCAGGCCCGGGGTATCAACCAGAAAGAGCAACGGTATATTGAAGGAATCACACATCACTATCATGTCGGTGGCCTTGTCGCACTCGTCCGGCCCGATGGCACCCTGCTGGCTGAGCGGCTGGCTGGCGATGATACCCACCACCCTGCCCTGCAACCGGGCCAGGCATACAATCAGCCCGGTGGCAAAGTACGGCTTGAGGACAAAGTAGCGGCCGTCATCCACTATCTCCCTGATGACCTCCTGCATGTCATACGGCTGGGCCGGGTCGTCCGGGACGAGTGTCATCAGGCTGTCCAGGGACCTGTCGGGCGGGTCAGCCGTGGGCAGGACAGGTGGCTCCTCCTCGCAGTTGGAGGGCATGTAGCTGATGAACTCGCGCATCAGCCGGGCGCAGTGCACGTCGTCCTCGGCGAAGGCGTCCACCTGGCCGGTAACCTCGGCATGGACCTTCCAGCCGCCAAGCTCTTCCGGCGTGGTACGCTCCTCCAGTGCCACCCCCAGTACCCGCGGCCCGGAGACGGCCATGCAGGTATTCGGCTTTACCTGCACCACGAACTCGCTCTGTACCGCCTGCCAGGTAGGGTCGCCGAAGCAGTTGCCCATGATGCCGATGAGCCGGGGCACCCGCCGCGGTGTCATCAGCCCGCGGATGGGCATGGTGACCGCCAGTACACCGATTGACCCCTGCACACTCTGGAGGTGCACGCCCCCGCTCTCCCCGAAGCGGATAAACGGGCAGCCGCGGGCCGGCGGGGCAAAACCGCTGTCCCTGGGGCGCCGAGTACCGGCACCGGTGCCGGCCAGCACAGTGGAATCGTCCGACTGGATTGCCACCACCCGGCCATCAATCTTACCGTAGCCGTGCAGCTTGCTGGCGGGGTAGAGCTGGTCGCTCCCGGGTAGCTGGTACAGCCCGAGCATGCCGGTCTCCACAAACGTGCCGGGGTCAACCAGCGCCTCAATCCGCTCCCGCGCCGTGATGTGGCCCCGCTGGCGGTGCCGGGCAATCTTCTCCGGACCGCCCCCTGCCAGGGCAATTTCCCGGCGGCGCTTCAGCTCCTCAAGTGCTTCCTGCTTGTCCAACTGGTCACTCTCTCACTGCAAATCCCGGTCTTCGGCCAGAGACGGCCCGCCTGTCTTTCGTAAAGGCAGCCGAGCAGAGTACCGCGGCTGCCTTGGCATCCCGGCGCGGGCGGGCTCTAGCGCCCCCCGCCCGGCATGTGAATGGCCTCACCGCTGACCGCCAGAGAGGCCTCCATCAGGGCCTCGGAAATGGTAGGGTGCGCCCAGAGGGCCCCGGCCACATCGGCCGCGGTGGCCTCCATCCGCACCGCCAGGCTGGCCGCCCCGATAAGCTCGGACGCCCCCGGCCCCATGATATGCACTCCCAGCACCTGGCCGTAGTGCGCCTCGGACACCACCTTCACCAGGCCGGAGCGCTCACCCAGGGCGCTGGCCAGCCCGTTGGCCGCCAGGGGGAACCTTCCCACCTGTATTTCATCTCCCTGCGCCTTTGCTTCCTCTTCCGTGAGGCCAACACTGGCAACCTCCGGCACGGTGCAGACACACCGTGGCACGGCGCGGTAGTCCATCTCCACCTCACGGCCCAGGGCATTCTCGGCCGCCACCCTGCCCTCGGCGAAGGCAACATGGGCCAGGTATGGCTCACCGACAACATC
Organism: uncultured Dehalococcoidales bacterium; assembly: GCA_964493955.1. Taxonomy (GTDB): domain Bacteria; phylum Chloroflexota; class Dehalococcoidia; order Dehalococcoidales; family Fen-1064; genus CAZBPZ01. The sequence goes on along the minus strand of CAZBPZ010000032.1, from coordinate 11,173 downwards.
CCCGGCTGCCCAGACGCCCGGGGCCGAGGTCTGCATCGCCCGGTTGACCGTGATGCCGCCAGTACCAAAGCTCACGCCGGCCTCCTCCAGCCCCAGCCCCCCGGTGTGCGCCCGGCGCTGGTCCAGGTACAGCACTGTCTCCGCCGTCAGGGGCGTGACCCCGTCGGCGGCCTGCACCATCAGTGTCAGGGCACCGGGCCCGCCCTCGAGACGCACCGGCTCCGCCCCCGTTATTACCTGTATCTTCTGCCGCCGTAGCTCGCGCTCCAGCAATGACACAATTTCGCCATCAATCTCCGGGAGAACCCTCGGCCCGGCTGTCACCACCGTGACCCGGCTCCCCAGGCGGCTGAAGATGGTGGCAAACGTCATCGCCACGGCCCCGCCCCCGATGACAACCAGCGAGGCCGGCACGCTCTGCAGCGACAGTGCTTCGTCCGACGTCACGAGCATCTCCGCCCCCGGTATGTCTGGCCGGGCCCACTCGGCCCCGGTGGCCAGCAGCAGGCGCCGTGCCTCTACACGCTCCACCTTACCATCGGCCGGCGCCAGCTCAACCTCGGCCGGAGAGAGCAGCCTCCCGCGTGCCCTGACCACTCTCACACCGTAGCTCTCCATCAGCAGGCGGACGCCACCCCCAACCATTTTCGCCACGGTGTCCTTGCGCGCCATCATCTGCGCCAGGCTAACTTCGGCCTGGCCGAAGGCTATGCCATACTCCCTGGCCTTCTTCGGGGAGTCCAGCAGCTCGGCGGCCCGCACCAGTGCCCGGGTGGGAATACAACCCCGGTTGAGGCAGGTGCCGCCGAGCTCATCAGCCTCGACCAGCAACACACTGGCCCCCAGCTGGCGTGCCCGGATGGCGGCCACGTAGCCGGCCGGGCCGCCCCCGATGATTACGAGGTCTCTTGGTTCCATCCCTTTCTCCCGGTCTAACCGGTGGCCAGCAGCAGCCCCGGGTTCTCCAGCACCTCGGCCAGGCGCATCATGAACATGGCCGCCGGTGCTCCATCGATAACACGGTGGTCAAACGTCAGGCTGTAGGTCATGACAGGGCGGACGACGATAGCCCCGTCTTTCACCACCGGCCGGTCCACGATGGCTCCCGTACCGAGGATGGCCGACTGCGGCTGGTTGATGATGGGTGTCCCGAAACCGTAGCCCGTGCCGAAGGCCCCCAGGTTGGTGATGGTAAAGGTACCTTCCGCCACGTCATCCGGCAGCAGCTTGCCGTCCCGCGCCTTCTCTACCAGCGCTGCCAGCTCACGGTTAATCTCCAGCAGGCCCTTGCGGTCGGCGTTACGCACCACCGGCACAATCAGGCCCCCGCCCTGGCGCGGGTCACCCACCGCCACCGCCACGCCGATGTTGATGTCCTCCCAAAGCTTAATCTCGTCGCCGACCAGGCTGGAGTTCATGATGGGAAACTCGCGCAGCACCCGGGCCGTGGCCAGCACCAGAATATCGGTGTAGGAGATACGCGCTCCAAGCTCAGCCTCCCGCGCCACCAGCGCCTGGCGCAGTTTCTTGACCTCGGTCATGTCTATCTCACCCATCTGGGTGAGCTGGGCCGAGACCGCCAGGCTGCGCTGCATATGCTCGGCGATGGACCTGCGCATACTCTTGAGGGGAATTACTCCCCTGACACGTCTCCCCCCGACCTCACCGGCCGTGGCCGGTGCGGCCGCGGGCGCCACTGCCGGGGCCGGCTTCTCTCGCTCGGCAATAGCCCGCTCGATGTCTTCCCGCACAATCCGGCCACCCGGCCCGCTGCCCTTTACCTTTGTTATGTCAATAAGATGCTCCTCGGCCATTTTCCGGGCCACCGGTGAAATGCGGATACGCTCTCGCGGGGCTGCGGCCGGGGCTGCCTTCTCCCCGGCTGGCGGCGCACCGGCAGCAGCCTGGGTGCCAGCGGCAGCCGCCCCTGCCTCCGAGGTATAGAGCTCGCCCGGTGGCTCCCGGCGCAGCTTTTCCAGCTCTTCTTCGGTCTCCACGATGAGGCCCACCACCCGGCTCACCGGGGCAACCTGCTCTTCGGGCACCAGCACGTGCACGAAGCCGGCGGCAGCCGCCTCGACCTCCCACTGGGTCTTCTCGGTCTCAATCAGCAGCACCGGCTGGCCCTTCTCCACCCGCTCACCGTCCCTGACCTTCCACTCGACCAGCGTCGCCTCGGTCATGCTCATGCCCAGCTTTGGGATCGCGATATACTCCATGGTAAAATCACTCCTGCGTGCCTGTCTGAAAGAACCCCACCTCCGAGGCAGCCCGTATCGCCCGCCTGACGTCGACTACCGGCGGCCCGCTGCGCTCCACCCGGAAACGGGCCGCGGCCACCCTTTCAACCCGTAGCTCACGCTCCCCGTCCATGGCCACCAGGCAGGGGGAAATAGTGACCTCCACCTCCTCCCCCAGCGCCAGCCGCCGGCAATGCCGAATAGCCACCTCCTGGATAACGCCAGGCAGCACGGCCGCCCGGACACGTCCACCACCTTCACCCAGCTCCAGGTAGAGCCCGGCGTCCTCGTCGGCATCAACCGGGCAGATACTACCCCCGATGGCGGAAAGGCCGATGCTCTCCGGCGTGGCCCGCGTGCAGATAACCTGCCTTACCTCCTCCAGCCGCCAGACGGCACGTGCCCCCACGAAGGGCTGTTCCAGTGTCACGGCATCCACCAGCGCCATGTCACACTCGCGGCCGTCCTGCGTCAGGACGATACGCTTCTGGACGGCTACAACCTCCTGGCGGGCCACCACCTCCTGCGCCACCACCCCGGCCGCAATCCCGGCCGTGGTAGCCTCCACCATCAGCGGGAACACGTTGTTTGTCCCGGTGGACACCGGCACCAGCGGCACCGTGCCGTTCGCCTTGGCCACGGCCCGGTTGGTGCCATCACCACCCACCGTGACGACACACCCCACCCCGAGCGCCTCGAGCAGGGCCATCGCCCGGGTGGAGTCCTCCTGGGTACCCGTCACCGGCATCTCCAGCATGGTGACACGGCAGGCAGGGCCGTCCCGCCCCAGGCCGGCGGCTGCCTGCGAGACCAGGCCGTAATAGTCCGGCATGGCGACGATTTCACTCACCCCGGTGGAAGCAACCCCCAGGATGATGCGGCGCACCAGGTCAGCCTTGTCGCGGTTGTCCATCAGGCTGGCATAGGCCACCAGCCGCCGGATGTCCTTGCCGGACGCCGGGTTGGCAATGATACCCACCTTGCTCATTCAGCCCTCACCGCCCACCAGCCGCCGGTACTCCCCGGCTGACATCAGCCTGTCCAGCTCAGCGTCATTGCCCAGCCGCACCACAATCATCCAGCCGGCCCCGTAAGGGTCCTGGTTGACGAGCCCTGGCTCACCCTGGAGAGCGGAATTAACTTCCACCACTTCCCCGGTGACGGGACTGTACAGGTCGTTGGTGGCCTTGACCGACTCTATCACGCCGAAGGGCTCCATGTGAGTGACCGGGGTACCTACCTCCGGCAGCTCTATAAATACCACCTCTTTGAGCTGCTCCTGGGCATAGTGGGTGATGCCCACCCGTCCCAGGCCGCCATCCTCCAGCCGCAGCCAGGTGTGTTCTTCGTTGTACTTCAGTTCGTCCGGGTACACCAGCCCTCCTAGGCGACCACCCGCTCGATGGCGGCCACGATATCCTTGGTCTGGGGCAGGACATACTGCTCCATGTAGCCCCCGGCAATCGGCAGGTTGGCAGCGCCGACGCGCTGCACCGGGGCATCAAGCGAGTCGAACGCCCTCTCCATAATCTGCATACCGATTTCGGCCCCGACCCCGCAGCGCAGCGTGTCCTCGTCAACCACCACGGCCCGCCCCGTCTTCTCCACCGATTTGATGATGGTGTCAATGTCCAGGGGTTCCAGGGTGCGCGGGTCAATCACCTCAACGCTCACCCTGCCTTCAAGCTCCCTGGCGGCCTGTAATGCCAGTTGCACCATGTAGGAAGTGGCCACCACCGTCACGTCTGTGCCCTCGCGCTTCACGTCGGCCACGCCCATCGGCACCAGGTACTCCTCTTCGGGGACCTCGCCCTGCAGGCCCAGCAACCGCTTGTGGTAGAAGAAGGCCACCGGGTTATCATCGCGAATGGCCGTTTTCAAGAGGCCCTTGGCCGAGTACGGGTCAGACGGGATGACAAGCTTCAGGCCGGGCTTGTGCAGGATGAAGGCCTCCGGGCACTGCGAGTGCTCCGGCCCGAGGCGGGCATAGCCACCGATGTTGGCAAACAGCACCATCGGCACATTGACCCTGCCCCCGTGGATGAAGTGCCAGTTGGCAATATTGTTGATTATCTCGTTGGCGGCCACCATCATGAAATCAGCAAACATGAAATCAGCCACCGGCCGGTAGCCGGCCAGGGCCGCCCCCAGGGCCGCCCCCGCCACGGCTGTCTCGGCCAGCGGCGTGTCCATCACCCGTTCCGGCCCGAACTGCTTGACCAGCCCGGTGCTGGCCATGAAGACCCCGGCCTGGACGTCCTCCCCGATGATAAATACCTTCTCATCACGGGCCATCTCCTCGCGGAGGGCCTCGTTCAGTGCCACAACATACGGAATCTGTCTCACTTTGAACTCACCGTCCTCTCGTTCGTCTCAAAGACCCGGACACCTAGGCGTACAGGGTGTCCTTGAGGGCCTCCGGGGCGGGCACCTCGCTCTCGGCGGCGAAGCGCTCGATTTCCGCCACCTCTTCTGCCACCTCGCGGTCTATCCGCTCCACGTCTGCTTCCGTAAGGACACCCTGCTCCAGCAGCTTCTCACGGAAGAGCTTGATGGGGTCACGCTTTTTCCAGGCCTCAATTTCCTCGGCGGGGCGCGGGTCAGCATGCGCGATGTCCTGCGAGCCCTCGGAGTGGACACGGTAGCGGTAGGTCTTGCACTCCAGCAGCGAGGGGCCCTCACCGGCGCGGGCGCGCTCTACCGCCGCCTGCATCGCCTCGTGCACGGCGATGACATCCTGGCCGTCCACCACCACCCCCGGCATGTTGTAGCCGGCCGCCAGGTCAGCAATGTCCTCGCGCGGGTAGGCGTCCTTGAGCGGCATCCACTGGGCGTAGAGGTTGTTCTCGCACACCCAGATTACCGGCAGCTTCCAGACGGCCGAGAGGTTCATCGCCTCGTGCATGGTGCCGCGGTTGGAGCTGCCGTCGCCGAAGCAGCAGACCGCCACCTGGCCGCGGCCGTTCTTCTGGCAGGCCAGCCCCCAGCCGACCGCTACCGGGAACTGTGAACCGATGGTCCCGGCCCCTCCCAGCAGGCCGTACTCCGGGTCGACGCCGTGGAAACCGGCAAACCCGCCCGCCATACCGGTAGCCTTGCCGTAGTGCTCCGCCAGGAAACCCCTGACCGAGGCCCCCTTGCCGATGATGTAGGCAATGCCGTGGCCGCGGTGGTGCGGGTAGAGGTAGTCGTCCGGGCGCAGGAAGGTGGTAACACCCACTCCTACTGCCTCGGAACCCTGGCCGCTGTGGAAGAACCCCACCACCTTGCCTTCCTGCAGGCCCTTGATGATGGTCTCGTCCATCTTGCGCGCCAGCACCATGTTGGTGTAGAGCTTGAGCAGTTGTTCGTTTGTCAGCGCCATCGTCTCCTCCTTGTGCCCGGCAGGTCAGCCGCCGGACACTGCTTTCCAGACAATCTCTGATATGTCCTGCACCGCCAGCTTTACCCGCCCGGCGGTCCTGGCCATGCTGATAGCCCTCACACAGGAAGGGCAGGCGGTGACCACCGTCTCCGCGCCGGTAGCCACTACCTCGTCCACCTTGCGGCGGGCAATTTCCAGTGCCAGCTCCTGGTTGGAAGCCAGCAGGTCACCCCCGGAGCCGCAGCAACTAGCATAACGCCCGCTTTCCGCTAATTCTACCAGTTCCAGGCCGGGAATGCTGCCGAGGACATACCTTGGTTCATCCAGAATACCACTATTGCGCCCCAGGTCGCACGGGTCATGGTATGTTACCCGCAGCGGCAGTGCTCCCGGCTTGATGCGGCCTTCCTCCAGCCAGCGGGCCAGCAGCTCGGTGGCATGCAGCACCTCAAACGGATGGGCCTGCCCTATCACCTCACGGTACTCGTCCTTCCAGACCCGGTAGCAGCCGGGGCAGGTCAGCACCACCGTCTTTGCTCCCAGCGCCGCCACCTGCTCAATATTATGGCGGATGCAGGCCGCCGCTGCCTCCACCTCGCCGGCGGCCAGGAGAGGAAACCCGCAGCACCACTCGTCGCCGCCCATCACGGCAAACTCGAGCCCAGCCGCCGCAAGTATCTGGCTAAAGGCGCGGGCTGCCGGCTGGGCCATCGGGAAGAACGAGGTGACACAGCCCACAAAGTAAACAAGTTCGGCCCGGCGCACCTGCCGGGGGTCCTGCCCCAGTCTCACCCGGCCCACCCAGGCGGCCCGCTGCTCGTTGGGACGCCCCGCCATGTTCCGGCTGGTCATGATGGTAGAGGTCAGCTCATCCAGCCGCTCCAGCCTGAGGCCACGGCCGTTCAGGTAGCCACGCAACCCCTGCCACATCGGGCGGGAGCTTATCCCGACCGTACAGTCAACCCCGCAGCGGCCGCAGAGGGTACACTGGTAGAGGCGCTCCAGGTACTCACGCCGCACCTCCGGCGGCAGGGCCTCCGGTCTCTGCCGGCCCATCAGCACCCGTCCCCGCGGCGTGGACGAGAGCCAGCTCCCGGCGGTGGGGCAGACATCCATGCAGTAACCACACTGCGCGCAGGCCGCCAGCTCTGCCCGGAAGCCATCTGCCTCCGGCGCCGGCACCCCCGCCGGCAGGAGCCGCCCCAGGGCATTCCCCAGCCTCGTGGCCGCCCGGTAAAGGCGCGGCTGGAAGAGCCAGGGTGCCCCGGCTCCCACCCCGGGGTTCATGATACCGGCCGGGTCCAGGGTGCGTTTCTTTTCCTCGTAGGCTGCCAGGCGCTCGCGGCCGAGTACCTCCCGCCGGAAGGCGGCGTTCCAGACGCCGATACCGCCCCCCGGCTTACCCCCGAGCGAAATGGCCAGCCGCGAGACGGCCGACGGGGTCTGCAGGGCGAAGATGTAGCGCAGCGGGCTCCTGTCATCGGCCGGGAGCATCGGCATCAGGCTGGCCCGGTCCGGCCCCACGGCGTAGCCAAGCAAGCCGCCACGGTGCCTTACCACCCGGGGGTAACGGGCATAGAACTCACCGAGCCGGGAGAGGGGCAGGTAAACACTGCTCGGTACAATCGCCGGGGCGGCCCTCTTCACCCGCAGCATGTCAAACCGGTGTGCCCACTCCCGCTCCGCCCCCTCGCACTCCACCCCGCCGAGGTCGCGGCTGACCTGTGCCACCCGGGCCATCAGGGCGGCCACCTCGTCGTCATCCCCGTCGGCGGTCACCAGCACCAGGCCACCCTCACCAGGCAGCTCAACCGTCTCGTAGCCGGCCTGCCGCAGCAACTGCAGGTAGCCTGCGTCCTGGAACTCGATGTTATAGGGGCATGGGCTGGCCGCTGCCAGCACCGAGACCGCCTCAAACAGCCGGCCCATGTCATCAAACCGGACAAGGCGGTGGCCAACACGGGCCGGGCGGGGCCGCACCTTGAGGGTGAGCCGGGTCACAATCCCCAGCGTACCCTCCGACTCAAAAAACTGCTCCAGGCCCTCCCCGGCCCGGTAGTGGCTAACCGTACCGTCCGGCAGGACCACCTCGGCCGCCAGGACATGCCCGAAGACCGGCCCGTACTTGAGGCTGCCGATACCCAGTCCCGAGGTCATTACCCAGCCGGCTACCGTGGCGGAGCGGGCGCTGGAAGGGTAGCTGAGGGTTGCCAGCCCCTGCCCGGCCAGCGCCTCCTCCAGCCGCCACCAGGTGGCCCCGGCCGCCACCGTGACGGTGCACGCCGAGGCATCGGCCGGGCCAATAGAGTTGAGGCCGCGCAGGTCAAACACCACCCCGCCACGCTTCGGCACCGCCCCGAAGAGGCCCGAAGAACCCCCGCCACGCGGCACCACCGGCAGGCCCCTCTCAGCGCAGAACCGCACCACCGCCGCCACCTCCTCGGTCGCCACCGGGTACACCACCGCCTCCGGCCGGGTCTGCATCAGGCGGCGTACCAGCGAAGGAATCGGCTGGATGTCGCTGCGGTAGAACCAGCCTTCAAAGGTGCTGGTGGTGGCCCGCTCTCCGAGGAGCCGCTTCAGGTCCCGCTCCAGCGCCTCTGCCGTCATGCCTGCACCCCGGTTATGGCCTTCTCGTACAGGCGCGCCGCCTCGAAGGAGCTCCGCACCAGCGGTGCCGCCGCCACCCCGGCAAAGCCCATCCGCCGCGCCCTCCCGGCGAGGTGGTCAAACTCGGGCGGCGGCACGTAGCGCACGACGGGGTGGTGGGCCGGCGAGGGGCGCAGGTACTGCCCCAGGGTCAACAGGTCGCAGCCAGCCTCACGCAAATCGGCCATGACCTGCACCAGCTCGTCCTCGCTCTCCCCCAGTCCCAGCATCAGGCCAGACTTGGTAACGGTCTGCGGGCGCAGCTTCCTGGCAAGGCGAAGCAGGCGCAGCGAGCGGGCGTAATCGGCCCCCGGCCTGACCTCCGGGTAGAGCCGCGGCACCGTCTCCAGGTTGTGGTTGAGCACCTCCGGCCCGGCTTCAAGCACCGCAAGGAGCGCTCTTTCATCGCCCCGGAAGTCAGGTACCAGCACCTCAACCGTTATCCCGGGGCTGGCCTGCTTGATGCAGCGAATGGTACGGGCGAAGTGGGCCGCCCCGCCATCGGGCAGGTCGTCACGGGTAACAGAGGTAATGACGGCGTGGCGCAGCCCCAGGCGTGCCACCGCCCGGGCCACGTTCTCGGGCTCGGCCTCGTCTACCGGCCGGGGTTGGCCCTTGCTGACGGCGCAAAACGTGCACCGGCGCGTGCATACTTCGCCCAGCAGCATGAAGGTGGCCGTCCGCTGCGAGAAGCAATCACCCACGTTGGGGCAGAGGGCGCTCTCGCAGACGGTGTGCAGGTGCAGGTCGGCCACCAGGGCACGCATCCCGGCCATGGCGGCCGGGGCAGGGATAGGTTTACGAAACCAGCCAGGCAACCGGGCCATCAAACACCACCCCGTACCGTCAGGCTGACCGCGCTCCCCTCGTAGCCGAAGACTTCCACAAAACGGCCCGCCAGGCAGGTTGCCACCTCCGCCACGCTCACCCGGCAACCGGTCAGCCTTTCAAGCGATGTTACTCCCCGCTCGGTAATGCCGCAGGGGTTTATCAGGCCAAAATGGGCCAGCTCCGGCACCACGTTCACGGCCAGGCCGTGCAGCGTGACCCAGCGCCGGACCCGCACCCCGATGGCCGCTATCTTCTCACCGTCCACCCACACCCCCACGCGGCGCTCGTCGCGCCCGGCCGTCACGCCGAAGTCTGCCAGGGTGCGGATAATCACCTCTTCAAGGTCGTGGATGTAGCGGTGCACGTCCCGGCCACGCCGGCGCAGGTCAATGATTGGATATGCCACCAGCTGCCCCGGGCCATGATAGGTCACGTCGCCACCACGGTCGGTGAAGAACAGGCCCACCCCGAGGCGCGCCAGGGCCGCTTTATCCACCAGCAGGTTCTCCAGCCGGCCAGACTTGCCGAACGTTATGACCGGGGGATGCTCCAGTAACATCAGGGCATCACCGGCCTGCCCGGACAGCACCTGTTGCCACAGCCGGAGCTGCTCCCCGTAAGCGAGCGCGAAGTCCAGCGGCCGCCGCCACCGGAAGACCCGCAGCGACAGCTTCTGCTCCGTTCCCCGAAGCTCTGCGAGTGTCATCCTGCCAAAAAATATGTAGCCGGCTAGGGAGTTATTACCACCTTGACGGCTTCCTCGGCCCGTAGCTGTGTCTCGTAGGCCTCGGCGGCCGCCTCCAGGCTAAATGTATGCGAAATCAGCGGCTTGCGGTCCACCTTGCCCGAGGCAATCAGCCCCAGGGCATCCTTGAACTCGTCCGGCGACCACGCCCACGAGCCCAGCAGGCTGAGACCCTTGCGCACCAGCGGATTGAAGTCAACCGCAGCGTCCTGCTCAAACACGGAGACGACCACCACGCGCCCTTCGCTGCGCACCATCAGCATCGCCTGCTGCACCACCGGTACCCCGGTGTAGCCACGTGCCAGACCGGCCGCGTCGTAGGCCACGTCGGCCCTGCCCGTTGGCTCCGGCATGAAGGAGAGCTGCTCGCTCCCGGTCAGCTCCATCACCCGCCGCACGGCGTCCTCGCGGCCGGCGTTGATGACCTCGTCAGCCCCGAGCTTCTTCGCCACCTCCAGCCGGCAGTCAGCCAGGTCAACCACCACCGTTCTCAGGTTGTACCTCGCCTTGAGTACCTGGAGGATACCCAGCCCGATGATACCGGCCCCCAGGACAACGTGAGTCTCGCCATCGGCGGGGCGTGCCAGGTTAACGGCATGCAGCGAGGTAGCCAGCGGCTCGGTCGTGGCCGCCTCAACAAAGCTCAGCCCCTCCGGGATGGGCACGGCAAACGGTGCCAGCTCCGCCGGTATCTGGAAGTACTCGGCGTTACCGCCCATACCTATCGCACAGACACGGTCGCCGACTTTGAGGGGGGAATCACCGCTGACCTCCACCACCTCACCGCAGAACTCGTGCCCCATGATACGGCCACCCCCGGCCGGTACGCCCAGCGTCTCGAACAGGCCGTGCCGGTAGGTATGCAGGTCCGAGCCACAGATGCCACAGGCACGGACGCGCAGCAGGGCGTCACCGGGGCCGAGGGTCGGAGTTGGCACCTCTTCCACCCGCACGTCGCGCGGGCCGTAGTAGACTGCCGCCTTCATGCCGTCACCTCCAGAGGAGCGCTTGTAGCCCCAAGCCCGGGCCGGGGAGAAGGGCCTGGAGCAATACTAGCGACTGCCCGGGCGAGTGTCAACCGGCTGCAAAACCGCCAGCCGCAGCCCGGCCGGCCGCCCGGTAGCAAAAAGGGCCACTCCTGGGGAGTGGCCCTCGTCCTTCCAGAAGGACAGCACCTTAACCCCTGGGTAGCGGAAGGAAGGCGGTCCTGTGGTCTCCCACAGTCCCCGAGAACACCGCGGCTCGCCGCGGTGACCGACCTAGGAGTGATGGGTTGTTATACCCGCTCGCTCCCTAGAAAGGAGGTGATCCAGCCGCAGCTTCCGCTACGGCTACCTTGTTACG
>CAZBPZ010000031.1:17276-18386 GCA_964493955.1 uncultured Dehalococcoidales bacterium | reverse complement strand
CGCTGGTGACATCCCCCCGCACTGCCAGTACGTCGCGCCGGGCCTTTCTCAGGCGTTCCGCCACGTTCTCGGCGTAGGCCAGGTCCACATCGTTGATGAGAACACGGGCACCTTCCTCGGCAAACCTGATGGCGATTGCCCGCCCGATGCCCCTGCCGGCACCAGTGACAACCGCCACCCTGTTTTCAAGCCTCACGAGACTCCCGTATTGCCCGAGCTAGATTTTCCTGGCAGTAAACTCGCAGAACCCGTCCTTGGCGGTGGAGGCCAGCTGCTCAATGATCACTTGTATCTCGGCCTCCGTCTCGGTCAGCCGCCGAATCTCCTCCAGGGCCGCCAGGCAGTAGCTGGAGCACGTCATCATGTTGGCCACGTCCTCGCCGCACTTCTCCTTAATTCCAGCGAAGACGGCGCACTGCGGGACGCGGTACTGCAAGGTTATCATGTTGTTGAGGGTAATGGGCAGCTTGAGGAATTTCTGCGTGCTCAGGTAGGCCACCTCCACGTACCGCTGCGGCACGTGTGGCCACCAGAGGAACTGGTTACCCTGACGGTCAACCGTTTCCAGCACAACTTCAATGGTGCGGTCGGGGTACTCGTCAGCCAGCTGGATTGTCCGCTGCATCCAGGCCTTACCGAGGTCACTAAAGAAGGCCGTGGCTGCCTTCTCTACTTCACCCCCGGACTTGCCCTTCAGCGCCTCCGCCAGCTTGTCCGTAACCACGTCGGCCCCGAACTCGCGGCGCAGCATGTCCACCATGTCCTGGTTCAGGTCAAACGAGTACGGCTTGGGCGCAACATACCTGGGGTAAGGCTGCTCTTTGAGCGCTTTGAATGGATCTTCCGCCATGTCTCTCTCCTACTGCTGACTCCACTGCACGCCCTCAACCTTGGGCTTGGCACGCACCTGCTCCGGCACCTCTATCTTGATGGCGTCCACCGGGCAGACCTCAATGCAGAGGTTGCAGGCAGTGCATTTGTCACGCCGCGGCGCAAAGAGAACGTAGTTGCCGTCCACCCGCGGGTCCATTTCCTCGAGCCGCTTCTCCTTCTCCATTACCCGGGTAACATGGAAGACGGCCATCGGGCAGACTTGAAGGCACTTCTTGC
>CAZBPZ010000031.1:10995-17266 GCA_964493955.1 uncultured Dehalococcoidales bacterium | reverse complement strand
GTCAATCGTTATCCGGGGGAACTTCCTCCCCATCGGCAGACCGTAGGTCATTGCCACACCTCCGCAACGGCCGGCAGGTTGGACCGGAGTTCAAGGCGAATGGCTCCCCGCGGGCAGCCGGTATGGCACAGCCCGCAGCCATAGCACTTGAAGATGTCAATGTTGGCCTTTCCGGTGGTAACCTCAAACTTGAGGGCGCCCCACTGGCAGCGCTGCGCACAGATGCCGCAGCCATTGCACTTGTCATAGTCTACGACTGCCACGTGGTGGCCCTTGAGGGTGCCGATGCCGAAGTCAACCGCATTCCTCAGCGCACTGCAGTCAGGATAATCGCACTGGCAGAAACCGCCAATGAAGGGTGCCCCGAACAACATCAGGATGTGGACGAAGCCACGGCGGTCCATCTCGTGGTTCCATTCCTTGGCCTCGTCAATGTTGACGAACTTGCAGCCACCCTTGTAGCGCTCCGGCCAGCGCTCCCACTTGAGCATGCCCACGCCCATGCCCATGCAGGTGTACTCGTGCTCATTGCGCTCGTCAATGGCACGCGAACCCTTGCGGCAGATGCAGGCAATCAGGCCGATGGGTGAGCTCAGCTCCAGCACCTTGTCAGCGTGCTCCAGCGGTACTACCTGGCTCCCCTGGCCACGGGCCTGCATAATGCCGGCCAGGCGCTCGAACTCGGCCTTGTCACCCGCTTCAATGGCCCTCAGCAGGTCCTCGGTGGTGGGACCGCTGTGGGCACCGGTCTCCAGACCCGCCTCTGCCCCCTTGGGCTTCTCGCCCGGGGCCCTGAGTTTGTACATGTTACGTGCGTAGTTCTTCGGGTTCAGGTACCAGATACCATCCCCAAATTGCGGGTCTCCGAACTCATCGCACATCCAGCACATTGCTTACCTCCTACTACTCTCCAACCTTGAGTAACCGATCAGCCGTGTCAAAACAGAGATGTCCGCGCTCGAAAATACAATTGGCGCACATCCGGCAGTTCAAACAACGCCGTGCCTCTTCAATTGCCTGCCAGGGCACGTAGCCCAGACTCACCTCCTTAAACGTCGTTAGCGCCTGCCTGGCCGAGAGCTTCGGCACCTCCCACTGCTGGCGGCGCGTCAGGTAAGGTGGCACCTGCTCTGGCCTGATGGTGATAACCCCGCGCGTGTCTTTCGCCGCCACAATCGGCTCGCCGCTGAGGAACTGGTCAATGGAACGGGCCGCCCGGCGGCCAGCCGCCATCGCCTCGGTGACAGTGCCGCGGCCGGTGGTAATATCACCGGCGGCAAAGATACCACGCACGTTGGTCTCACCGGTAGCCTCGTTCACGACAACGGTGCCGCGCGGGGTGATATTGAGCGGCCCGCCGGAGAAGCCGGTGGTATCCGTCATCTGGCCAATGGCCACGATGACAGCATCGGCATCGACCGAGAGCTCGCTGCCCCGGCCTTCCACCAGCGTCCAGCTAATCCGGCCCTCGGCATCGGTCGAGGTGGAGGCAACGCGCCGGAAGCTGATACCGCTGACTCGGCGGCCGTTTCTGGTGGTGAATTCCTGCGGGGCCAGGGCGGGGTGCATCTGGGCCCCTTCCCTTTCCGCCTCGGTAATCTCCCAGTCAAAGGCAGGCATATCGGGGCGGCTTTCGAGGCAGGCAACGTGAACTTCACTGGCCCCCAGCCGCAGGGCCGTGCGGGCACAGTCCATCGCCACCGCACCCCCACCAATCACCCAGACCCGGCCTTTCAGCGAGGTCAGCTCGCGGCGCTTGGCCGCACCCAGGAACGGCAGGGCCGTTGTAATCCCGGCCAGGTCTGAGCCGGGGATGTTAAGGCGAGCACTCTGCTGGGCACCGATGGCCAGAAGCACTGCCGAGAAGCCGTGCCGCGGCAGTGCGTCCAGACTGATGTCCCGCCCGATGCGCACATTGGTGTGTATCCGCACGCCGAGCGCCTTGATGTAGGCAATGTCAGCCGCCAGGGCCTCGGGTGAAAGGATAAAGTCTGGCACGGCCGAGGCCAGCATCCCGCCCGGCACCTGGCCAGCCTCAAAGATACTCACCCCGTAGCCCATCTTTACGAGGTCATGTCCGGCGGTGAGGCCCGCCGGACCCGCCCCGATTACCGCCACCCGGGCTGCCTTGGTCCGGGGGGCCGGCTCGGGTAATTCGCCCTGGCCCTGGTCTGCCGCAAAGCGCTTCAGCGCCTGGATGGCTATCGGGCTGTCCACCACCTTGCGGTTGCACTCTATCTCGCAGGGATGGTGACAGACCCGGCCGCAGACGGATGGCAGCGGGTTGGTCTCACGAATAATGGCCAGTGCCTTCTTCGGGTCACCCTGGGCAATGGCCATCGTGTAGTTGGGAACATCCTGGTGGAGGGGACAGGCGGCCTCGCAGGGTGAAAGCTTATCAACCTCGGGCCAGCACTTCTCAACGTGAATAAAGGCAGGTATCTCAGGAAGCCGGGTGTAATACGTGCGCGACGCCGCCACGACCATAAGCCAGGACCCTCCTATCAGCCAGACTGACCAGTAACTGGCATTCTAGCACCATGCCAAAATGGAGTCAAGTAAACTGCCGGCTTCTGCAGAAGGATCATCCCCATTCCAGCCTTCCCCGTCGCCACCTGAGACAGCGGATGCCAGCCCCCCGGCAGGCTGCCCGTTTTGACACCCTGACTTCTAAGCTGATAACCTCGTGGCGGGCCTGTTCGGAACGAGATGAGTACCCTCGTCATCGTGGCTTTGCTGGCATTCGGGGCCTGCCTCGGCCTGGGGGCAGGGTTCTTCTGGATGCTGCGGGTACAGTCCGCGCCCCGGCCACCCACCACCGAACCACGGCCGGAGCCAGCCGGTCACCTCCGGTTCCGCTGGCGGTTTATCACGCTGCCGGTGGTATTCCTGGTATTCTCGGCCGGGCTGGTGGGCTTCTTCTCCCGCCTCCTGCCGGCCGAGGTAGCCTACCACTTCCAGCCGGACGGCGCCCCCGATGCCTGGATGAGCCGTTCCGCCGCCATCGTCTGGGCCCTGGTGCCGCAGATATTGCTGACGGCGCTCGCCCTGGCCGTTACCCGCGGCGGGGTCTGGTTAATCAGGCGGCTCGGCCTTGAAGGGGAGACCCGGGTTGACCTGGGCCAGGTCCTGCTGGCCATGGGCAACATGATAGCCCTGCCGCAGGCCGTCCTCAGTTTTGCAATGCTGCGCATTTTCGGCTACAATGCCTACCAGACGCATATCCTGCCGGTGTGGGGGCTCGTCCTGGCGGTGATGGTGCTGGGCGGAGTGGCACTGGTCATTTTCTTCAGCCGGGCCTTCCGCCAGGCGGCCGGCCGGGACCGGTAGGGGTACCCGCACTACCCGGAGGAACTACGTTCTTGCCCGAAGAAGCCACGCCCGTCACTGACATGGAAAAAATTGTCAACCTGTGCCGCCGCCGCGGCTTCATTTTTCCCTCCAGCGAGATTTACGGTGGCCTCTCCGGGTGCTGGGACTACGGCCCGCTGGGGGTTGAGCTCAAGCGGAACATCAAGCAGGCCTGGTGGCGCAGCAATGTGCAGGAGCGTGCCGACGTGGTGGGGCTCGACACCAGCATCCTGATGCACCCGGACGTCTGGAAGGCCAGCGGCCACGTGGGGGGCTTTTCCGACCCGCTGGTGGAGTGCAAGCAGTGCCACCAGCGCTGGCGGGCCGACCAGCTTGAGGGTGAGCGCTGCCCCTCGTGCGGGGGCGAGCTCACCGAGCCGCGCCTCTTCAACCTGATGTTCAAGACATTCATCGGCCCGGTGGAGGAAGAGGCCGCCACCGTCTACCTGCGGCCGGAGACGGCCCAGGGTATCTTCGTCAACTTCCAGAACGTGGTCAACACCACCCGCAAGCGCCTGCCCTTCGGGGTGGCCCAGATTGGCAAGTCGTTCCGCAACGAGGTGACCACCGGCAACTTCATCTTCCGCAGCCGCGAGTTCGAGCAGATGGAGATTGAGTTCTTCGTCAAGCCGGGCACCGAAGACGAGTGGTTCGAGCACTGGGTACAGGCACGCTTCGAGTGGTACGTACGCTTCGGCATCAACCGCCAGCACCTGCGGCTGCGCCCCCACGGCCAGGACGAGCTGGCCCACTACGCCCGCCAGTGCTACGATGTGGAGTACCTCTTCCCGATGGGGTGGGCCGAGCTTGAGGGTATCGCCAACCGGGGTGACTTTGACCTGCGCCAGCACGCCCGCCACAGCGGTAAGAACCTGGACTATTACGACGATGAGACCAGGGAACACTACCTGCCGTACGTGATTGAGCCTTCGGCCGGGGTGGACCGCTCGGCCCTGGCCTTCCTGGTTGACGCCTACGCTGAAGAACCGGCCGGGGACGAGGTACGCACCGTCCTGCGCCTGCACCCGGACATCGCCCCCTACAAGGTGGCCGTCCTGCCCCTGAGCCGGAAGGAAAACCTGGTAGCCCTGGCCAAGGACATCCACCGCGCCCTGCTACGGGAGCTTCCCACCATGTATGACGACACGCAGTCAATCGGCCGCCGCTACCGCCGCCAGGACGAGATAGGCACCCCTTACTGCGTCACGGTTGACTTCCAGTCGCTGGAGGACAACCGTGTCACCATCCGCGAGCGTGACACCATGGGCCAGATACGTGTCCCCATCGCTGAACTGGCGCAGACCCTCGGCGCCAAGCTGGCGGGGGAGGACCTGTTCGTGCTGCCGCCGGGCGGCGAGGTCTGGAAGGAAGCGGGGGCCTAGCGGCACCGCTGGAGGCAGGCTGCCGGTGAAAATAGTCCACTTTGCTGACCTGCACCTCGGCGTAGAGAGCTACGGGCGCCCTGACCCGGCCACCGGCCTCTCCACCCGCCTGCTCGATTTCCTGGCCACCTTCGACGAGCTGGTGGACTTCGCGCTGGAGAACGGGGCCGACCTGGTTGTCTTCTGCGGCGACGCCTACAGGAGCCGCGAGCCCACCCAGACCCAGCAGCGCGAGTTTGCCCGCCGCATCCACCGCCTCGCCTCGGCCGGGGTTCCCGTCTTCCTGCTGGTGGGCAACCACGACCTGCCCAATGCGGCCGGACGTGCCACCTCGCTGGAAATCTATGCCACCCTGGACATCCCCAATGTCTACGTGGGCAGCCGCCCGGACGTGTACCGCATTGCCACGCCCGCAGGAGAAGTCCAGGTGGTAGCCCTGCCCTGGCCACGCCGCAGTGCCCTGCTGGCACGCGAGGAGACGCGCCAGCTTGACCTGGAGCAGATAGACCAGCAGGTACAGGCCATCCTCACCGGTATCATCAGTACCTGTACCGAGCGGCTGGACCCCTCCCTGCCAGCCATACTGGCCGCCCATGTCTGGGTGAGCGGCGCCAGGGTGGGCTCGGAGCACGGCATGACACTGGGGCACGAGCATGCCCTGCTCCTCAGCAACATTGCCAACCCGGCATTCGACTATGTAGCGCTGGGGCACGTCCACCGGCAGCAGGTCCTGTCCGAAGACCCGCCCGTCGTCTATGCTGGCAGCCTGGAACGGCTCGACTTCGGGGAAGAAGGGGATGAAAAAGGTTTCTACGTGGTGGACATCGAGCCGGGCGAAGGAGAAAAACGGCGCGTTTCTTACCGGTTCTGCCCGGTGGCGGCACGGCGTTTCCTGACACTGGAGGTCACCCTCAAGGCCGAAGACCCGGCCCCGACCGAGACCGTGCTGGCCGCCATCCGGCCGCAGCTTGACGCCGCCAGGGACGCCGTGGTACGCCTGCACATCACCCTGCCGGCAGCCCTGGAAGGACAGGTCAACGACAGCACCATCCGTGACGCCCTGAGCGGGGCATACTCTCTCAACATCGCCCGGGACATTCACCGTGAGACGCGCCTCCGCCTCGGGGACCGCACCGCCGAAGGCATCACCCCTATCGAGGCCCTTCGCGCCTGGCTGGAGACCAGGAATGTACCGACCGAGCGCGCCCGCGTGCTGCTGGAGCACGGGGAACGCCTGATACGCGGGGAGGAGACCGCGGACCCCCCCGAGGCCGGGCCGGGTAACAGCCGCCAACCGGTCTAGGAGAGGCACGCATTGCAGGGGGCTACAATGGACCCGAGGGAAGAGCGCCAGCGGGAAAGGCTGGCCCGGCTGGAAGAGGAATACCAGCGCCTCACCGCCGAGCTGGCCCAGCTGAAGAGACAAGAGCCTGAACTCAGCGGGGCGGAACGCGCCAAGGCCGCCTGGCTCGAAAGCCGCCTGACCGAGATTGAGCGGTGGCGGCGCCAGATAAAGGCACGGCTGGGCCAGGCCACGG
>CAZBPZ010000031.1:0-10895 GCA_964493955.1 uncultured Dehalococcoidales bacterium | reverse complement strand
CCAGGCCACGGGGTAAGCCCGTACCCCCGGTCAGGCCGGTACCCCGCGGTGTACGGCCGGCACGGTGCCCGGGAGTTGACTACTATCTAATCACGCAATCACGATGGGGATGTCCCATGCCCCGCGGTGTACGGCCGGCACGGTGGTCAGGAAGCTCCCGGGGGCACCCTCAGGACAGGAATATCCACAGCCAGGCCATGGTGACACCAATAGCCGCCCCGGCGATAACCTGAAAAGGGGTATGGCCAATGAGCTCACGCAGGTCACGCTCCACCTCGCCGCGCGGCCGGCGCAGCCTCAGCTCACGGACAAGCCGGTTCAGGATAACAGCCTGGTTACTCACGGCGCGGCGCACCCCGGCAGCGTCGTACATGACTATCATGGCCAGCACCACGCTGACCGCAAAAGCCACCGAGCCCACGCCGCTGGTCAGCGCTACCACCGTTGCCAGGCAGCTCACCATGGCCGAGTGGGAACTGGGCATGCCGCCGCTGGAAACAAACATGTCCAGCCCGAACCGCCGCTCACGGGCAACATCCAGCAGGCCCTTCAGCAACTGGGCCAGTGCCCAGGCACAGACCGGGACAACCAGCGCCTTATTGGAAATCAAGTCACTCAGCACGGCCTGAAAACAACCTGCCCCTGCCGCCGGGCCACCCGCCCGGCAGCACCCCTGCATTATACTGCAGCCCGGCGGCGGCGTCACGGCGGGCAGGTTTGACAGCCAGTCCCGGTGGGCGCTAGAATGGCGGTTGTCATCAGAGCGGAGGGAGGCACGTGCTCCCCGAGGGAGTTGTTCGGCTCATCGGGTGGGGTGGAGTGGCAGGTGCGCCGAAGGTGCCGGCGAGCACCGGGGCGCCGGATGAGTTTTATTCCTGCGGTGGCGCCAGGTGCTTCCCCCGTGTCCGGCCAGACCCGGCGGTAAGCCGGGAGACCAGACCAGCCCTTCCATCCAGGTCCGCCGCGGACCGCGGCCACCACCACCGGGCAGGGTAGAGGAATTGGGCAGATGCCCGCCGGAAGACCTCCGGCGGTCTGAAAGCAGAGACTGACAACGAAAACAGGAGGTTTCAAAATGGGTGACAGACTCAAGGGGAAGGTGGCAATTGTTACCGGGGCCGGGGGTGGCATTGGCCGCGGCGAGGCACTGGCCCTGGCGGCCGAGGGTGCCAAGGTAGTTGTCAACGACGTCGGTGGCGCCGTCAACGGCACGGGCAGCTCCGCCACGCCGGCCCAGAAAGTAGTGGACGAAATCAAGGCGGCCGGCGGAGAGGCCGTGCCAAACTTTGATTCCGTGGCCACGGTGGAGGGCGGCGAGAACATCGTCAAGACCGCCCTCGACACCTTCGGGCGGCTGGACATCGTCGTTAACAACGCCGGTATCCTGCGCGACCGCATGGTCTTCAACATGAGCCCGGAGGAGTGGGACGCCGTTATCAAGGTGCACCTCTACGGCCACTTCAACGTATCCCGCCCGGCCTGTGTCGTCTTCCGGCAGCAACGCAGCGGCCGTATCATTAACACATCGTCCACCTCGGGCCTGGGCAACCGCGGGCAGTCAAACTACGCCGCCGCCAAAGAGGGCATCGTCGGCTTCACCCGCACCCTGGCGCTGGAGATGGGCCGGTACGGAGTAACTGTCAACGCCATCCGCCCCAATGCCGGCACCCGCATGACCATGAGCGAGGACATGAAGCGGGCGGCCGAGCGTGCCGGGCGCGGTGAAGAGTTCATGCGCATGTGGGCACAGTTCAGGCCCGAAGACATCGCCCCGCTGATTGTCTGGCTTGCTTCCGATGCCTCGGCCAATGTCAACGGGCGCACCTTCTTCGTCCAGACCGGCCGCATTGCCCTCTTCTCCGAGCCAGTCCAGGAGCGCATGATACTTAAGAAGGGCGGCTTCACCGTGGACGAGCTGTTTGACATCATGCCGATGACGCTGGCGGCCGGGCTGGTGAACCCTTCACCGCCTGAGCCACCGAAACAGCAATAGCGAGGGCAGAGTCCGCAGCGAGGTAACAAATATGGGAGAGAGGCTCAAGGGCAAGGTTGCCATCGTGACCGGTGCCGGGCGCGGTATCGGCCGGGGGATTGCCATCCTCATGGCAGCCGAGGGCGCCAAGGTGGTGGTCAATGACCTGGGCGCGGCGGTTAACGGGACAGGTGCCTCGACCAGCCCGGCCGACGAGGTAGTGGCCGAAATCAAGAAGGCCGGGGGCGAGGCCGTAGCCAGCTATGATTCCGTGGCCACCGTTGAGGGCGGTGAGAAAATCATCCAGTCCGCCCTCGATGCCTTCGGCCGGCTCGACATTCTAGTCAACAATGCCGGAATCCTGCGCGACCGGATGATTTTCAACATGACGCCGGAGGAGTGGGACGCCGTTATCAAGGTGCACCTCTACGGGGTCTACAACTGCACCCGCCCGGCCTGTGTTATCTTCCGGCAGCAGCGCAGCGGCCGCATCATCAACATGAGCTCCACCTCGGGGCTGATTGGCAATCCCGGCCAGGCCAACTACGGTGCTGCCAAGGCTGGCATCGCCGGTTTTACCCGGGTGGTGGCCCGTGACATGGGGCGCTACGGCGTCACCTGTAATGCCATTGCCCCGGGGGCGGCCACCCGCATGACGATGTCAGACGAGGTCATGCGGGCCCGTGAGCTCCGGGCGCAGAAAGGCATCTCCGGCGGCAGCGCCAGCCCGCAGCAGGCGGCCACCGTCATCCGTGACCCGGACGACATTGCCCCCATGGTGGTCTTCCTGGCCTCGGACGCCGCCGCCAATGTCAACGGCAAGACCTTCGGGGTAGCCGGCGGTACCATCTCGCTCTACCAGGACCCAACGCCCGTCAAGTTCATCTACAAGGACAGGCGCTGGACACTGGACGAGCTTGATGTTATCCTGCCAGGCTCCCTACTGGTCGGCCTGACCAACCCGGCCCCACCCCAGCCCCCCAAGCAGTAGCCCCACCCAGCACCACCGAAAAAACAGGCCGGAGCGTATTCCGCTCCGGCCTGTCCTTACTACGGATACCCCGCCTTACATCTAAAACTCGATGAGGCGAAAGGCGGTTACGTCCACCAGGCCGAGGTCTGTCAACCGCAGCTCCGGGATAACCGGCAACGCCAGGAACGACAGGGTGGCAAAGGGTGCCTCCAGGCAGCAGCCGAGTCCGGCGGCGGCCCTCTCCACCGCTTCCAGCGCCGCCACTACCTCGGGTAATGGGGCATCAGAAAGTAGCCCCGCCACCGGCAGCGCCAGGGCCGCCACCACACGGGCACCATCAACCACCACCAGCCCGCCCTGCCGGCGCTGCACTTCCCGCACCGCGGCCAGCATGTCCGCATCGCCGGTGCCGACCACCACGATGTTGTGCGAGTCATGGGCAACCGAGGAGGCCAACGCCCCCCGCCTCAGCCCGAACCCCCTGACCAGCCCCAGGCCCACGTTGCCGCTGGCGTTATGCCGCTCCACCACGGCCAGCTTCAGGATGTCACGCTCAACGTCGGCCACGACCCGGCCACCGGCAACCCTGGGGCGCTCCGATAGCCGGCGGGTCACAATCTGGCCGGGCACCACCCCGATGACCGGCACCGTTTCAACGGAAGCGCGCAGCACGAACGAGTCTACCGACAGCGGTGCCAGATTGACCGTACCGGCCAGCCTCTTACCCCCACCCCGGCCGGCCCCGAAAAGCGCACCGCCGTCTTCGGCCACCAGCCTGCCCCGGTAGAAGACGCGGCCCACCCTGACCTCGTCCAGGCTCTCAAGCACCACCAGGTTGGCCCGGTAACCGGGGGCCACCGCCCCAACGTCGTACAGGCGGAAGTGCTCGGCCGCATTGAGGGTGGCCATCTGGATGGCCCGCACCGGTTCCAGCCCCAGCCGGACGGCCTTGCGCACCACGGCATCGACATCACCGTCCCGCAGCAAATCAACGGCACTGCGGTCATCCACCACCAGGAGACAGCGCCGGCAGGTCCGGTCGTCCACCAGCGGCAGCAGCTCCTCCAGGTTCTTCTCCGAGGAGCCCTCGCGTATCATGACACGCATACCGCGGGCCAGCTTCTGCCGGGCCTCCTCGAGCCGGACCGACTCGTGGTCAGAGCGCACCCCGGCCGCCAGGTAAGCGTTAAGGTCTCTGCCGGCCAGGCCCGGGGCATGACCGTCTATCACCATACCAGCAGCGCGCTGGAGTTTGGCCATCAGGGCCGGGTCACGGGCAAGGACACCGGGGTAGTTCATGACCTCTCCCAGCCCGATGCACTCCCGCCAGCGCAGCACCCGGCCCACCTCTTCCGGCCCGAGCTGCGCCCCGGCCGTCTCCAGGTGAGTTGCCGGCACGCAGGACGGGGCCATCAGGAAGATGTCCAGCGGCAGGCGGCGGGCCCGGTCCAGCACATACCTCATGCCGCCGATACCGGCCACGTTGGCAATCTCGTGGAGGTCGGTGACGATGGCGGTGGTACCGTGCGGCACCACCGCCCGTGCATACTGGCCCACGTCCAGCATGGAGCTTTCCAGGTGGGTGTGACCGTTGATAAAGCCGGGGGCCAGGTAACGCCCCTCCAGGTCGATAACCTCACGGGCCTGGTGGTAGCTGCCCACCCCGGCAATGTAACCGCCAGCCACGGCCACGTCGGCCGTCTCCACCCGGCCGTTGAAGACATTCACGACCCGGCCGTTACGCAGCACCAGGTCGGCTGGCTCCTCGGCCCGTGCCACGGCGATGAGCCTCTCACGCTCCAGCGGCATCAGCCCTCCTCCAGCACGCAGATGTCCGGCAGGTTGCGGTAGCGCTCGTCAAAGTCCAGCCCGTAGCCCACCAGGAAGCGGTCGGGCACGCTGAACCCCAGGTAGTCAACCGGCAGCGGCACCCGGCGGCGGGCCGGCTTATCAAGCAGGGCGCAGAGCCGCAGCGAGGCCGGCCGCCTGCGGCGAACGTAGTCCATCACGAAGCTGGTGGTAAGGCCGGTATCAACAATATCCTCCACCACCAGCACGTGGCGGCCCCGCAGGCTTGTACGCGGAGTACAGTCCACCCGCACCCGGCCCGAGGTCACGGTGCCGCCGCCGTAGCTTGATGCCCGGATGAACTCTACCTCCAGCGGGAAATCAAGCCGCCGCACCAGGTCGGCCGCAAAGATGAAAGACCCTTTGAGGATAACCAGCAGTACCGGGTTACGGCTACGGTACTCACCTGCTATCTCGCCGGCAAGGCGCACCACGGCGGCGGCGATATCCCCGGCCGCAATCAAGACCTCCGGCGCTGCCATCTCCCGCAAGCCTGCACCTCCACCCGGATAACCCAGGCCACCCTAGACTATACCACCCCGGCCAGGCTACCTGAAAGCCACCCCGGACCGGGGCTTGACAGACCGGCCCACAGGGTGTATGTTAGAAATAAATAACGTTAGAAATATCGCACATCCGAGGTGCACGATGACAAGGAAGGTGCTCATCAGCGTGGGCGCCACCACCGTGGTGGTGGTCGCGGTGCTGCTCCTGCTGGAAGCCTATTACGTGACCATCGCCCTGGCCGCGGGTGTCCTGGTGCTGGCCCACCGTGAAGTATGGTCGCTGCTGCGGAGACGCCGCCTGCCCGTCCTGGACGAGCGTGTCCGCCAGAATATCGGCCGCTCGGTACGCAACGGGTTTGTCTTCCTGATGGTGTCCCTGGCACTCCTCGTCCTGCCATTCAGCACCCGGGTAACCAGCCTGCCGGATACCCAGGACCTGCTGGCCGGACTATTCCTTGCCGGCGGGGTGGCCTACCTGGTCTCCTACCTGTACTTTGACCGGGCCGGGCCGAACCTCAGCCAGAGGAGAGGTGACATGCTGAAGGTATTCCTGATTGTCGCCGCCGGCGGCGTGGCGGCTTTTGTAATCTGCGCCACCCTGCACAACGCCGTCAGCGCCCTGTTCGATGTCGAGGAGCCGGTCTTCTTCACTATCGCCGTCATCATCGCCCCGCTGGCGGTGGCGGTAGGGCTGATTGGCAGCCTGGTTGTTTTCCTCACCGGGCTTTTCCAGCGTACCCCGTAGGCAGCCAGGAGACCGCATGAAGACACGCATCAGGGAATTACGCAGCCGCTACAACCTCACCCAGGAGAAGCTGGCCGAGATGGTGGGGGTACGGCGTGAGACCATCCTCTACCTGGAGCAGGGCAAGTACAACCCTTCGCTGCGCCTGGCCCACAACATTGCCCGCGTCCTCAAGGCCCCGATAGAAGAGGTGTTCATCTTCGACGAGTAAGGCCCAGCGAGGCAGGCCTCACAGCCGGTCCGGCCCCGGGGACGGTGCGCCGGCCGATGCAGCCGGGGCGTCACCAGCCGGCACCACCGCCACGTGCGGCAGCCCGGTGACCGGGTGCCGCTCCACCACCACCGGGGCCGCATAGACCCGCCGCAGCGTGTCCCCGGTAATCACCTCCGCCGGCGTGCCATCGGCAAAGACTTCACCCTCCCGCAGCAGCACCAGCCGACCGAAGTAGAGCGCCGCCAGGTTGAGGTCGTGCATGGCGGCCACCACCGTGATGCCGAGCTCGCGGTTAAGCCGCTGCACCAGCCCCAGTATCTCGACCTGGTGGGTTATGTCAAGATGGGCCGTCGGCTCGTCCAGCAGGAGCAGGCTCGGCTCCTGGGCCAGCCCCATTGCCAGCACCACCTTCTGGCGCTCGCCGCCGCTCAGTTCGTCAAACCTTCTCCCTTCCAGGTGGGCGACACCCACCGCCGCCATCGCCCGCCCCACCGCCTCCAGGTCGGCCGGGGTCTCGCCCCGCAGCGGCCGGATGAAGGGGATACGGCCCAGCATCACCACCTCCCCCACCGTGAAGGCAAACGGCACGTGGAAGTACTGCGGCACCACCGCCACCCGCCGCGCTATCTGGCGGCGCCGCAGGTCAGATAGCTGTGTGCCGTTCAGCCAGATTTCCCCCCGCCCCGGCCTGAGCACCCCGCTGGCCAGCCGGATGAGGGTCGTCTTGCCGGAGCCGTTCGGCCCCAGCAGGCCCACCATCTCCCCCGGCGCTACCTCCAGGCTGATGTCCCGCAGCACCAGGCCGTTGGAGTAGGCGAACGACACCCTTTCAACGCGCAGGCTCGTCATCAGAAGGCATACTCCTTGCGGTTGCGCCGCAGCAGGTAGAGGAAAAAGGGTGCGCCAATCACGGCGGTGACAATGCCAACCGGTATCTCCGAAGGGGCCAGCACCACCCGGGCCAGCAGGTCGGCCAGCACCACGAAGATAGCCCCGGCCAGCGCTGCCGCCGGCAGCAGCAGCCGGTGGTCTGGCCCGGCCACCAGCCGGACGGCGTGGGGCACCACCAGCCCCACGAACCCGATAAGCCCGCCGATGGACACGGCCGCCGCCGTCAGCAGCGAGCCCAGGGCCAGGATAATCACCTTGTCACGCTCCACCTCCACCCCCACGTAGGCGGCCCCCTCCTCGCCCAGGGCAAAGGCGTTCAGATGGTAGGCAAAGAAGCGGCTGGCCACCACCCCCAGCAGGACAAGTGGTGCCACCAGGACGAGCTGCCCCCACCCCACCACCGAGACATGGCCCATCAGAAACGAATAGACCGACCTGATGTTAAGGTCAATCCGGTCGCCGAGGGCCATCAGGAACGAGATGATGGCCGCCAGCAGGGCACTGACGACAAATCCCGCCAGCAGCATACTGACGATGGGCGTCCTGCCGCCCACCCGGGCGAGGTTATAGACCAGGAACACCGCCCCCAGCGCACCGGCAAAGGCCGCCAGCGGCACCGGCCCGAAGCCAAGCACCCCCGGGTTGATGGGCAGCACCATGGCTATCGTGGCACCCAGGGCTGCCCCGGACGAGGTGCCGATGATATACGGGTCGGCCAGGGGGTTGCGCAGCAGCCCCTGGAAGAGCGCCCCGGCCACCGCCAGGGCCGCCCCGATAAGCCCCCCGCCGATGACACGCGGCAGGCGTATCTGGAAAAAGATGGTCTCATCAGCGGGGCGCCATGTCTGCTCCAGGTCGAGCGGGGTGAACCGGTCCAGTGTCATCCGGGCAACGTCGGGCAGAGAGAGCGCCACCGTGCCGAAGGTGCCGGCCAGGAAAACGGCCAGTACCAGCACCACCGCCATGGGAAGCAGCACCACCACCAGCCGGCGCCGCCGGGCCGGCTGTGATGCTGCCCCGGCCATGGTCATGCTTCCTGCTGTCCTGCCTGACATATTCACCAATGAAAGAGTCCCCTCGTCGAAGACAAGGGGACTCGCCCGGTCCGTCCGTTCCCCCAGTATCCGCGGAGGTAACCAGTTCCGGAAGGGGCTGGCGTTCTGACTTCTCGCCTCAGGGCGAGTCACAGCAGGCGGGACTGTGCCGGAATCTCACCGGCTTGCGCTCCATTTAAGCCCTCGCTCACGCTCGGGCACCCCTTCTTTCACTATTCGGTTGTACACACCAAGCCTAGCTGACCGGCGGCCGAAAGTCAACCGGGTTGCTTCAGCCCGGCGGCCACAACCTCGGCCACGTCCAGCACCCTGACACGCTCGTCGGCGTCCTTGTCCTTGAGGCCGTCCTCAAACATCAGCATACAGTAGGGGCAGGCAACGCAGATGGTCTGGGGGTCTTCTCGCAACGCCTCTTCAACCCGGGCGATGTTGATGCGCTGGCCGATGTTCTCTTCCAGCCACATCCGGCCCCCGCCGGCCCCGCAGCAGAAGGCCCGCTTGTGGTGCCGTTCCATCTCGGCCGGCGGCCGGCCGGTAGCAGCCGCCACGATGTCACGCGGCGCCTGGTAAATCTGGTTGTACCGCCCCAGGTAGCACGAGTCATGGAAGAGCACCTTACCCAGCTCAGGGCCGGCATCAAGCTGCAGGCGCCCGTCCTTGATAAGGCGGTCAATAAACTGCGTGTGGTGGACTACATCAAGCTCAACCCCGTACTGGCGATAGTCGTTCTTCAGGGTGGTGAAGCAGTGCGGGCACCCGGTGATTATCTTCCTGACGCCGCGCTCCTGGAACAGGGCAATATTCTGGCGGGCCAGCCGGTCATAGACAAACTCGTTGCCGAGCCGGCGCAGGCTATCACCGCAGCAGAGCTCGTCCCGCCCCAGTATGCCCCAGGAAACACCGGCGGCGTTCAGTATCCGGGCAACCGCCAGGCTGACCTGCCGCTGGCGGGCATCAAAGGCCCCGGCACAGCCCACGTAGAACAGGTACTCCGTCTTGCCCTCCTCGAAGGCGGGGGCCTCAATCCCGGCGGCCCACTTGGCCCGGTCGGCCGGGGCAATTCCCCAGGGGTTACTGCGCTGCTCGATGTTCTCAAACAGGTTCAGCAGCTCATCCGGAAAGCTGGCCCGCATCTGCACCAGCTCGCGCCGCATCTCCACAATCTTCGGCACCTGCTCAATATAGACCGGGCAGGCTTCCATGCAGGCGGCGCAGGTGGTGCAGGACCAGAGGGCGTCCACCGGTATGCTCCCCTCACGGTCGCCGCCAATCAGCTCAATGACGGGCGGTTCCCCCCGCAGTAGCCGCGGGGCATTCCGGAGGAGATTCGTCTTCACGTCCCGCACTATCAGCCGCGGGTTGAGCGGCTTCTCGGTGAGGTAGGCCGGGCAGTTTTCCTGGCAGTAGCCACAGACCACACAGGCCTGGATATCAAGCAGGTCCCGCTGCAGGAAGTTGTCCACCCGCGCCACGCCGAAGGTAGCCGGGTCCTTGAGGTCAATCCGCTCCGGCATCCCCCTGAACGACGGCGGCCGCCGGGTGAGGTCGTTTATCAAGGCCACCACCACGTGCAGGTAGCGCGTGAAGCCGATGATTGCCAGCACAATCAGCACAAACGCCCAGTGGCTCCAGAACCAGAAGGTATGCCACGCCTCCAGGGAAGCCGCCCCGGAGTAAAGTCCGGCCACCGCCGTGCTGAGCGGTGGCGTTGCCAGGCCCAGCCCGGCCGGGGCATGGCCGGCAGCTATCTGGGTGGCAATCTTGCCCACGTGTGTCACCGGGTGAACCAGCACCGTCAGCAAGATAACCAGCGCCTCCCAGGTCTGCTGCCCCTCTATCCGCCGCGGTCTCACGAGATAGCGCCGTACAATCCCCCACAGTGCCCCAATCACGATGAACGGGGCGATGATATCGGTCACCCAGGTATAAAAAACGTAGAAGGCGTTGTCCTCCATCGTATGGGCAATGCCGAAGCCCGAGGCAATCACGATGAAGAGCACATAGTAGATAACAAAGAGCAGAAAGCCCCACACCATGAAGGCATGGCCCAGCCCGGCCCGGTCACGGCGGGTGAAGTTCTTCCACTGGCATTCCTGCCTGACAAGGTGCCAGATAGTCCTGAGGCCACCCCGGATACCCGGCCCCGTCCGGTCGGCGCTCCTGCCCAGGGAAACATAGCGCAGTAACTGGCCCACCCGGTAGAAGAAGACCCCGGCCGCCAGGGCAGTCAGGCCCCAGAAAAGTGCAAATCCCGCCGCCCCCATATCACTCACCGGGCTCATTTCCTATTCCCCCTGTTCATGGTGTAAGAGAACATAGCCGCCACCTACCCCTTCTTCGCCGCCTTAAGCTGGCGGATGCGCTCGGTCAGAGCTGGCACTACCTGGAAGAGGTCGCCCTCGATGCCGTAGGTAGCTACCTCGAAGATGGGGGCGGTCCGGTCGCGGTTGATGGCAATGATTACGTCCGAGTCCTGCATCCCCACCAGGTGCTGAATTGCCCCGCTGATACCACAGGCGAAGTAAATCTTGGGCCGTACTGTCTTGCCGGTCTGTCCCACCTGGCGCTCCGCCGGGAGCCAGCCTGCCTCAACCGCGCTGCGCGACCCGGCCACCACCCCACCAAGCTCGTCCGCCAGCTCCTGCAGCAGACGGAAGTTCTCGGCCGACTGCATGCCACGCCCACCAGAAA
>CAZBPZ010000030.1:0-19033 GCA_964493955.1 uncultured Dehalococcoidales bacterium | reverse complement strand
ACCTCCCCCCTGAGTATCTTCTCCTTGGCTGGGTTACGCATCAAGCGGCCTCCTTTCACCTGTCTAGAGGTCATACTCCAGGCCGAGCTCCTCGGCCAGGGTCTTCAGGTCTTCCACCACCTTCGGATGAAGCGGGATACCGTTCCTTTCCCGCTCCTGCACGATGGCGGCCTCGTAAATGCCGGGGATAGAGACCTTACCAGCCCCGGGGACGGTGGGCAGCGCCTCGATGGCATCAATCATCTCGTCCATGGCACGCTTGAAGTCGGCCACCGGGATGAAGCTGTCCACCCGCAGCGCCCCGAAGAAGTGGTCGCCGTAGTTGCCGCGCCCCTCCGGCGGCTCCTGGCGCAGCAGGCTGGCGGTTGCCCCGGAGAGCACCCCGCAGAGAATGTCCACCAGCAACCCCAGCCCGAACCCTTTGTAGGCACCGGTCTCGCGCCGGCCACCCAGCGGGACAAAGCCCCCGCGGCCGCGCGCCCGCTGCGAGAGGTCGGTCACCGGCTTGCCCTCGCCGTCCACCAGCCAGCCCTCCGGGATTCTGGTTATGCCGCTGCGCACCGCAATCTCAACCTTGCCGCCCGCCACGGCCGAGGTGGCCATGTCAAGCACGAACGGCGGCCGCCGGCCGGCCGGTACTGCCACCGCCAGCGGGTTGGTACCCACCACCGGCACGGCGCTGTCCGGCGAGACCACGATGGGTACGGCGTTGGTCATCGCCAGACCAATCATGTCGTGCTCCAGGGCCATCATGGCATAGTAGGCCCCGGCCCCGAAATGAGTGCTATTACGCACCGCCACAAACCCGGCCCCGGTCTCGGCGGCACGGCGGATAGCCTCGTTCATGGCACGGTAGCCGCTGACGAAGCCAAGCCCGTTGTCCGCATCCATAACCGCCACCGCCGGGGTGCGGCTGTAAAACTTCGGCCGGGGGTGCAGGTTGATGAGCCCGCGCCGTATCCGGTTGGCGTAGAACATGCGCAGGTGGGCCACCCCGTGCGACTCGACGCCCCGCAGGTCACAGGCCACCAGCATCCGGGCCGTGATGGCGGCGTCCTCCGGGGGCACGCCCAGCTCCTCCAGTGCCCTGGCCGAAAAGTCCCTCAGCCTGGCAGCATTCACTCTCGGTCGCTCGTCAGCCAATTTCAAACCTCCCGGGACGGGTCTCTCCGCCGGATACGCCTATCACTCTACACCATGGCCGGCACGGGTACAACCCGGCGCGCTAACGGGCAGCCATTGACACCGGTAGCCGGGGCGGCTACAGTGCGGCCAGAGCCGGCCGCAGGAAAAGCCCGATGCCCCGGAAGATTGACACCGGTAGCCGGGGCGGCTACACTGCTGCCAGACCCGGCTACAGGAAAAGCCTGATGCCCCGGAAGATCGCAGTCCTTGGCCTCTGCCTGATTCTAGCACTGGCTGCCACTACCTGCACCAGGGCAAGCACGGTGAGCCCCGCCGCGGATGACAGCCACCTCTTCCCTGACGCCAACCTGGCGGCGGCGGTACGCCGTGCCCTGGGCAAGCCCACCGGTCCGCTGACACCGCAAGACCTGGCCTCGCTCGAGTTCCTGCCGGCGGCCGACAGCGCCATTGCCGACATCTCCGGGCTCGAGCAATGCACCGGCCTGACGCACCTCGTCCTGAGCGGCAACCTCATCGACAACCTCAGCCCCCTGTCTTCCCTGACCCGCCTGGTAGAGCTGCGGCTCGACGGCAACCCCACCCTCTCCGAGCTGCAGCCGCTGGCATCCCTCACCAGCCTGAAAGTCCTGTTCCTCGACCGCACCATGGTGCAGGACCTTTCGCCCCTGGCCGGCCTTGACAACCTGGCCGAACTCTGGCTGGACCACAACAACCTGCCGGACATCGGGCCACTGGCCGGGCTGGCCGGCCTCCAGGAGCTACACCTCAGTGGCACCGGCCTGAGCGACCTGGCCCCGCTCTCATCCCTCTCTCACCTGACCGACCTTTACCTTGCGGACAACCGGGTGACCGACATCTCACCCCTGGCCGGCCTGACCGGGCTCCGCTGGCTGGACCTGGAGGGAAATGAGGTCTCGGATATCTCGCCCCTGGCCGGCCTGACCAACCTCGCCTGGCTCTACCTGACCGGTAACACCATCAGCGACCTGTCCCCGCTGGCAGACCTCCCCCGCCTGACACGGCTCCACATCAGCCGCAACCCCGTAGCCGACGTGGCACCACTGGCCTCGCTCACCGGCCTGACCGAGCTCGTACTGGACCTCGACCTCATCAGCGAGCCGGCGGAGCTTGAAGCCGCCCTCCCCGACACCCGGATACGCTGGGTGGTAAGCTTCCCGGACAAAAACCTGGAAGCCGCCCTGCGCGAGCAGATGCAACGCCCGGCCGGCCCGATTTACCGGGACACCCTGGCCAGTCTTTTCACCCTGATACTCTCCGGCCGCAACATAGCCGACCTCACCGGCCTGCGGTACTGCACCGGCCTGCGCAAGCTTGAGCTCAACATGAACCAGATTACCGACATCTCCGAGCTGGCTGCCCTCACCAGCCTCACCCGCCTCTCGCTCGACCACAATCAAATCACTGACATTACCCCCCTGGCCGGCCTCAGGGGGCTATACAGCCTCTCCCTCCGCGAGAACCGGATAACCGACATCTCCGCCCTGGTAGCCAACGAGGGCATCCGGGCACGGACCGATGTTGACCTGCGCTTCAACCCGCTCGGCGACGAGGCCCTCCAGACCCAGGTTCCCGCCCTGCTCGAGCGGGGCGTCCGGCTCCAGTACTAGCCGGGGGCAGCCCCCGCCAACAGGTACATACCTAAAAGCGGCAATACACCGGCCACTTTTTGCCGCATTACTGCCAGCCAGGGCATACTTGCGGCAAGTGGCCTTTTCCGCCGGCGACGGGGTATAAACACATTCTAGCTGGGCTGTGGCAAGTCCGTCAGGAGAGACCTTGACAGGACCGGAGGCGATAGGGTAAGGTGGATGATATACGGAAACTGGCTACCGCCCCGGCGGGGCCGGTAGATGGACATGGCACGGTGCTAGTAAAAAGATGTCACGCCAGCCCCGGGCACCCCGGCCCGTCGCACCGCCCTGCGGAGGCGGCCGGATGATCGCCATTATTGACTACGGGGCCGGCAACCTGCGCAGCCACGTTAACGCTCTCACCCGGCTCGGCTACCAGCCCGTGGTCACCAGCCGGCCGGACGATGTACTGCGCGCCTCGGCTGTCATCCTGCCCGGCGTGGGAGCGGCCGGCGACACCATGCTCGGACTCAGGCGGCGGCAGCTTACGCCGGCCATCTGCCAGTACATCCGTGATGGTGGCCCATTCTTAGGCGTGTGCGTGGGACTCCAGGTGCTCCTCACCACCACCGAGGAAGGCGGTGAGCACAGGTGCCTCAACATCATACCCGGTACCGTCCGGCGGTTTCCCAAAGGGCTGAAAGTGCCCCACATGGGCTGGAACCAGGTCAGGCAACGGAACCCCCACCCCATCTTCGACGGCATTCCAGACGGGACAGACTTCTACTTTGTCCACAGCTACTACGCCGAGCCACAGGACCGGTCACTGGTGGCGGGTGAGACTGACTATGGCATCACCTTTGCCAGCGTGCTGGCGCGTGACAACCTGGTGGCCACCCAGTTTCACCCGGAGCGCAGCGGTGAGGCCGGCCTCACCGTCTACCGCAACTTCCTCAGGTCGGCGCAGGCTGCCTAGATATGGAAAGGTACTGTAGTCTCACCGGCAGACCCAGCAGCTGGCCGCGAGGAGGCAGTCTCCCGTGCTGACCAAGCGCATCATCCCGTGCCTGGACGTAAAAGGGGGCCGGGTGGTCAAGGGGGTAAAGTTCCGCGACCACCGTGACGCCGGCGACCCGGTGGAGCTGGCGCGCCGCTACTACGAAGAAGGTGCCGACGAGCTGGTCTTTTACGACATCACCGCCTCCAGCGAGGAGCGCAACATCATGGTGGACGTGGTGCAGCGGACCGCCGACGAGGTCTTCATGCCGCTGACGGTGGGCGGGGG
Organism: uncultured Dehalococcoidales bacterium; assembly: GCA_964493955.1. Lineage (GTDB taxonomy): Bacteria > Chloroflexota > Dehalococcoidia > Dehalococcoidales > Fen-1064 > CAZBPZ01. The sequence continues at coordinate 15,010 of CAZBPZ010000030.1, read as the reverse complement.
GCTGAGGACAGTTGAGGACATCCGGCAGATGCTCTCGGCCGGGGCGGACAAGGTCTCCATCAACACGGCGGCCGTCATGGACCCGGCCTTCATCACACGGGCGGCGGAGCGCTTCGGCAGCCAGTGCATCGTGCTCGGGATGGACGCCAGGCGTGTCCCCGGCTCCAGACCGCCCCGGTGGGAAATCTTCACCCACACCGGGGCCGGGGGGGGGCGGCCGGCCGGGCGCGACGCCGTGGAATGGGCGGTGGCAGCGGTAGAGCGGGGTGCCGGCGAGATTGTCGTCAACAGCATTGATGCCGACGGCACCCAGACCGGCTACGACCTGGAGCTACTGCGGGCCATCTCGGAGGCGGTAAGCGTGCCGGTGGTGGCCAGTGGTGGCGCCGGGCACCCGCAGGACCTCTACCGCGCCCTGGTAGAAGGCGGGGCCGATGCCGTGCTGGCGGCCAGCATCTTCCACTACGGCACCTACTCAATCAGGGAAACGAAGGAGTTCTTAGCCCAGAGAGGAATTCCGGTTCGTTTATAAGGTAAACAAAATGAAGGAGGGAGAAACCAGGTGAACCTGCAACGGCCTAACGCCAACGACGCCACCAGAACAGCCAACCGCTCGCGGAGTGTGGTGCCCATGAGTGGTCTCTGTTCCCGCTGTATCGACGGCTGCACCGGGAACTGTGAGGTCTTCAAGGCCACCTTCCGCGGCCGGGAACTCATCTACCCCGGCCCGTTCGGCGACATCACCGCTGGCGCCGACAAGGACTACCCCGTCGACTATTCCCACCTGAACATCCAGGGCTACGCCCTCGGGGCCAAAGGCCTACCCGAAGGTGTCACCGGAGACCCTGACTCCGCCACCTTCCCGGCCGCCAGCACCGAAACAGAGTACGGCTGGGATATAAAGGTCAAGATGGCGGTACCCATCTTCACCGGGGCACTCGGCTCGACCGAGATTGCCCGCAAGAACTGGGAGCACTTTGCCGTCGGGGCCGCCATTAGCGGCATCACCCTGGTCTGCGGAGAGAATGTCTGCGGTATTGACCCGCAGCTTGAACGTGACCGGAACGGCAAGGTCACCAGGGCCCCGGACATGGACCGCCGCATCGAGGTCTACCGGCGTTACCACCAGGGCCTGGGTGAAATCCTGGTCCAGATGAACGTTGAGGACACGCGCCTGGGCGTGGCCGAATACGTCATCCAGAAGCACGGGCTCGAGACCATCGAGCTCAAGTGGGGCCAGGGGGCCAAGTGTATCGGCGGTGAAATCAAGGTAAACAGCCTGGAGCGGGCCCTCGAGCTGCAGAGGCGCGGCTACATCGTCACCCCGGACCCATCCAACCCCATCAACCAGGCCGCCTTCAAAGAAGGCGCCATCAAAGAGTTCGAGCGCCACAGCCGCCTCGGCTTTATTGACGAGCAGGGCTTCTACGATGAGGTCGACCGGCTGCGCCGCCTCGGCTTCAAGCGCATCACCCTCAAGACCGGCGCCTACAGCCTGCGCGAGCTGGCCATGGCCATCAAGTGGGGCGCCAATGCCAAGATAGACCTCCTCACCATCGACGGCGCCCCGGGCGGTACCGGCATGAGCCCGTGGCGGATGATGGAAGAGTGGGGAGTACCTTCAATCTACCTGCACGCCGCCGCCTACGAGTTCTGCAAGATACTTGATGACAAGGGCCAGCGCCCGCCCGACATCGCCTTCGCCGGGGGTTTCTCCAGCGAGGACGGGGTCTTCAAGGCGCTGGCGCTGGGGGCCCCCTACTGCAAGGCAGTCTGCATGGGCCGTGCCCTGATGATACCGGGGATGGTCGGCAAGAACATCGCCAAGTGGCTCGAAGAGGGCAAGCTGCCCAATACCGTCGGGCAGTTCGGCTCCACCGTCGAGGAAATCTTTGTCAACTACGAGGATGTCAAGAACCTGGTCGGCTCGCAGGAGATAAAGAATATCCCGCTGGGTGCCATTGGCATTTACAGCTATACCCAGAAGATTAAGATCGGCCTGCAGCAGCTCATGGCCGGCTCACGCAACTTCAGCGTCGCCGCCATCTCGCGCAAGGACCTGATGTCACTGACCGAAGAGTGTGCCAAAGTGACGGGCATCCCCTACGTGATGGATGCCTACCGCGAAGAGGCAATGGCCATACTCAACCGCTAACGGGCAAAACACGGCTTTGAAGGGGCATGGTGGTGCCATGCCCCTTCAACTACCTGTAACAATGCACGCACCCGCACTGGCGCCTCCGGCCCAAACGCAGTATGATACACCCAGTCAGGTAAGGAGGCAGTGGCACCAATGACACAGGGACGCGAACAGGGTAAGGAATACGTGCTCAAGATGGCCAAGGAGCACAACGTCAAGTTCATCTGGCTCTGGTTCACGGATATCCTCGGCATGCTGAAGAGCTTTGCCATAACCGTGGAGGAGCTCGAAGGTGCCCTGGAAGAAGGCAAGGGCTTTGACGGCTCGTCGATTGAAGGTTTCGCCCGCATCGACGAGAGTGACATGGTGGCCCTGCCGGACCCTGATACCTTCCGCCTGCTGCCGTGGCAGCCGTGCGAGCACAACGCCGTGGCGCGCATGTTCTGCGACATCGTCCACCCCGGCGGGGAGCCTTTCGAGGGGGACCCGCGCTACGTGCTGCGCCGCAACCTGAAGCGGGCAGCCGAGATGGGCTATACCTTCCACGTTGGCCCGGAGCTGGAATTCTTCTACTTCAAGGACGACAGGGGCACCGAGCCGCTCGACCTGGGTAGCTACTTTGACATGACCCCGCGCGACGCCGCTACCGCCTGGCGGCGTGAGACGGTGCTGATGCTGGAGCAGATGGGTATCGATGTGGAATACGCCCACCACGAGGTTGCCCAGAGCCAGCACGAGATTGACATGCGCTACACCGACGCCCTGACAATGGCCGACAACGTCATGACATACCGCCTCATTGTCAAGGAAGTGGCCGTGGCCAACGGCGTCTATGCCACCTTCATGCCCAAGCCGGTCTTCGGCATCAACGGCAGCGGGATGCACGTACACCAGTCCCTCTTCCGCGGCGACAGGAACGCCTTCTTCTCCAGGGAAGGCCGCTACAACCTCTCGCCGGAAGCCCTGGGCTACATTGCCGGCCTGCTGGAGCACGCCCCGGCGATTACGGCCGTCTGCAACCAGTGGGTAAACTCCTACAAGCGGCTGGTACCGGGCTACGAGGCCCCGGTCTACCTCTCCTGGGCACGGCGCAACCGGTCGGACCTCATACGCGTCCCCGAATACAAGCCGGGCCGCGAGCAGGCCACCCGCATCGAGTTCCGCTCGCCAGACCCCGCCTGCAACCCTTACCTCGCCTTCAGCGTGATGCTGGCAGCCGGCCTGGACGGGATCGAAAGAAAGCTGGAGCCGCCCGAGCCGGTGGAGGAAAACGTTTATGAAATGTCGCCGGCCGAGCGGGCCGCCCGCGGTATCACCACCCTGCCCGCCAGCCTGCACGAGGCGATCGCCCTCACAGAAAAGAGCGAGCTGGTGAGAAAGGCCCTGGGAGACCACCTCTTCGAAGCCTTTATCACCAACAAGAAGTATGAGTGGGACCTCTACCGGACACAGGTAACCGACTACGAGATAAAACGCTACCTGCCAGTACTCTGAGCCGGGTGGGAGCGCGGTCCGGGGAAGCCAGGCCGTCGGTCACCCATCACCAGCCGGTTCCATGACACCTGGCCAGGGGGTACCCTCGTCATGACCAGCGGCAACGGTCCCGACGCCGAACGCAAGGTGGTGGCCATCCTCAAGGTACTGAGCGAGTCCTCGGTACCGCTCGGCTCCATCACGATTGCCCGCGAGCTGGAGCGGCACGGCATCCACCTCAGCGAGCGGGGCGTGCGCTACTACCTCAAGGTGGCCGACGAGCGTGGCTACACGCGGCCGCTGGGACGCGGCGGCCGGATGCTGACACCGGCAGGCATCGAAGAGCTGAAGATGGCCCTGGCCCCGGAGCAGGTAGGCTTTATCCAGGAAAAGCTGGAATCACTGAGCTTCCAGACCACCTTCGACCCGGTAAAACGCACCGGCCAGGTGCCAATCAACACCTCGCTGATTGACAAAGAGTGCTTCCCCGAGGCGCTCTCCGCCATGGCAGAGGCCTTCCGGGCCGGCCTCTGCACCAGCCAGCTTGTGGCCGTGGCCGGCGAGGGTGGGAAGCTCGGCTCGGTGGTAGTACCGCCGGGCCAGGTGGGGCTGGCCACCGTGTGCAGCGTCGTCATCAACGGGGTGCTGCTCAAGGCGGGTATACCGGTCGTCCCGCGTTTTGGAGGCGTGCTCGAGGTCCGCCGGTCCCGTCCGGACCGGTTCGTGGCCATCATCAACTACGCCGGCACATCGCTGGACCCCTCCGAGCAGTACATCCGGGCCAGGATGACCAGCGTACTGGAGGTGGCCCGCCGTGGTGAGGGGAAAATACTGGCCAACTTCCGTGAACTGCCGGCCCTGTCACGGGCCGCCGCCGCCGAACGCATCGCCGCCCTGGAGGAAGCCGGCATCGGCGGAGTGCACGCCCTCGGCAATACCAGCGAGCCGGTCTGCCGCATACCGGTGGGGGTGGACCGCGTTGGCCTGGTGCTGCTGGGCGGCCTCAACCCGGTGGCCGCCGTCGCCGAGGCCGGAATCGAGGTTGAGAATGTCAGCGAGAGCGGCGTAATAGACTTCGGCCGGCTCGTCCCCTACCACGAGCTCCTGCCGGGCAGGCCACCCGCCCCGGGGTAACTGCCCCGGGCCCGCCCCACCCGACACAGTCTTGCACGCCGGCCATCCGCGTGCTACACTGGCAATATACAAAAGCCCGTAAAGGCGATGACGGAGACGAGTAGGAGGGGCCACGGCACGCAGCGAGTCTGGTACGGTGCGAGCAGATGTGACCGGCCCTCCGAAAATCACTCCCGAGCCGCCAACCGAAAGGCCGCCCCGGCGGCCGAGTAGGCCTGGCCGGGGCCGCCAGCCGTTACCCTGGCGGGGGCATGAATACGTGCCCCGCTGAGTGCCCCTTCCCGGGAAGGGGAATAAGGGTGGTACCGCGGGAAAGTCCAGTCCCGTCCCTTGTGGGCGGGACTTCCTGTTGTACGGGGGTGTGAAGTGTTCAGGCCAGTCAGCAGCCGGGTAAGCTTCCCCGAGCTGGAGAAGGGAATCATCGCCCTGTGGCGGCAGAACAATACCTTCCAGCGCAGCGTTGCCGCCAGAGAGGGTGGCCCGCGCTTTACCCTCTACGAGGGGCCGCCCACCGCCAACGGCAGCCCCGGTTTCCACCATGTCATCTCGCGCGCCTACAAGGACCTCTTCCCGCGCTACAAGACAATGAAAGGCTACTACGCCCCCCGCATCGGCGGCTGGGACACTCACGGCCTGCCGGTTGAGCTGGAGGTGGAGCGGGAGCTGGGCCTCACCAGCAAGAGCCAGATAGAAGACTACGGCATCGAGCGCTTCAACGCCCGCTGCCGCGAGAGTGTCTTCCGCTACCTGGAAGACTGGAACTGGATGACGGAGCGCATCGGCTTCTGGATTGACCTGGAGCACGCCTACATCACCCTCCGGAACGACTACATCGAGACCGTCTGGTGGGCCCTCAAGCAGATGTGGGACCGGGACCTCGTCTACCAGGGCTACCGGGTAACCCCCCACTGCCCGCGCTGCGGCACCTCCCTCAGCTCGCATGAGGTCGCCCTGGGATACCGGGATGATGCGGTTGACCCCTCGGTCTTCGTCAAGTTCCGCCTGAGTACCCCGCGGCCCGGCCTGCCCGAGGCCCTCAAGGCACTGGATGAAAGGCCGGTCTTCCTGCTGGCCTGGACCACCACCCCGTGGACCCTGCCGGGCAATACTGCCCTGGCGGTAGCCGCCGACGCCGAGTACTCGGTGGTGGCGGTTGATAACGAGTACCTCATCCTGGCATCGGCCCGCCTCCTGCCTACCGGCCTCGATACCCGGCCCGTGGTGGCCACGCTGGCCGGCAGGGAACTGGTGGGCCTGACCTACGAGCCCCTCTTCAACCCGCACCGCTTCGGGGTGGAAAGGCACCGCTTCCAGCCCGGTGGCGGGCTGGCCCGGCAGGAGCCGGATGACGCCCTGGCCTACCGCGTCATCGCCACCGAGTTTGTCTCGATGGAGGACGGCACCGGCATCGTCCACATTGCCCCCGCCTACGGCGAGGTTGACTACCAGGCCGGGCAGGAGCACGGCCTGGACTTCGTCCACACGGTTGACCTCCAGGGCAACGTCACCGGTAGCTATCCCTTCGCCGGAAGGTTCGTCAAAGAGGCCGACCCCGAGGTGCTGGCCGACCTGGAAAAGCGCGGCCTGCTCCATGACAGCGGCACCATCACCCACACCTACCCCTTCTGCTGGCGCTGCGATTCACCCCTGCTCTACTACGCCAAGCAGACCTGGTACATCCGCACCACCGCCGTCAAGGAGAACCTGCTGCGGGGCAACGAGCAGATAAACTGGTACCCGGAGTACATCAAGCACGGCCGCTTCGGCGACTGGCTGGAGAACAATGTGGACTGGGCACTCTCGCGGGAGCGCTACTGGGGCACCCCCCTGCCGGTCTGGCAGTGCCAGGAATGCGGCACCTTCGAATGCATCGGCGGGGTGGAAGAGCTACGCGCCCGGGGTGCCACCGGCCTGCCCGAGCCGCTCGACCTGCACCGCCCCTACGTGGACGCCATCACCTTCACCTGCCACCGGTGCCGCGGCCAGATGCGGCGCCGGCCCGAGGTAATCGACTGCTGGTTCGACTCGGGGGCCATGCCCATCGCCCAGTACCACTACCCCTTTGAGAACGCCACCCTGCTGGAAGACGGGCGCTTCCCGGCCGACTACATCTGCGAGGCGGTTGACCAGACCCGGGGCTGGTTCTACAGCCTGCACGCCATCTCCACCCTGCTCTTCGACCGGCCCAGCTACCGCAACGTCATCTGCCACGGGCATATCCTTGATGCCCGCGGCGAGAAGATGAGCAAGAGCCGGGGCAACGTGGTTGACCTGCCCGCCACCCTGGAACGCTACGGGGCCGACGTGCTGCGCTGGTATTGCTACACCTCGGCCCCGCCGGGCAACTCGCGCCGCTACTCCGAAGACCAGCTCAAGGAGCTGACGCGCCAGTTCTTCATGACGCTCTGGAACGTCTACTCCTTCTTCGTCACCTACGCCAACATAGACCGGTTTGTACCGGGCAAGAGTGGCCCGCCGGCCGGGCTATCCGAGCTTGACCGCTGGATACTCTCGGAGCTCAACAAGCTCATCAAGGACGTGAACACCGCGCTGGATGCCTACGACCCCTGTACCCCCACCCGGCGCCTGGCCGCCTTCGTCAGCAAACTCTCCAACTGGTACGTACGGCGCAGCCGGCGGCGCTTCTGGAAGAGCGAGAACGACGCCGATAAACTGGCCGCCCACGCCACCCTCTACACCTGCCTGGTGACACTGGCCGGGCTGCTGGCACCCTTCACCCCCTTCCTGGCCGAGGAGCTCTACCAGAACCTGGTGCTCTCCGTCCGCCCCGACGCCCCGGACAGTGTCCACCTGACAGATTTCCCGGCCGCCGACGAGGCCCTGATAGATGAGCGCCTCAACCAGGACACCCAGCTGGCAATGGAGGCTTCCAGCCTGGGCCGCGCCGCCCGCAGCCGGGCCGGTATCAAGGTCCGCCAGCCACTGGCCCGCGTCATCATCCGGGCGGCGGCCCGCCGCGACCGCGAAGGTCTTACCCGGGTGGCCCCGCAGGTGCTGGAAGAGCTCAACGTCAAGAAGCTGGAACTGGCCGAAGACGCCGCAGCCCTGCAGGCCGAAGGACTGGTCTCCGCCGCCGAGGGCGGCCTGGTGGTAGCCATCGACACCACCATCACGCCGGAACTGGCCGAAGAGGGGCTGGCCCGCGAGCTGGTGCACCGCCTCCAGACAATGCGGCGCAACGCCGGGTTTGACATCGCCGACTACATCACCACCTGGTACCTTGGCGATGATTATGTCAATCAGGTCATCGCCAGCTGGTCACAGTACATCCGGCAGGAAACGCTGTCACGGGGGCTTGTCCGGGGAGAAGCACCGGGGGATGCCCACGTCGAGACCTTCAGGCTATCCGGCCACGAGGTGAAGCTGGCGGTAAAGCGCCAGGCTGCCGCCAGCTAGTCGGGGCGCTCAATCAGGGTGGCGCTGAGCGTCAGCTCCCTGTCACCTCGCACCACCCGCATCGTCAGCTTTTCGCCCACGTCGGAAGAGCGGATGGCGGCCACGAACGCCTCGGCCGACGGTGTCTCCTGGCCCTCGGCGGCTATGATGACATCACCCTCCCTGAGGCCGGCCCTGTCGGCCGGGCTGCCGGGCTGCACCGAGGTAACCAGGGCACCCTCGGTGACCGGAAGGTTGAACTGCTCGGCCACACCCTGGTCCACCGTATAGAGGCTGACTCCCAGGTACGGGTGGGATGCCTTGCCCTTCCTGATAAGCTGGGTGATGATAGGCAGAGCGGTCTTCATGCTGATGGCCCAGCCCACGGCGTCAACGTCCTGCCGGATGGACTTGATGGTGTTGATGCCAACCACCTCACCCGCCAGGTTCACCAGCGGCCCGCCGCTGTTGCCGGGGTTGATGGCGGCATCGGTCTCTATCAGCCCCACCAGAATCTGGCCCTCCGGGCTCTGCAGGAAGGGCACCTGCCGGCTGACGATGCCAACGCTGGCACGTATCCCCTCGCCCAGGGAGTTACCGATGGCCAGCACCCAGTCACCCACCTGCATCCGGCCGGAGTCACCCACCACGGCCGGGGTCAGCCCATCGGCGTCTATCCTGAAGACCGCCAGGTCCGATAGCGGGTCGGCCGCGATGGTACTGAGGTCCACCTTGTAGATGCTGCCGTCGTGCAGCTTGACCGTAACCGCCCGGGCACCCTCGACGACGTGATTATTGGTGACGATGACACCATCCGGGCTGATTATCCAGCCGGTGCCACCCCCTGTCTGGGTAAACGGCCGGTTGAAGAAGTCGTAAGTGACCACCTCGGTGGTGATGGCCACCACCGAGGGCGTGACCTTTGCCACCACGTCGGCCAGCGTGGCCGGGAAGGGTACCTTGCCGCCGGTAACGGCAGCCTGGAAATCGGGGTTGATGGGGTTGCCCCCGGACTGCTCGGGGGGCTGGGCGGCGGGCGCCTCCCCGGCACGGTGCTCCGGGGCACGCAGGTCAGGAATAGCCTGGCACCCCACCAGTGAGACCAGGAGAAGGACTGCCAGCAAAAACAGGAGAACATGCCTGCGCATCTTCACCGCACCCCGGTCTCAATCATAGCCCCGCCGCCGGCAGGGTGTCAACGTGCCCGCACCCGCCCGAAGGGGGCACCGGTACCCGCCGCCGGTTTGTGCGGGTACCGCCGCGGCTGCTATAATGCCCCGTCACCACCACAGCCGCTGATTCCTAGCAGCCAGGGAGGCCGGGCAAATGTTCCAGACCCGTATCACAGAACTACTCGGTATCAGGTACCCGATTGTCCAGGGGGGCATGGTCTACCTTTCACGGGCAGAGCTGGTGGCCGCCGTCTCCAACGCCGGCGGCCTGGGCATCCTAACATCGGCCAACCTTCCCACCCGGCAGGCGCTGCGCGACGAGATACGCCGCACCCGCCGCCTGACCGACCAGCCCTTCGGGGTGAACATCAACCTGGCCCCGGCGGCCCGGCCTGTCCCCACCGAGGAGTACATCGACACCGCCCTGGAAGAGGGTGTTACCATCTTTGAGACGTCGGGGCGGAGCCCGGAGCCCCTGATGGAGCGCTTCAAGAGGGGCGGCGCCATTGTCATCCACAAGGCCCCCGGCGGTGTCCGCTTCGCCGAGACGGCCGAGATGGTGGGGTGTGATGCCGTCAGCATCATCGGGGCGGAGTGCGGCGGACACCCCGGCCCGGACGACACCGGCTCGCTGGTACTGGTGAGGGCCACGGTGGAGGCAGTCAGGATACCGGTGCTGGCCGGCGGTGGCTTCGGCGACGCCGCCGGCTTCGTGGCCGCCCTGGCCCTGGGGGCCGACGGCGTACTCATGGGGACACGCTTCATGGCCACCCGCGAGTGCCCCGCCCACCCCGCCTTCAAGGAATGGCTACTGCGCGCCCGCGAGACCGATACGGTGGTAACACAGCGCTCCATCCGCGCCCCCGCCCGCAACCTCAAGAACTCGGTTGCCCGCAAAGTGCTGGAGCTGGAGCAGCAGGGTGCCGGCCTGGAGCAACTCCTGGAGTTCACCAGCGGCCAGAACGCCAACCGTGTCTACTTCGAGGGGGACCTGGAGGCCGGCCTGGCCGAGTGCGGCCAGGTGGTGGGTATCATCCATGACATCCCCACCTGCCAGGAGTTGATTGACGCCATTATCAGCGGCGCCCGGGAAATAGTGGCCAGGCTCGGCAGCCTGGCAGCAGGCCGCTGAAAAGGCGGCTTGCCCTGGCGCGGTGGCTCGGATTACAATTAGGACACAGGGCGACGTAGCCAAGTGGTTAAGGCGGGGGTCTGCAAAACCCCTATTCGGCGGTTCGAATCCGCCCGTCGCCTCCACTCCCCTCACCCCGGCACGCCACCCGCGCCCGCGACCGGCGCCCTCACCGCCGCAACGGTCACTTCCCGCCGGAACGCCGCCGACCCAAGTGGAACCCGAGCGTGCCCAGCAACGGCGGCAGGACGAAGAAACAGGCGGCCAGCCCGGCGGTCGTGGCGGCCGCCTCCAGCGGCCCGGCCACCCCGGCCACCAGCCCCGCCGCCGCCACGGCCCCTAACGTGCCCAGCCAGAGTGAGCCGTGGTAGCGCACCAGCCTGTCGGCGGCGATGATGCCGGCAACAACACCCAGCGGGTAGCCGACGGCCACGCCGGCGAAAGCACCCACCAGGCTACCGAGGCCAAAAAGGTCGTTCCGCATTACAAAGGCCCCGGCAAAAGCGGCCGGAAAGCTAAAGCCGGAGCCAATCACGGCCGTGCCCAGCATCATCCCGGCAAAGCGCAGCCCGCTGCCAAGGCGTGACCGCGCCCCCGGTGTGCGCCCAGGGCCGCAGGACTGTACCGGGCCGGTATGCTGGCTCATGCTCAAGGCGGATTATACAGGATTCCGGGGGTGGCAGCCAGCAACGGCGCCCCCTTTCAGATGAAGCTATTCGTGGGGTGTGGCGGGGATTTTCCCCGGGAACCCGGAGCAAGGAAGCAGGGGCAGGCTGTACGGTTCGCCGCCGGCCGATTTTTCCGGGGGAGTCCGGAGCGAGGCTTCCCCATGCCTCCCGCGGGCACGGAGATGGGCTTGAGGTAACCTTGCAGGTACGCTAGGTAGTCGCGGTTTCCCCATGCCTCCCGCGGGCACGGAGATGGGCCCCTCTGCCGGGGGCGGTCCCTTCCACCTCACCCTGAAAAAGGGCCCGCCGGAGGCAGGCCGTAGTACGCTTGACGCTCCTGCATGGCCCCACATCCTCTTCCGCGCAGGGACCACCAGAGGCAGGCCGTGTTAGGCTTGACGCTACCCGGCCAGCTTACCTAGAATGTGGGCACGGCCGCCGGGGTGGCGAAACAGGCAAACGCAGCGGACTTAAAATTCTGGGACAGGTATGCCACCCTGTGCCATTAGCTTCAAATTAGAACTTTTGTGTTAGTCGCCGGAACCCCGTTTTGAAGCTAATGTGCCTTTTGGTGACATCCTGTCCTTTTTAGTTTGTCGCCAAAATGTCGCCAACTTTTGTCGTTTAGCACCGGCTGCCAAGTGCTTTTTCAGCCACTCCAAACGGTCTTCAAGCGGGGCGGCTATCTGGTGATGCTTGAAGCCTAAAGTCTTAAGGTAATGTTCCTACTTCCGTGTAAAAGACCTAGCGTAAGGACCTCCCATGGCTCCTCAATTTAGACCACCGCCAATTCCCTGTCAATTTGTTGCTGCTGCTCCCCAAAGGCCAAGCCCGGCCTCTTGGGCTTGCCTCTGGAGCTCCAGAAAATCCTGCTGATATTTGACATCTGGAGGGTATGTGGCCACCTGAGCATACCCCATCGCCACTAGCGTAGCGTTGACCATATTGCCCTCTACCCAGACATACCGCAGGAGCCTGCCGTAGCGGTCAGTTTCGGAAACATCCTTCTCAAGCTCAACGACCTTACCAGCAACTAATTCAGCATTGACTGACTTGGCCTCATAACCACCGAGTTGCCCAAGCTCAGGTGTGTCTATACCTATGTAGCGGACTTTGTGTAATCTGCCTCCGATATTGACCTCAATGGTGTCTCCGTCAATGACGCGAACTACTAGTGCTTCCACAGTCGATGGCGAGGGTTCGGGCTGAGACCCAGGAGGTGGTAGACCGGGTTTTGCTGGCGGCGAGGCAGGAGTGTAGCCGGGTGGTGCGGCACAGGAACAGAGCAGGAGCAAGGTCAGGCTAACCGTTAGTAGGACGCCCTTCATGTCGAGCCATTCTCCCCATCGGGTCCTGTCACGCCGATTATAGTCAAACTGTCAGACGGGTCAACAACCCTGCGGGGACCCTAGACCGAAGACATCAGCCCGACAAAAACCCCTTGACAGATAGAACGGGCGTGCTATAATTTATGTCCCTGAGTAGAACGCTTGTCCTAATCAGTCGAACGGAGGCGATGGTGAGCTCATCTGACAAAAGAACCCGAATACTGGATTTCATTAGAGCGTTTATTGATGACAGGGGATATGCTCCGACCATTGCCGAGATCCAGAAGGGTTGCGGAATCAGTTCCAAGTCCGTGGTGGAATACCACCTGAGAGCACTGGAGAGACAAGGGCACATCAGGCGAGATGCGGAGATAAGTCGAGCTATTGAGATCTCTGGCATGGGAAGAAGGTCTCGCTCAGTGCCTTTGCTGGGCACGATTGCCGCGGGTCAGCCCATCCCGGTGCCAACCGACGAGACCTGGCACAATGTAGCGCTGGATACCATCGAAGTACCCGCTGAGATGCTACCTGCGGGCGTCCAGGCTTACGCTCTCAAGGTCAAAGGAAACTCTATGATCGACGCCCTGGTGGCTGACGAAGATATCGTGGTCCTGCAGGCGACAAACACTGGTGATAACGGAGACATGGTTGTCGCCTGGCTGACTGACAGGCAAGAGGCCACGCTGAAAAAGCTATACCGCGAGCGGGGACGTGTGAGGCTTCAGCCGGCAAACCCAAGCATGTCACCCCTCTATGTTGACCCTGATAAGATTGAGGTCCGAGGTAAGGTTATCGGGGTCTTGCGAAAGATACAGCGGTGAAGATGAGGATAGCGTGCATTTTAATCCCCAGCCTGCCTGTACAAGTCGCTATCGCCCGTGATCCAAACCTGCGGGGCCAGCCACTGGTCATCGGTGGTCTGCCCTTTGAAGGAAAGGCCGTCATTGATGCTTCGGCAGAAGCGATGGCCTGCGGAATCAAACCGGGGATGCCGCTGCACGAGGCCCATGCTCTCTGCCCGCGAGCCAGGTTTCTACCTACCGAGGAGAAAAGATGGGAAGAGACTTTCGGGAAAGTCACTACCATCTTGGGAAGATTCAGTCCGGTGGTCGAGGTGGCATGCCTCGGTTGTGCCTATATCGATATCACCGGGGTTCAAGATGAGGAGAAGCTGGGTAGAGATATTCTGACGAGCATATCTAGTGATGCCGGGCTGGTTGCCCGTCTCGCAGTCAGCGGCGGGAAGTTCTTCTCACACCTGGCTGCGTTTACCACCGAGCCTGACGTACCAGTCATCATATCCACGGGAAAGGAGAAGGAATTCATCGCCCCTTTCTCGGTGCAGTTTCTCCCCTGCCCCGACGGAGTCAAAGCGCAATTGGGCCTTCTCGGCATCCGCTTCATCGGTGACCTCGCCCGGTACTCCAGTGAGGCTCTAGTCGCCCAGTTTGGCAGTGATGGAGCCGTGATCCACGACCTTGCTCACGGCATTGACAGGTCTCCTCTTGTCCCCAGGGTAATACCTGAGGCAGTCACTGAGTCTGTTGCTCTCGATTTTCCGGCAGCAAGCTTTATCGAGATACTGCGGACCTGCGAGGTTGTGCTGGATAGATTGCTCAACGCTATGAATGTACAGGGCAAGCTGTGTCGAGAAGTAAGGATAAGGTTGAGTTTCATCTCAGGAGCATCAGAGGAGCGAAGGCTTCCTCTCAAGCAGCCGACAAACTCAAGGGATGCCATCCTCAGCAGACTACGAACGTGGCTTGAGGGCGCCAGATTTCCTGCCCCGGCAATGCAAGTTAAACTGTCACTCTGCCTGACCAGAGATCAGGGCAGAAGGCTATCGCTGTGGTCCAACCAGATGCAGGTGAGCCAGGAGCTGAGCAGGGTGGCAAAGGAATTGAGGCTCAGGTTTGGCTACCAGCCGATCAAGAAGGTGCAGGTGATAAGGCCAGAGCCAATACTACCTGAGCGCAGATTCAGACTGACCGAGGCCCCGGACTAGGAGGCGGGAGAGGGCCGGGCAAATGGAAAAGCGGGGAAAAATAGAGGTGAGAGCCAACATCAATGGCACGCCGGTGAGCTTCACCAGAAACGGGCATCGGGAGAAGGTAGCCGCCATATATGAGCGGTGGCGTCTGGCTGATGAGTGGTGGGGTAGCGAGGTGGAGCGGGACTATTTCAGGGTCAAGACCAGCAGCGGGCTTGTCTGTGATATCTACCGTGACACCACATCCAATTGCTGGTACCTCGACAGAATTCATGACTAGGAACAGCCGTGCCTTACGTGGAACTGCACTGCCACTCGAACTTTTCTCTTCTGGACGGGGCTTCCCATCCAGAAGACCTGGTAACAAGGGCGAAGGAGCTGGGTATGCCGGCCCTCGCCCTCAGCGACCACGACGGGCTCTATGGTGCCGTCCGCTTCTACAAGGCAGCCAGGAGAGCAGGGATTAAACCAGTAATCGGCGCTGAACTCACCGCTGACCAGAAGCATCACATCACTCTACTAGCCAAAAGTAACCGGGGCTACTCAAACCTGTGCCGCCTCATAACCCGGGCTCAGC
>CAZBPZ010000029.1:4589-19059 GCA_964493955.1 uncultured Dehalococcoidales bacterium | reverse complement strand
TACAGCCCCAGGATGTGGATGAAGCAGACACCCCCCGCCCCCACCATGTGGGCCAGCCCCAGGCGGGGCTGGCCCGGCACCTGGCGCTTGCCGGCCTGGCCCCGGAGCTGCCAGAGAAGCTCGGCTATCTGCCCCAGGCCGGTTGGCCCCACCGGGTGCCCCATGGATATCAGGCCGCCGGAGGTGTTGACGGGGTGGCGGCCGCCGAGCGCGGTGGTGCCCTCGTCAATCAGGCGGCCCCCCTCGCCGGCGGGGCACAGGCCGAGGGCCTCGTAGTAGAGGAGCTCCTCTATCGTGGCGGCGTCGTGCAGCTCAATCAGGTCAAGGTCTTCCGGCCCGCAGCCTGCCATGGCGTAGGCCTTGGCGGCGGTGGTCCGGGTGAGGTCCACCAGCGGGTCAGTGCCGTCCAGCCCGGTGCAGGCGGAGGCGAGCACCCTGGGGCAGGGCTTATCGGTGAAGCGGCCGGCTACCTCGGCGGCGGCCAGGATGACGGCGGCGGCGCCATCGTCCCAGGGGCAGCAGTGCAGCACCGTCAGCGGCTCGGCCACCATGCGGGCACGGTGCACCTCCTCCAGGGTGACCGGCTTCTGGAAGTGGGCGTAGGGGTTGAGGCTGGCGTTGTAGTGGCTCTTGACTGATATCCTGGCCAGCTGGTCAATGGTGGTGCCGTACTCGGCCATGTGCTGGCGGGCGCGCAGGGCGAAGCCCATCATCGGGCCGGTATTGGCGGGGGCCTTGACGGTCTCTTCCCCGCCGGTGGTGCGGACGCGCCGGTAGGAACGCACCTTGTCCACCCCGATGGCAATTGCCACGTCCGCCAGCCCGGCGCGGATGGCCAGGTAGGCCTCGCGGAAGGCGGCCGAGCCGCTGGCCGAGGCGTTCTCCAGGTTGGTCATGGTGGCCCCGAATGTCCCCAGCGTGGCGGCGATGGCGTGCCCGGTGAAGGCGGTCTGGTTGGCCGAGGCGCAGTAGCCCACCTCCACGTCCGGCCAGCGCACACCGGAGTCATCAAAGGCACCGGCGCAGGCTACCAGGGCCAGGTCAACCGGGGTCTTGTCCGGGTAGAGCCCGTAGCGGTGAAGCCCCGCCCCGAGCACGACGACATCTCTCACTGCTCTACTCTCAGCTCCGGGGGATACCCTGCCAGGGCCATTCTAGGGGGCGGTGCGGGGGAGGGTCAAGGCCACCGGGCCGCTACCGTTCCGTCCTCACCCAGAGGCGGCGGCCGTCGGTGGTGAACTCCACCGTGCCGTGGCGGTCGGTGCGGAAGAGGTGCTCTCTGCCCACGGCTGCTTCGAGGCGGGCCAGCACGTCCTCGTCCGGGTGGCCGAAGGGGTTGTCCGCCCCCACTGAAATCACCGCCGCCCGGGGCTGCACCACCGCCAGGAAGAAGGTGGCGCTGGAGGTGGCCGAGCCGTGGTGCCCCACCTTGAGGACGGTGCTCTGGAGCGGGGCGCGCGCCAGCAGCAGCCACCGCTCGGCCTGGCTGGAGATATCACTTGTCAGCAGGAAGCCCACCTCGCCGGCGGAGACCCGCAGCACGGTGGCGCGGTCGTCTTCCGTCCCGGCGTCGGCCAGACCCGGTACCATTACCTCGATGACCACCCCCGCCCCGCCGTCGATGCGCTGGCCTGACACGGCGGTCGTGACTTCTATACCCTGCTCGGCCAGCCGGCGCAGCCACTCGTCGTAGGGGGGTGATTCCCACTCCCCCGCCGGGAGCAGCACCTGCCGCACCCGGTAGCGCTGCACCACCTCCATCAGGCCGGTAAGGTGGTCGGCGTGGGGGTGGGTCAGCACCACCAGGTCAATTGTCCGGTCCCAGAAGGGCATCTCCCGTCCCAGGCCGCGGACGGCGGAGACCGCGTCCGGGCCGCCATCAACCAGGATGTCCTGGTGGGCCGGCGTGCGGATGTAGATGGCATCACCCTGCCCCACGTCCAGGAAGGCAACGTGCAGGCGGCCGTCCGGCATGGTGGCGGCGGCGATGGTCGCAAGGCTGGCCGTCACCACCAGTACCGGCAGCACCAGTCTCAGGGGCACCCTGGAGGCCCAGGTGGTAATCCGGGGCAGGGCGCCCGGCAGCAAGGCGGGACGCCGCCACAGTAGCAGCAGGACCGCCCCCAGCGCGGCGTAGTACCCCCAGACCGGCCGCCCGTCGACTGCGCCCGGCTCAATGGCGGCCCCCGGCAGGCTGGCCAGCCCGGTGACCACGGCCGTCGTGTAGCTGGCCAGCAGCCAGGCGACCCAGCCGGTCACCCAGCCCAGCGGCAGCCAGAGGAGGCCCAGCCCGGCCGCCAGCCCCCCGCTGACGATGATGCCCGGCAGGGCCGGCAGTGCCAGCAGGGTGGCCAGCGGGGCCACCAGCGAGATAATGCCAAAGTAGTAGGCCACCAGCGGCCAGACGGCCACCAGCACCCCCAGGGTCAGCGCCAGGGCATCGGCCGGGCCGCCGAGCCGGCTGGCCAGCCGGCTGTCCTCTCCAAAGCCCTTCGCCAGCCCCAGCCGCACCCCGGCCTGCAGCCAGGGTGAGACCAGCACCAGCCCGGCCACTGCCAGGAAGCTGAGCTGGAAGGACGCCTGCCAGAGCACCGCGGGCTCGAGCCCCACCATAACGGCGGCGGCAAAGGCCAGGGCCGGCAGGCCGCGGCGCTGCCGCCCCAGTAGCTCGGCTGCCAGGAACATACTGGCCATGATGGCCGCCCGCAGCACCGGCGGGTCCAGGCCGGTCAGCAGGGCGTAGAGCCAGGCAGTGCCCAGTGCCAGCCAGACGTGGGCCTGGTAACGCCGTCCCAGGAGGCGCACCCCGGCAAGCAGCATCAGCCCGGTGATGATGCCGAGGTGCAGCCCGGAGATGGCCAGCAGGTGGGCGGTGCCGCTGCGGGTGAAGCTATCACGCAGGTCGTCGGGGATGGTACCGCGCTTGCCGAGCAGGACGCCGTTCACCAGCGAGGCCTGCGGCTCCGGCAGCAGCCGGCTGATGGAGTCCGCCAGGTGCCGGCGCACCCGGTAGAGCCAGGCCAAAAAGGCTGAGCCCGAACCCCTTCCCGTGAGCTGTACCTCGGGGTAGAGCATGGTGGAGTAAATACCCTCGTGGGCCAGATAGGCGGCGTAATCAAAGCCTGCCAGCGGCGGCGGGGTTGCCAGCTCGCCCCGGACGAGGAGCCTGTCGCCGTACTGGTAGCGGGAGTACGACGGCGCGAAGACGAGGACCGTACCCCCGGCGGGCTGCCACTGGCCTCCCACCTCAACCTGGCTGACCGCCAGCCGCAGCTGTACCGTCCGGGCACCCTCTTCGGGGTCGGCACTCACCACCCCTCTCAGGGCCACCTCGCCCCGGTCGTTGTACTGGCGCAGGCCGGCGGGTACCTCGGCCACCCTGTACCGGAGCACGCCGGCGGCCAGTACCAGGGCTGCCAGTGCAATGGTGACGGCGGCACGGCGGTGGCGGCGCAGCAGGAACGGCAGGGGCAGGAGGGACAGGCTGAGCAGGAGCAGGGCCGGGGGAAAGTCTGCCGCTGCCCCCAGCAGGATACCGGCCGTCCAGGCTAGGCTCAGGCAGACGAGGGTCATGGGCTGCCCCGGTTACTCACCAACGGTGACCAGTTCCCGGATTGCCTCCAGGACGGACGGGCCAATGCCGGGGACACTGGCAAGGTCATCGATGCTGCGGAAGGGGCCGTGGCGGCTGCGGTACTCCACGATGGCGGCCGCCCGCGTCGGGCCGATGCCGGGCAGCGCCTCCAGCAGCCAGGCCTCGGCCCGGTTGATGTCTACCAGTTGCGGGCCTTCAGTCTCCCGGCCGCCGGAGACGACCAGGCGGAGACTGGCGTTATCGGTGGTGGTGCCACCGGCGGCGGCCAGCAGGGCCGGGATGGTGTCCCGGCCGGTATAGGGGTAGAGGCCCGGACTGGTGACGGCCCCGCTGATGAGGATACTGCCGGTCTCTTCTTCGGGGGAGGGCAGGGAAATCTCCAGCGGTGGGACAGGCCGGCAGCGGGTGAGGGCCACGGTGGTGCTGGCGGCGGTGACAGCCAGCAGCAGCAGGACTGCCGCCGCCCCTGACCTTCTGAGGGTGTTCCCGCTCGGAATGGCACGCCTCCTGGGGTAGCAGCGGGGGCCTATTCACCCCGCAGGGCGGCGCGCAGGGCCTCCTCGTCTTCGTGTGGGGTCACCGCAATGACGATGTCCTCGGGCTGGATGGCCGTGTTTCCGCTGGCCAGTATCGGCTTGCTCGTCTTGCGCCGGATGACCAGCGCCACCGCCGCATTTTCCGGCAGGGGTAGCTCTTTGAGTGGCCGCCCGATGGTCGGGGCGTTCTCCGGGATTTTGATCTCGACGATTCCCAGGCCAAGGCCACGAATGTCCCGCAGGTGGGTCAGGGGATGGGTGGGGACTTCCTCTTCAATGTTCTCCAGGATAATGTTGGTGTTGTTTACTGTAACGTCAATGCCCAGCTCTTTGAATATCCTCTCGTTCTTGGGGTTGCGAATGCGGGCAATGGTGCGCGGCACGTGGAACATGTGCTTGGCAACCTGGCAGGCCACCAGGTTATCTTCATCGTCCCCGGTGACGGCCACCAGCATATCGGCCCGGCCGGCACCGGCCGCTGCCAGGACGGTGGACTCGCAGCCGTCACCCCGCAGGCAGACGCTACCCAGCTCTTCGTTGAGTACGGCGCAGACAGCGGCATTCTTTTCGAGCACCAGCACCTCGTGCCCCTCGTCCAGGAGCGCCTTTGTCAGGTAGTAGCCGACCCGGCCTCCGCCAACAACAATGATGTACATGGGGACCTTACTATTCCTCCGGCGGGTTGTCCAGCTTGTCTTTGAGCAGGCGGGCGAAGACGGTGGTGGGGCTGATGGCCTCCAGGCCGAGCTCCTGGTACATCTGGCAGCGCAGCGGGTCGTAGATACGGCACAGCGCCCGCGGCACCTTGAAAATCCGCTTGGCTATCTGGGTGGCCATGATGTTGCGGTTGTCCCCCTGGGTGAGTGCCACGAAGGCGTCGGCACTCTCAATACCGGCGCGCCGCAGCACGTCTTCGTCGATGCCGTTACCCAGCAGGGCCCGGCCACCAAAGTCAGGCGGGAGCCGCCGGAAACTGTAGGAATCGTTGTCCAGGATGGTAACGGAGTGCCCCTCCTGGTCCAGCAGCGAGGCCAGGCCGGCACCGACCCGCCCGCACCCCATGATGACTACCTTCATGGCGTGTCCTCTTCAGGGGGAGGGTAGTGGTGGTAAATCATAACCCGGCAGGGAGCGTTCTTCAACACGTAGACAATGGTCTGCCCCAGACTGAATTGCCCGAACTGCCGCTGGTAGGGCGTGCCCATCAGTATGAGGTCAATGTCATGCTCCCGGGCTTCGTCGACGATGGCCGGCCCCTCTTCCCGTGCCTGGAGAAGGTCTGTCTCTATCGCGTAGCCCTGGCCCGTCGCGACCTTCTCCATCTGCTCCAGCACCCGCTCCCCCTTTTCCACCTCGGTCTCCAGCTCGGCGTCAAGGGGCAGGCTGCGCTGAATGGGAATGACATAGACAGCCACTATCCTGGCCTTGTCCTTTTTTGCCAGGCGGCAGGCGAAGACCATCGCCTCACTATCAGCTTCAGTGCCGCTGACCGGCACGAGAATGCTGCGGATTTCCATTACTGATATGTTCTTCAGGCAAACCCCTGAATAGCACGAAGTATTATAAACCTGAACGGCCCAGACTACAATAAAAAGCCTGTCACGGTTTCTAGACCCTGTGAATAAAGTGAACGAAGCCCGTCGGGTTGGTTCAAACCACAAGAAAAGCCTGCCACGGTTCCTACCGCCACCGCCAGAACGAGGGTACAATCAGCACCAGCACGGTGAAGAGTTCCAGGCGCCCCACCAGCATGCAGACCATCAGTACCGCCTTGCCGGCTGCCGGGATAAAGGCGTAGTTGGCGGCCGGCCCCACCAGGTTCAGCCCGGGCCCGACATTGCCCAGCGTGGCCAGCACCGAGGACAGGGCGGTCTCCTGGTCCAGCCCGAAGGCGCTCATCAGCACGAAGCCGGCAAATATCGCCACAAAGTAGAGCACCGTCATGCCGATGACGCGCGAAACAACCTGGTCCGGCAGGACAGTACCCCCCAGCTTGAGCGGTAGCACCGCCCGCGGGTTGAAGGCGCGGCGGAGCTGGTTGTAGGTGTACTTGGCCAGCACCACCACCCGTACCACCTTGAGCGCCCCGCCGGTGGAGCCGGCCGAGGCGCCGATTATCATCAGCGCCAGCAGGACGGCCCGGGTGAAGGTGGGCCAGCTGCCGAAATCGGCCGTGGTGAAGCCGGTGGTGGTCATGGTGGACACCACCTGGAAGCTGCTCTGCCGGATGGCCTGGCCGATTGAAAGCCCCGTGTTGCTGGAGAGGTCAACCGTGACCAGTACCGCCGCCGCCAGGAGAGTCCCCAGGTAGACCTTGAACTCCGGGCTGGTAAGCAGGGGGCGGGCCTGCCTCTTCCAGAAGATGAAGTAGAAGAGGCCGAAGTTGACCCCCGCCACCAGCATGAAGAAGGTGATGACCCCTTCGAAGTAGACGCTGTTGAAGGCGGCGATGCTCATCTCCGTGCCGGTGAAGCCGCCGGTGGGCATCGTGCTGAAGGTAACGGTCAGGGCGTGGAAGGGTGACATGCCGCCCCCCAGCAGCAGGGCCAGCTCCAGCAGGGAAAAGACGGCGTACAGCACCCAGACTGCCTTGGCGGTGTCCCGCATGCGCGGTGTTAGCCTCTCTGGCTGCGGGCCCGGCATCTCTGCCTCGACCAGGTGGGCGGCCCCGATGCCGAACACCGGGAAGAGCGCCACGAACAGCGTGATGATGCCCATGCCGCCCAGCCACTGTGTCAGTGAGCGCCACACGAGGACGCTTTCCATCTGGCCTTCAATTGAGGTCAGCACGGTGGCGCCGGTGGTGGTAAAGCCGGAGACAGCTTCGAACAGGGCGTCTTCGTAGCTGCTGAAGGTGCCGGCCAGCACATAGGGCAGCGAGCTGACGGCCGAGGCCAGCAGCCAGCCCAGCACCACAATGAGCACGGCCTCGCGCCGGCCGAGGCGGGCGTCGCGGACGGGGGTGAGCTTCCAGGCGAGCAGCCCCCCGCCGGCCGTGACCGCCGCCGAGATGGCAAACGCCAGCGTGGCGGCCTCGCCGCGGGCCAGGCTCCAGCCCAGGGGGATGACCATGAAGGTGCCGAGTATAGCGGCGATGAAGCCCAGGTAGTGGCTGACTATCCGCAGTCTCATCGTTCGGGGCTACTTGAAGAGCCGCTCCACTGCCGGGATAGCGGAGAGGCGGGACACGATGATAACGTGGTCCCCGGGGCGCACCGGGCCGTCTCCGGCGGGCACCATCACATCGTCGTCACGCACCACGGCTGCGACAATAGTCTCCTTTGGCAGCCCGCTCTCGGCCAGGCTGTGCTGCGCGATAGCGGCTGACTGGCCTATCACGAACTCAACCGCCTGAAGGTCTTTCCCCCCGATGAAGGTAGCCGAGATTACCCCGCCGTGCAGGACAAACCGTGTGATGCGCCCCGCCACCTCCAGCAGTGAGGACACCGCCACGTCCACCCCCACGGCCTGCGCCAGGGCAATGTAGCCCGGCTTGACGACAGTAATGATAGTCCGCCGCACGCCGAGCTGCCTGGCCAGCAGGCCGCACAGGATGTTGATCTCATCGTTGCTGGTGGTGGCCACAAAGGCGTCGGCGGCGGTGATTCCCTGCTCTGTCAGGAAATCGGCGTCGGTGGCGTCGCCGTGCAGGACGGATGTCCGCTCCAGCCGGGCGGCCAGCGCCTGGCAGCGCCCCAGGTCAGGGTCTATCAGCTTGACATTGATGCCACGCTTTTCCAGCCCATCGGCCACCAGGAAGCCGGCCCTCTCGCCCCCGAAGATGGCAACGTTCTTGACCGGCCGGGGTGGCACGGCAAACATCCGGCCGAGGGCCTCCATGTGGTGTGCCGCCGCCACCAGGTAGATGTGGTCGCCCGGCTGCACGACCTCGCCGGGGGTGGGGATAGAGGTCTGCCCCCCGCGGGAAATGGCGACGATGGTGGCCGGCTCCGGCAACCGGATAGCGGACACCGCCTGGCCGGCCGGGGGCTCCTGTCCCACCCGGAACTCCCTTATCTGGACGCGCCCGCCGGCAAAGTTCTGGACGTCGGTCGGGTACAGGCCGGAGAGAATGCCCATTATCTCCTCGGCCACCTCTACCTCCGGGTTGATGAACAGGTCAACCCCGAGGCTCTTGGGGCGCATGACCTTGCGGGCGGCCATCGGGGAGCGCGCCGCGGTGACAAAGTAGCCGGAGTAGTCCGGGTTTCGCACCCGGGCCACCGTCATGGCGGCCCCCAGTTCCTTGGCCAGGAAGCAGACGAGGACGTTCGTCTCGTCATTGTTGGTGACGGCCACTACCAGGTTGGCCCGGCTGACCTCGGCCTCGCGCAGGACGCGCGGTGTGGCGGCGTTGCCGCTGATGGTCCTGACATCCAGCTGCCGGCGCACCGCCTCCACGGCCTCGTCAGACTGGTCAACCACGGCCACGTCGTGCTTGGCCTCCGCCAGCAGCGAGGCAATGTTGAAGCCGACCACCCCCGCACCGGCAATGATGATGTACATCTGGCCCGCCGGCTACCCCGTGGCCCCGCCGGGAAATAGCCTTCGTAGCCCGCGCAGTACGGCTGCCAGTACTCCGCGCCGCCGGCGCCGCCTCCGCAGCACCCTGTCCCCCTGCCGGCCGGACGGCAGTGGTGTCAGGAGGTCTTTCGTGGATACCGGGTTATTTCCCGGGACCATACTCGTTTCGTTGCCCCCGCCATTTGATAATGGCATCAATAGGTCGGCCGGTCAAGCCCCTTTCTGCACCTGAAAGCGGCATCATACGCTTGCCCGGGGGCTTTGTCAAACCGCCGGGGCTGGCGGCATCATGCAGGTGCAACCGGTTCTACTTGCATTGTGTTGAGTGGTGCTGTGTAACCGGATGTTTGACAGCCGCACCGGGCGTACTCTATCCTACCCTGAGTACCGAACCCGGCTGCGGAGGGAAATGATGGCCGGCACCGAGACCAGGGTGGTGAGGACGGCCTGCCCGGCCCACTGTGCTGCCAATGCCTGTGGTATCCTGGCGCATGTCCGGGGGGACCGGGTCGTCAAGCTGGAGCCGGCCGATTTCCCCGACCCTCACTACCGCCGTATCTGCCTGCGTGGCCTCTCCACCCTGCAGATGCTCTACCACCCGGACCGTCTCAAGTACCCGCTGAAGCGGGCCGGCCGGCGCGGCGAGGGCCGCTGGCAGCGCATCTCCTGGGACGAGGCGCTGGACTATATTGCCGCCGAGTTCAAGCGGATTGCCGCCGAGTACGGCTCCCGGTCGGTCGGCTTCGTCCTCGGCGGGCCGGGCTCGGGTACGGTCAAGTTCGGGGCCTACACCCGCTTCGTCAGCCTGTTCCAGGGCACACGGGTCAGCGCCTGGGGCTACGGCGACTCGGCCGGCCCCTGTGCCACCACCGCCATGTACGGGGCGCACAGCCCCGGCCCGTTCATCTCGGCCTTCCGTGACCCCAGGATGAACATCTGCTGGGGTACCAACCCGGCCGAGTCCACCCCCTTCCTGATGCGCTCCCTCTTCGCCTACAAGCAGGCGGGCGTACCCCTGGTGGTGATTGACCCCGTCTTCACCGTGACCGCCTCCAAGGCCGACGAGTACATCGGTCTCCGCCCCGGCACCGACGCCGCCCTGGCCCTGGCGATGATGCACGTCATCCTGGCCGAGGGCCTGGCCGACGAGGACTTCGTGCGCCGCTACACGGTGGGGCCGTTCCTGGTGCGGGCTGATAACGGCCGTTTCCTGCGCCAGGGCGACCTTGACGGCGGCGGGGCCGGCCAGGGCTACCTGGCGTGGGACCCGGCCGCCGGTGCCGCCCGGCCGGTTGAGGAGACATCAACCCCGGCCCTGACCGGCACCTATGAGGTCGGCGGTATCACCTGTCGGCCCGCCTACCAGCTGCTGGCTGACCTGGTGAACGAGTACCCGCCGCAGCGGGCGGCGGAGATAACCGGCATCCCGGCCGCGAAGATTGCCGAGTTTGCCCGCAGTTACGCCACCCACCGGCCGGTAAACATCTACACCAACAACGGCCTGGGCCGCACCTACCACGGCGACCTCACCTTCCGCGCCGTCTGCACCCTGGCCGCCATCACCGGCAACACCACCGTGCCCGGCGCCGGTGGCCACCGCCGCCTCGTCCTCAACTGGGGCGCCTTCCTCCAGCCCGACCCGGGCCGTTCCTACTCCCGGATGGGCATCCTCAATACCTACCCCGCCATACTGGAAGGCCGGCCCTACCAGCTCAAAGCGCTCTGGTTCGCCTTTACCAACTTCGTCAACCAGTGCGCCAACTCCTACAAGATAATCGGCGAGCTATTCCCGAAGCTGGAACTGATTGTCCACACCGCCCTCTTCATGGATGACACCGCCAAACAGGCCGATGTCGTGCTGCCGGTCTGCACCTTCCTCGAGTTCTCTGACATGGTGGGCGGGCCGGCCCCCTTCCTGCAGCTCCAGCAGAAGGTGGTCGAGCCGCTCCACGAGGCCCGCTCGGACGTGGCCATCCTGAGCGACCTGGCGAAGCGCTTCGATTTCGCCAGCTACTTTGATAAGACGGAGGAGGAGTTCGTTGACCTGCTGCTCTCCTCCGGGCATCCCTCGGTGGAAGGCATCAACGTGGAGGCCTTGCGGCGGGGGCCGGGCCGTATCAACGTCACGCCGCCGTCCCCGGCGGCCCCGGGTGGCGGACGTTTTCGCACCGCCTCGGGCCGGATTGAGTTCTACACCGAGGCCCTCAGGGCGGTGGGCGAGGAGCTGCCCTTCTACCGCGAGCCGCTGGAGAGCGCCCGCACCCCGCGGGCGGAAAAGTACCCGCTGGTCTACGTGCAGGTGCACAGCCGCTTCCGCCACCACTCCAGCTACGCCAATATCCCCTGGCTGCTGCAGCTCAACCCGCGGCCGGTGGTGGACATCAACCCGGCCGACGCCGCCCCCCGCGGCATCAGGGATGGTGACGAGGTGGTGGTCTATAACGACCGCGGCCGTGTGCGGCTGGAGGCCAAGCTCAACGAGGGCGTGCCGCCGGGGGTCATCAACATCTGCCAGGGCTGGTGGTTCGAGCAGTTCGGCGAGGGTGGCTTCAACACCCTCACCCACGACACCATCAACCCGGCCCAGGACATCATCTACGAGCCGAACATGGCCTTCAACGACGTGCTGGTGCAGGTGGAGAAGGCCTGATGGAGGGAGACGGCAAGGTGTCCAGGCGTTACGGACTGGTCATAGACCTGGAGCGCTGCACGGGGTGCCATACCTGCACCGTGGCCTGCAAGCTGGAGAACGGCATCGAGGAAGGCTCATGGATTACGGTGCGGACGGTCGGTGGGGCGCGGATGGACACCGCCGCCGGGCGTTACCCCGAGCTGCGCATGGGCTACGAGCCGCGCCTCTGCATGCACTGCGCCGAGCCACCCTGCATCGACGCCTGCCCCCTGGAAGCGATAACCAGGCGTGACGACGGCATTGTCCTCATCGATGCTGCCCGGTGTGACGGCTGCCGGATGTGCCTTGCGGCCTGTCCTTACGGGGCCATCACCTTCGATGAGCGGGCCGGCGTGGCCGGTAAGTGCCACCTCTGCGCTCACCGTATCGACCAGGGACTGGAGCCTTTCTGCGTCATCTGCTGCCAGACCGAGGCCATCTACTTTGGTGACCTGGCTGACCCGCAGAGCGAGGTCTCGCGGCTGGTAGCCTCGGGGCGGGCCTTTGTCCTGCTGCCGGAGGAGAAGACCGGCCCGGCGGTGTACTACCTGCCACCGCTGGAGCGGCGCGGGCTGCCGTAACCTTCCTGGCCCCTTACTGCCAGAGCGGCGAGGAAGCCTTCATCCAGCGCGTCAGGTGGCGCATCTTTGCCACCAGCCGGCGGCTGGACTGCTCGTAAAGCTCCGAGTCCACCCAGGCAAACTCCGTCTTCGGGCTGGCCCCCACGCAGACCACCCGGCCGGTGGTGCGGTAGGGTACACCCACCAGTATCGGCCCGTCCACGAGGGTGATTTCGGTGGCCCCGAAGAAGCCTACCGCCGGCTTGATGGTGTCCGGGGGGAAACCGGCGTTGAGGACGCTGTACATCGTGGCCGGGTTCACCACCGGCGGCCCCCAGGGCGAGCTGCCCCTGTACCACTCGATGGTGTCCGTGATGGTCTCGAGGGTCTTGTTGAGCTCCTCCTGGGTGACGATGACGTTCTCCCGCGCCGGTATCTCCATTCCCGACCGCAGGTCGGCCAGTATCCGGAGCTCGCGGCGGGGTGCGTCTTCCAGCCGGATGCTGCCCACGTACGGTTCTTCGGCCGGCTCGCCCACGGAAACGGTGCCGCGGGCCACCACACGGCCGTCCGGCATCTCCACCCGCGCCTCAACCAGCACGTCGTCCGTCCTGCCCCCGGGGGGCAGCGCCACCACCGCGCAGACGTCCTCCCGGTCCAGGGTGGCGTAGGTGTAGTAGAAGCTCAGGCAGCCCTTCTCCAGCCAGCGCTGCCCGAAGAGCCTGATGAGGAGCGGCGGAAAGAGGTTGAGGTGGATGGTGCCGGGGATGGTGCCGCCGCGCATCCCGGCCCGGCGGGCGATTTCGTCATTGTGGATGCCGGCGTCCTTCCAGATATTGGGCGGCTGGCGCCAGCCCCCGTAGAGGTAGCCCCCCTTCACAATGGTATCGTCGGCCATGGTTCTCCTCCTTGCCCGTGTCGCTATTCCAGCAGCCGCGCGATTGCTAGGCCATGCTCACCGGCCACCGAGTACACCAGGTAAGTCCGGCCGTCTTCTTCAAAGATGGCGGGGTCACGCAGCTGGCGCACCGGCAGCGGCGCCCAGTCCCGCACCGACGGCTCCAGCGGCAGGCCGGCCCCCTCGTAGTCTGTCTCCGGTTCCAGCACCGTCACCGGCTCGCTCTCGTGCCATTCCGTCCAGTCGGGCGTGAGGTCGATGGTGGACAGGAGGATGCGTTCCGGCACGTCGCCCACGTTGCTGAAGAAGACGTACAGGGTGTTACCGCGGGCCAGCAGGGCGCTGTGGCGCATGTTGGGCGTGAAGAGCCGCGGCCCGCGCTCGAAACCGGTAAGGCCGTCGCGCGAGCGGTAGGACCAGCCCGGCATTCCCAGGGCGTAGTACCAGCCGCCCCACCGGAACACCCTGAAGTACGGGTGTCCCACCGGCCCCGGCCGGCTCCGGAAGTGGATTCCGTCCTGTGATAGCGCCACGAATGACATCTGCCTCCCGTCTTCCCCCACCCCGTGGTAGTACATGCGTAGCTGCCGCCTCTCGTCGTCAACGTGCACGTCCGGCGAGGCAACGTGGTCCTGGCAGGCGGCCTCGGCCAGGTGGAGGGTACCCGGCTCGTAGAGTTGCCACGGCCCTTCTGGCCGGTCGGCGAAGGCGAGGCGGATGAACCTCCCCTTGTGGTGGGCGAAGTAGAGGTAGTAGCGCCCCAGCCTGTCCGGCAGCCAGTCGGGGGCGCGGACGAGCGAGGGGCCGTTGATGTTGCTGCCGGTGCGCGCCCTCATGTTGGGCCGGATGATGGGGTTGCCGGGTAACCTCTGGGCCTTCACCGCGGTGGCTCCTGCCGGTTCTTGATGGCCACGCCCCAGGCCCCGGGGTCATCCGCCGAGGGCATGGCGGCCACGGTGCAGACGCGGATGTCCTGGTCCTGGTGGCTGGCCGCGGAGATGTCGTAGAGGCGGGTGGCAAGCTCATGCGGGTCTTCGTCCTCGAACGGCAGCCGGGCCGGGCCGCCGCTCAGGTCAAACGGCCGGGGGTCGGACAGGTCGCCCTGGTAGGTGGAGACACCGAAGAGCACCCCCGGCTCCACGGCGACGCTTAAGGCCCGGGCCGGCATGTCGGCCCGCTTGACGCCGAGGAAGTAGAAGAGGCGGCCGGACTCGCCGTGGCGGGTGATGACCCCGGCGATGCGGGGTGTTTTGAGGCTGTCCGGCTCGGCCCCGGCCCCTTCCAGCAGCTTCTGCAGGAATGACCCGTCCGGCGTGGCCCCGACATTGCCGAGGAGGCGGTAGGCCTCGAAGATGGCCTCGGTCTGGATGCCGTTGCTGACGACGGCCAGCCCCAGGGCAGGCTCCACCTTGAGGGCGGTGTAGTGGCGCAGCGGGTCATACTCCACGTCACCAAGGGGGCCTATCCTGACGCCGTCCTCGAGTGCGATTGCCCGGCGCTCGCGGCTGGCCGCGCTGCGCCCGGTGACGAGGTAGGCCACGGCCGGCCGTCCGCCGGGCGAAATCCCCACGAAGAGCTGCCGGCCGGGGTAGGGTCCGTTCGGGTTGGTCATCGGCTGAGTCCTTTCCGGCGGTAGAAGTTACACCGTGTGGGTCTATTGTCCCCTGGGGTGAATACCGGATATTC
>CAZBPZ010000029.1:0-4489 GCA_964493955.1 uncultured Dehalococcoidales bacterium | reverse complement strand
GATATTCTCAAGTCGTGCCCTGGTGGTAGAAGTTACGCCTGTGGGTCTATTGTTCCTCCACAATTGCCACTACCCGTGCCCAGCCGGCGCTGCCGCCGCGGATGGATACCGGGAAGCAGGCCACCTTGAAGCCGGTAGGGCGTGGCACCTTGTCCAGGTTGGCCAGCTTTTCGATGTGGCAGTACTCGCGGTCGATGCCGGCATAGTGAGCGCCCCAGATGATACTGCTATCGCCCGTTTCCTGGAACTCCTGGCGGATGGCCCAGAAGGGGCGGTCCCAGCCCCAGGCGTCCGTCC
The DNA here is from genome assembly GCA_964493955.1 of uncultured Dehalococcoidales bacterium. Taxonomy (GTDB): domain Bacteria; phylum Chloroflexota; class Dehalococcoidia; order Dehalococcoidales; family Fen-1064; genus CAZBPZ01. The sequence continues at coordinate 4,192 of CAZBPZ010000029.1, read as the reverse complement.
CCATGACGCGTATCCCCTGCTCTATCAGCCAGAGGGTGGCCCGGCGCGTCATGCCGCAGCCGGCGCGGTCGTACTCCCCGGTGCCCCAGTACCGGTCGGCCCCCGTCTGGACGAGGACGATGTCGCCCGGCTTGAGGTGGTAGCCCAGCCTGTCCAGCGCCTGCTGGAAGTCCTCCACGGTCACCGCCGCGCCCGCCGGCTTGTGCCGCATGTCAATGATGACACCGTCACCGTAGAACCACTCCAGCGGCATCTCGTCGATGGTGCGCGCCCGGCGCCCCTCGGAGGTGGGGCTGTAGTGCCAGGGGGCGTCAACGTGCGTGCCGGCGTGGGTGCTGAGGGTGAGGGTATCGGTGGCCCAGCCCAGCCCACCGGGGAGGTCGGCGGGGCGGCAGCCGAATATCCGGGCCATCTGCTCGGCCCCGGCCTGGTGGGGGTGGTGGCTGATTTCCACCGTCTGCCCGCCGGGGGCCGGCTCCAGCGGCAGGCTCAGGTCAATAATTCGGGTGGCCATCTGTATCTCTCCTCCCGGCGTATTCTAGCACCGGGGTGTGGGGGGCGCAAAGGCGAGGCTCTAAAGGCTCCGCCGCCGGCCGGAAAGGTAGTCCGCCATGATGTAGCGCCCCAGGTCACCGGCGCGGGTAAAGAAGACGCGGCCGCGGCTGGCGGCGGCCATGCGGCGGGCAAAGTCCTGCCCCAGGTCGGGCCCGCGGAAGAGGAAGGTGTTGAGGCGGATACCGGCGCGGGCACAGCGGCGGGCCTCGGCCAGTGTCAGTTCCAGGGTGCGCGGCGAGGGCGGGTAGGCGGTATGGACCCGGCCGTCCTCGGTGTGTGCCGTCGGCTCGCCGTCGGTGACCAGTATCACATGCCGGTCCTCGGCCGGTCCGGTGGTCAGCAGCTGCCGGGCCAGGGCCAGGGCCTGCTGCACGTTGGTAAAGCGGTCGTGCCGGTCCCGGCTCAGTCCTGGCAGGTCGGCCGGCCTGATGACACGGGCGCGGGTAGCGAAGCCGATGACGTGGAAGCTGTCCCGGGGGTGGCGGCTGCGCACCAGCTCGCTCAGGGCCAGTGCCACTTTCCTGGCGGCCTCGAAGTTGCCGTGTCGGGGCATGGAGCGGCTCAGGTCCAGCAGCAGCGCCGTGGCCGAGCGCGTCGTGGCGGCCGTTCGCACCACCTCGAAATCATCCGGGCCAATTGTCACCGGCAGGTGCCGCGGTCGGCGGCGCACCGCATTCATCAGGGTCTGCTGGAGGTGGAGGCGGAAGTCATCCCCGGCCTCGTAGGGGCGGGTACCTTCCAGCACCTCGTCCCCGCTGCCGGGGGATTCCCGGCGGTGGTTACCGTGGCCGTTACGCCTGATTTCCCGGAAGACTTCCTCCAGGGCACGCTGCCCGATGCGCCGGATGGCCCGCGGTGTCAGCGTTAGCGAGCCGTGGCGGCGGCACAGGTACCCGGCCCGGACGAGCACCGGCTGCAGGTGGCGTAACCCCTCCAGTCCGGCGGCGAAGCGCTCTCCCGCCAGCCTCTTCACCAGCTCCGTGTCGGCGTTTCCGAGCGAGTGGGCACGCTGGTTGCGGCGCAGCTGCGACTGAAGCTCGGTGATGGCTAGCAGCCGGTCAATGGTGGCGATGGCCTCAGAGGGGGCGGGCAGTTCGCCGCCCCCGGCCGGGGCATCGGTCGGGGGGCCGGGTGGGCTGGGCCGCGTGTCCTGGTCGCCCGGCGGCAGCAGAGCCAGCAGGTGGTGGAGCCGGGCCGGAGGAACGGGCAGGGGGCGGTGGCTGGCCTCGCCCAGGTGACGGCGGAGCGCCTCCAGGGCACGGGCTACCTCGGGCCGTTCCAGCTCGGACCTTTTCATCTCTTCAAGGTAGTGGTAGAGCTGGCGGTTGCCGGGCACAGGCTCGTCACCACCCAGGCCCTCGCGCTGCAGCTTCCAGATAGCCTCGGCCACGTCACCGGTGCGGGCAAGGTGCCGCACCAGCTCTTCAAGGAGCCGGTCGCTGTCCAGGTCGGGGAAGACCTGGGTGCCGTCCCACTCGGTATAGCGGTAGTGTGACATGCCCTGGATTAGCCCGGCAGTATATGACACGCCCTATATCAGCCCGGCTTCCATGTCCTGCTTCATCAGACGGATGAGCTCCAGGTTCAGGCGGCGGTGGAGCTTGCGGGCGCTATCGCCCGGCCACTCGTAGAAGCCCCGGCCGGTCTTCATGCCCAGTTCGCCGCGGGCAACCCGCTCGGCAATCGGCCCCCAGGGTTCCAGGCCCCGTCCCCGTGCCTGGGTGGCGATGAAGTCAAGCCCTATCAGGTCGAGCCGCTTGAAGTAGCCGGTGTAGGCCATGCGCCGTCCGAAGCCGAAGGAGATAATGTCGTCTATCATCTGCGGCGTGGCCACCCCCCGGTCCACCAGCGACTGTATCTCGCGGCCGAGCGAGCCCTGGAGGCGGTTGCCGACGAAGCCGGGCAGTTCCACCTCGATGACGACGACACGCTTGCGCAGGCCCCGCAGCAGTCGGGCGGCCTGCTCGATGTAGCGCCGCTCCGTCTTCTCCCCGCCCACTACCTCCACCAGCGGCACGAAGTGCGGCGGCTGGAAGTAGTGGGTGGCCAGGACTCGCTCCGGGTGCCGGGTGGCTGCGGCAATGTCCGTTACCCGCAGGCTGGAGGTATTGGTGGCCAGGATGACGGGTGGCGGGCACAGCTCGTCCAGCCGGGCGAAGACCTCCTTCTTGACATCCAGCACCTCCAGTACGGACTCGTGGACGAAGTCGGCCCCCCGGGCTGCCTCTGCCAGGTCGGTGGTGGGGGTGATTCTGCCGTAGGCGGCCTCTGCCTCGGAGGACGTTATCAGCCCGGCCTCGGCCATCAGGTCGAGCGCCTCGCGGGCGTTCTGCATTGCCTGGCGGCTGGTCTCCTCCCGGGTGTTGTAGATGGTCACCTTGTAGCCGAAACGGGCAAATTCCACCGCCACGCCGAAGCCCATCAGCCCCGCCCCGATGACGGCCACGCGTCTGATTTCCGGTACAGTCAAACTTCCCTCCTCTGCCAGCGGATGCCCGGAACCTAATATTAGGTGCGGCCGGGTGGGGGTGTCAATCTCGGTGGCGGTTGACCGGGCTGGTGGGCGTGGTTACAATCCCATCCATGAGCAGGGTAGCCCTGGCCGCCGCGCTGGCACTGCTGCTGTGGCCGTTGCTGCTGGGAGCCGGCGGCGTGCTACCGGGAGGAGTTGCCCCCACCACCGCTGCCCCGGCCGAGCCGGCCCGCTGGTCGGTGGTGAGTACTCCCACCGCGGGTGAGGCCGGGGGCTGGGTACTGGCGGCCGGGGCCGGGCCCCGCCACCTCGCCCGGGCGGCTGATGGTACCCTTTACTGCTACGCCACCCCGACCGGCACGCCCTACCGCCTCTTCAGCTCGCACGACGGTGGCAGTCACTGGGGCCCGGTGGGCCAGGTGACGGAGGCGCTGGTGGACATTGCCCTGGCGGGTGAAAGCCTCTACATTGCCACCGCTTCAGCCGTGCTTCGCTCTGGCGACGGCGGTACCACCTTTCAGGCGCTGCCCGGTAGCCCCGGGGGTGCCGGGGCGGGCAACCGGGCCGTTACGTCTATCAGCGTGGTGGTGCGGGGCGGGGGTAACGTGGTGGCGGCCGCCGTGCGTGACGGCGATGCCGGTGAGTTCGGGGGTGTTTACCTGCTGGACGAGGCCAACCCCGGGGCCGGCTGGGTTGATACGGGCATCGGCGCCCTGGATGTTTATGACGTGGCCTTTTCCCCTGCCTACCAGCAGGACGGCCAGCTCCTGGCAGCCGCCTGGGACGGGACAGACATATTGGTGCTGGCGGGTGATGTCTCCGGTAACTGGGGCGTGGCACTCGGCCCGGCCACCATCGGTGGGGTGTCACCGGTGTCGCTGGAGCTGGCCTTTCCTGACGGCTACTCGGCGCTTGCTGGTGCCCCCCTTTTCCTGGGCGTGGCGGCTGGTGGGGCTGGAGGGGGTGACGTTTACCGTATCGAGCCGGCCGGCGGGAGCCTCACCGCGATTGACCTTGATATTGGCTCGGGCAGCGGCCTGCCGGACGTGGACGTGGCCGCACTGGCGGTAGCCGGGAGCGGCGGGACTGCCCGCCTCCTGGCCGGCGACGCCGCCAGTAACCGCGTTTACCTGAGTAGCGACGGGGGAGCCAGCTGGCCGGTGG
>CAZBPZ010000028.1:0-19144 GCA_964493955.1 uncultured Dehalococcoidales bacterium | reverse complement strand
GGGGTGCTTTACGCTGGGCCGCCACCGAGGACATACAGATAATGCTGCCGCGGCGCCGGGCAATCATGGTGGGCAATACCGCCCGGGCGCAGAGGAAGGCGGCGCGCAGGTTGACACGCATCATCAGGTCCCAGCGCTTGACCGGCAGGTCCACCACCAGCGAGTTGAAGTTGGCGGCGGCGTTATGCACCAGGATGTCAACCCGCCCGAACTCCGCCAGGGTACGCTGCACCATCTGCTCCACGTCCCCGTCCACCGTCAGGTCGGTGCGGACGGCCACCGCCCGCCCCCCGGCGTCTTCTATCTCCCGCACCGTCTGGTGAATCGTACCCGGTAGCCGGTGTTCGCCCTCCCTCTCGGTGCGGGCCGCCACCACCACGGCGGCACCCTCGCGCGCCAGCGCCAGGGCAATCTGCTTGCCGATGCCGCGGCTGCTGCCGGTAACAATCGCCACCCTGCCATCAAGCTCCATCGCTACTTCTGCCTCCCGGGGAATTAGCTGCCAGAGGATACCAGAACGACCACAGGCCGGTCAAAAGGAGGTCCAGGGATGAGGGGAAAAAGGCGGCGGCCGGGCCTACCGCTGGGTGACGGTGGATGCCCCCGAAACGTGCATCTTGCCCACCTGGGGGCTGCCGCTGTAACAGAGGCCAGAGCCACCGCTGATATCGAGCTCCAGCCGGCCGGAGACAGCCACGGCAGCATAGCTGGCCCCCTTGAGGTTCACGCGCGCTTCTTCAATGCCAAAGTCCGCCAGCTGCAGGTGACTGGCCCCCCAGGCATTGAGGTCAACACGCCGTCCCGAGCCTTTCACCTCGGCACGGCTTGCCCCGGAAAGCGTGAACTCGGCATCGGCCAGCTCCATCCGGCCCCGCAGGCGGCTTGCCCCCGACACCTCCACCCGCGCCCGGCCAGCCTCAATGTCAATATCAAGCTGGCTGGCACCGGAGACGTTTACATCCAGGCTGTCACCGGAGCGGAAACCACGCACGCGACAACGCGCCGCCCCGCTGAGGCGCAGCTTACTCAGGCGCGGCATGGCAATCTTTACCTCCACACTGGGGCGGGCAACAAGGTTGAGGGGCTTGACCAAGACCTTGAGCGTGCTCCCGGACTTGGTGATATCCACCAGGTCCAGGACAGCCTCGTCCCCGATAAGGCTCACACCGTAGGCCTCGGCACAGGTAATATCAACCGAAAAACAACAACCGACTTCAACATTGGTGAAGTCGGTGTAATCAAACCGGCGAGTGCGGCGGGGGGCCTGCTTTTCACCGGCAGCAAGAGCGATGGCGCGGTCAATACGGACTTCCACCTTCCGGGCGGTCTCCTCGATGCGCCGTTCTATCCACGCCACCGACGCCTCGAGGCGGGCGCTCTGGCCATTCCCGGCCTCCTCAGCCATCCGGCGCAACACATCGCGGAACTCGCTGATGTCTCGCCTGACCCGCTCCCTGACCTCTTCTGCCTCTTTTTTCAGCTCTTCGATGCCCATCGAACCGCCGCTGGCAACAAGAAACCGGCCGGTGCTTACTCGGAGCTACACCATCTTAGTAACCCCAGCGGGTACTGTCAAATGGCCTGCCAGAGCACCAACACGGTCTCGGCGTTAGCGGGCTGTCACTAGTAGATAAGGCCGCCCTCCGGGTGCTCCCGGTAAACAACATCAACCGGCCTCTCAAAGTTGAGGCCCAGCACCAGGCCGATGAACCAGCCAACTACCTCGGCCGACCTTAACAGGCCCTTCATCGCTAACTCACCTCCGACCTGGCTCCGGGGCAGCACGGCTCAAAGCGGCCGGGCCTTCCGGCGGCAATATCAGCCGACCCAGCAGGACCGGCACCCACCACCAGGCCCCGCACCTGCCCCATAACCCGGGCTTTTACGGCGCATCCCTTCACGTTAACCATCCTTTTTAGTTTATCCTGCTGGCGTAAAGGCATAATAAAGCGCCGCCGGAAAGCGTTAAAGAAAGGTCAACCGGGGGTTACAAAATGGTTACAATTCAGGCTGCCGCACACTGCCTACACGACGGCAGCCCACGTACGGATGTGACGGGGCCGGTGCCCGGGCTAGTCGGGCCGGGCGAGGAAGTAGCCCACCCCGGTACGGGTCAGAATGTAGCGGGGGTGGCTCGGGTCGTCCTCTATCTTCTCCCGCAGGCGGCGAATGTGGACCTTGAGACTATCCGAGGAGCCGGGGTAATCGTCGCCCCACACCGCCTCGGCCAGGCTGGCGTGAGTTACCGCCCGCCCCCCGTTCCTCATGAGGTGGGCCATGATACGGCTCTCGGTGACCGTCAGGGCAATCTCACGGCCCGCCAGGGTGAGCTGGCCGGTGGTAGTGTCAAGGTGCATCGGCCCGAATGTCAGCGTCTCGGCCTCGGCGGCACCCTGGCGTCGGATGAGGGCCCGCACCCTTGCCAGAAACTCGAGCTGGCGGAACGGCTTAACGATGTAGTCATCGGCCCCCCATTCCAGCCCCTTGACAATATCAGCTTCCTCGGAACGCACCGTCAGGATGATGGTGGGCACCTGGGAAAAGAGGCGTATCTGTCGCAGGACCTCGAAGCCACTGATGTCAGGCAGGCCCAGGTCCAGGATGACGATATCGGGCTGCTCGCTTTCGACCAGCTCCACGCCCTTCTGGCCGAGACGCGTTGAGATTAGCCTGGCCTCGGGCCAGCGTATCTGAAAGGCCAGTGATATGGCATCCACAATCTCCCGGTCATCCTCAATCAACAGTACCTTCACGTAACCGCCCCCTGCTTTACCTCTTGCCTGACCTGCGGTTCACCCGCCAGTGGTATGGAGAAGCCGAAGACCGAACCACGCCCCTCTTCGCTGTCAACCCATATCTGGCCACCGTGCAGTTCCACCAGGTTCTTGCACAGCGCCAGCCCGAGGCCGAGGCCACTGAGGCGTTCGCGGTCGGAAAGCTTACGGTGGTAGGGCTGGAAGATGCGCTCCTGGTCCTTCTTCGGGATACCGGGGCCGTTGTCTTCCACCTCCACCACCAGGTTGTCTCCATCCCGGCGGGCCCGCAGGATGATACGGCCACCCTCCGGCGTAAACTTGGTGGCATTGACGAGCAGGTTGAGGACGACCTGTCGCAGGCGGTCCTGGTCAGCCTGGACCTGCGGCAGAGACGGCGGCAGGTCAAGCACCATCTCCTGCCCGGCCGCCTCGGCCACCACCTTCATTTCCTCGCCGGCGCTACGCAGCATCGGCAGCGGGTCAAACCACTCGCGGTTAATCTGCAACGTACCAATCTCGACGCGGGCCAGGTCCAGCAGCTCGTCTATCCGCCGGCTCAGGTTCTGGGCACCGCGGTGGATATTCTCGGCGATACTCATCCACGGTTCCTCCCGCAACTCGCTGTAGAGGAGCTCGCTGGAAGAAAGCACCGGTGTCAGCGGCGTCTTTAGCTCGTGAACCAGGGCGCGCGTAAACTCAATCCGGTGCTGGGCCTCACGCTGGAGCTGCTCACGCAGGGCCCGCTCCTGCTCGTAGGCCTCCTCCAGCTTCTCCTGGGCACGCTCCAGCTCGGTGATGTCCATCGAGTGCCCCAGCACGGCCCGCCGCCCCCGGTACTGCACCGAGGCCACTCCTTCCAGCATCCACCTTATCTCCCCGTTGGGCAGCACGATGCGGTACTTGTAAGGCTCGGTGCGCTCCTTCTTGAGCATCTTGATGGCGTTCTCGCGCACCATGGCACGGTCGTCCGGGTAGACCAGGTCCATCGAATTCGTGCCAATCAGCTCGCCCGGTTCGCCGCCGGCGATACCACGGAAGTTCTCGTTGACAAACTGGAACCTTCCGTCCTGGACGATGAAAAGACCAATCGGGGTGCTCGCCCGGAAGATATCAAGCAGCTCCTCTTGCTGCGAGTGCTGGTTAGCGGCCGCTTCGAGCTCGGCCACCCGGCGGCGCAGCTCTTCCAGCTCGGCTATCAACTGCTTCTTGGTCTTGCGTTCGTCCTTCATGTTCCGGCCGTACCCGCACGATGATTCTAGCCCCACCACCACCCAGCGTCAACCGCCGCCAGGAGTAAGCCGCTCCAGGGCGGCCTCCACCGGGAGCGCCCCTTCTTCAGTGACCAGGGCCGTAATCAGCCCCGGCGGCGTTACATCAAAACGGGGGTTACTCACCACCACCCCGGCCGGTAACGGCACACCACCCGCCACCTCGACCGGGTCTCCCTCTTCGAGCGCCATCTCGCCGGCCGGCCGCGGGGCAAGCTTAAAGGTATCGGCCAGGACGTAAACCGGCACACCCTGCCGGGCTGCCAGCACCGCCACCTGGAGCGACCCCACCCCGTTCACCACCCCATCAGGGTACACGGCGTCGGCCCCGAGGAAGACAGCCACCACCCCCGGCAGGAAGAGCGCCACCGCGGTATCATCAATCAACCACACCGGCACCCCGGCGCCGGCCAGTTCCCCGGCCAGAGCCAGGCCGGTACGCCCCGCCCCGGCGCGTGTCACCACCACCCGCCCCACCTTGCCCCGGCCATGGAGGTAGCGCAGTGCTGCCAGCACGGTGGAGCTGTAGCTATGCGCCATCACCACGGCACCCGGCGGCAGTAACCCGCCGGCGTGCACGGCTATCTTCTCCGCGGCAGTGTGCAGGCGCCGGGTAGTCTCCTCGGCGCACGCCACGGCCAGGCGCCGCAACTCGGCCGGCGGCACTTCCCCCGCCCGCACCGCCACCGCCTGCAGAAAACGCCGCACGGCGGCGGCAATCGCCACCATTGTGGGCCGGGCCCCGGCCAGTGCCCGGCCAGCCTCTTTAAGCTCGGCCAGCAGCGCCTCGGCGCCCGCTGCCGGGCTGCTTTCGGCCACCAGGCGCAGCGCCAGCAGTGCCCGCTCCGCCAGTTCGGCCGCGCCGTGCCGGCGGTCTTCCCTGATACCCCGCACCAGTGCCCTGACCTCGTCTCTCACCGTCGCCCTCCTACCACCAGTGCCGGCGGAGACGCGGGTCAAAGCTCAGGTAGAACAGCACCACGCCCGCCAGGGCCGACCAGAACAGGGCTGCTCCCAGCCCGGCCCGCACCAGCACCACCACGAAGACCACCAGCACCACCAGACCAGCGTAGAGGTATCTCTTGCGCGGTAGCCGAAGCCCCTTCACTCTCAACTCCCCGGCCGCCGGTCCTCTTCAAGGAGGGCCAGCAGTGTCATCACGGCCGTGGACCAGACAATATCCACCGGGAGCTGGAAGCGACAGGTGGCATCAAACAGCAGGCTGGCCCGCGCCGGAAACTCCCCGTCGGCCGCCCACAGCACAACCACCGCCGGCACACGGGGTAACGGCCACAGCCGCACCGAGGCATCCCCGTACTGGTCCGGTTCCCCGCCGAGCGCACTACCACACTCCAGCAGGGCGGCGGGGGCCTCCCCGTACCTTGCCGCCAGGTGGTGCAGCGGCAGGACATGCGTGCCCTGCCGGTAGATTTCTCCCCCCGGCAGGTCATCCGGCCTGACCAGCCTGCCCAGCGGCGGCAGGTCCCGGGCGCTCACCAGGTACCACAGAATGGAAAGGCGGGCATGCTCCTGCAGGCGCTCCAGCAGGGCACCGCCCGCCTTACTCAGGCACGCAATCTCGCGCCGGCCCGGCCGCACCATGACGTCGTGGCAGAACAGCCGGAGCACATAAGCTCCGGCGGCACTGTCCCAGGCCACACCCGCCCGCCGGCAGACGCTCTCCGGGACCCGCTGTTCCAGCAACTCCCAGGCCCGCTCTTCCCCCGGCCAGGTCTTGTTCCAGCGCAGCACCGTCAAAGTAGTACCCTTCCATGTCAGATGATACTACAAATGAAGGGCCCCCTTCTTGCGAAGGGGGCCCTGGCTGGCGCTGGCCTTACTGCAGCGGAGTCATCGTCATAAGCTGCCGGGCAATATCCGGGTAGCGGGCAATGAAGAGCAGCTCGTCCTCCACCAGGGGCTTCTGGGCCAGCACGTTGGCATACCTTACCAGCTCCAGCACCTTCTCCGCCTCGGCAGCGTCGGCAAAGCGAACGGCTTCCTCACCGGCAATCTCGTTCATAACATGGCGGAAGCCGCTGATTCCACCATACTGGCCGGTGCATATCTGGCGGCCGGTCTCAACCATCTCCGGCTCGCCCCGCCCCAGCTCTTCAAACCCGTAAAGCTCGTAGTTGTCCGGGTCCTTGAGAACACCGTCGGCGTGAATGCCGGAAGCGTGGGCAAAGGCGTTGGCCCCCACCCCCGGCTGGTTAATGGGGATGGGGACACCAAAAGCATAGCTGGCAAACCTGGCGATACGCCATGACCTGGAGAGGTCAACCGGCATCCCGAACTCGTAGCGACCCTCGAACCCCTTGGACTTCGTCAGGGCCAGCAGCACCGCTACCAGGTCGGCATTACCGGCCCGCTCACCGATGCCGTTGACGGTGGTGTTGATGTAGGCATCCTGACCGCCGTCAACTACCCCCTTGGCCCCCGCCACCGAGTTGGCCACCGCCATACCCAGGTCACCGTGGCAATGCAGCTCAATCGGCAGGCCTACCTCCCGGGCCAGCGTCCTGGCAGTCTCGTAGATGGTGAAGGGGCTGTCATAGCCCAGGGTGTCACAGTAACGCAGCCGGTCGGCACCGTGCTCCCTGGCCGCCTGGCCGAAGCGGACAAGGAAGTCCAGCCCGGTGCGTGAGCCGTCTTCAGCGTTCACCCCGATGGTCTCGGCCCCGTGGGCACGGGCAGCATCGACCGCCTCCGTCATCATCCGGATGATGTCGTCCCGGTCCTTTTTACCCAGGAACTTACCCTGAATCATCTGGTCGGAGGTTGAGATTGACAGGTTAAGGTGCTTCAGGCCCGGCACCAGCCGGTAGCCCAGCTCCACGTCCTCGGCCACCGCCCGCATCCATCCCGCCAGCCGCATCGGCTGGAGCACCCCCATCTCGGCCAGCTCCAGGTTGGCCCGCAGGTAGTACGTCTCGTGCCGGGTGGTGGGAAAACCAAACTCTGACTGGAAAATCCCCATCTCGTTGAGGTAGATGTTTATCATGGTCTTCTCCAGCTTGGAGAGCCCCAGCCTGGCGGTCTGCACGCCATCCCGGTTGGTAACATCAATAATGTAAATCTTAGCCATCGCCGCCTTTCCCCCTATCTTTCATACCCTCCCAGGGAGCATATCTTGTGTATCAGCCAAAATCCAGGCAGGTTCACTAATTATATCGTACCGCGGTCATGAATGCAACACGGCACAGCGCACGGGGAAAAGGGTCACAGCTAGCGGGGCCAGCTAGCCAAGGCGGGTGATGACGGCGTCCGCCACCTGCGAGGTGCCCACCGCCGTCTCCGGTGCCCCCGGCTTGAGGTCATAAGTAACGGCCCGTCCCTCGGCAATCACCCCGGCGATGGCCTCCTCCAGCCGGTCCGCCCTCTCCTCCTCCCCGAGGTGCCGCAGCATGAGCACGCCGGAGAGCATCAACGCCATGGGGTTGACCTTGTTGAGACCGGCGTACTTGGGGGCGCTGCCGTGGGTGGCCTCGAAGATAGCGATGTCTTCGCCAAGATTGGCCCCCGGGGCCAGGCCCAGCCCGCCTATCAGGCCGGCACACAGGTCGGAAAGAATGTCCCCGTAGAGATTGGGGCAGACCAGCACGTCAAAGAGGTGGGGCTTCTGCACGAGCTGCATCGCCATGTTGTCCACGATACGGTCCTCAAACTCGATATCCGGGTACTCCCCGGCCACCTGGCGGGCCACCTCCAGGAAGAGCCCGTCCGTAAACTTCATGATGTTGGCCTTGTGAACGGCCGTGACCTTGCGGCGCCGGTAGCGCCGGGCGTATTCAAAGGCAAAGCGCACAATCTGGCGTGAGCGCGCCTCCGAAATGACCTTGATGCTGATACCGGCCTCGGGCGGGATGCCCTCACCGGTGGCAGCCGTGATGAAGCCGGCCAGGCGGGTGGTCTCCGGCCGGCCCCGCTCAAACTCGATGCCGCTGTAAAGGTCTTCCAGGTTCTCCCGCACCACCACCAGGTCCACCCCCGGAACCGGCACCGGGGCGCCGGGATAGGCCTTACAGGGCCGCAGGCAGGCATAGAGCCCCAGTTCCTTTCGCAGTGCCACGTTGACGCTGCGGAAGCCCGAGCCCACCGGCGTGGTCACCGGCCCCTTGAGGGCCACCCGGTTACGCCGGATAGATTCCACCACCCCGGGCGGCAGCGGGGTGCCGTGTTCCGGCATGGCAGCCGCCCCCACCACCCGGACGTCCCACTCAAACCCGGCGCCGGTGGCCTCGAGGACACGACGTGTCGCCTCGGTAACCTCCGGTCCAACCCCGTCACCGGGGAGCAGGGTAACCCGGTATGCCATCTGTCATTCTCCTCCAGCCCACTCCGGTATCACGTATCACAGGCGGAAGTCGCCGTACCGCGCCAGGTAGGGCAGCAGCCCGCCCTCGGCCAGGATGTCACGCATCACGCCCGGCAGGGGGCTGAAACTGAGCCGGGCACCGGTAGTCAGGTCTTCGATTGTACCCGCCTCCAGGTCGACCACCAGCTCATCACCGTCACCGATGCCATCGGTATCGCAGAGCAGGACCGGCAGTCCCAGGTTGATGGCGTTGCGGAAGAAGATACGTGCCACCGACCTCGCAATGATGGCACTCACCCCGGCCATCTTGATAACGAGCGGGGCGTGCTCGCGGCTGGAGCCCAGGCCAAAGTTACGGCCAGCCACGATGAAATCGCCCGGCCTGACGCGTGAGACGAAGGTGGCATCGGCATCTTCCATGACATGCCGGGCCAGCTCGGGCAGGTTGCTGCGCAGGTAGGCATAGCGCCCCGGGATGATATGGTCGGTAGATATCCCGTCGCCAAACCTGAAGGCCCGCCCCCGAAGCGTCTCGCTCACCGCCAGAACTCCCGCGGGTCGGTAATCTCACCGGTGATGGCGGTGGCGGCCGCCGTGGCCGGACTACCCAGGTAAACGAAGGCCTCCGGGTTACCCATCCGCCCCCTGAAGTTGCGGTTGGCGGTGGTCAGGCAGCTCTCGCCGTCGCCGAGCACCCCCAGGTGCATCCCCAGGCAGGCACCACAGCCGGGCGGAGCAATCACTGCCCCGGCCCGGACCAGTGTCTGGATATAGCCGGCTGCCAGGGCCTCCAGCAGGACGCGGCGCGAGGCCGGGCAGACGATAAGCCGTGTGCCCGGGTGGCGCTGCCGTCCCTCCAGGATATGGGCCGCCACCTGCAGGTCCTCGAGGCGGCCGTTGGTGCAGGTGCCAATATAGACCTGCTGGACAGGCGTGCCCCTGAGCTCACGGGCTGGCACGACGTTATCGACCATGTGCGGACAGGCCACCACTGGCTCCAGGGCTGCCCCGTCAATTTCAAGAGTCATCTCGTAAACGGCATCAGGATCAGCCGATAGCTCCCGGAAGTCGTCTCCGCGGCCCTGCACCTCCAGGTATTGCCTCGTGGCCGCGTCCGACGGGAACAGCCCGGCCTTGGCGCCGGCCTCCACCGCCATGTTGGCCACCGTGAGCCGGTCGGCCACGCCCATGGCCGAGACAGCCTCGCCACCGAACTCCAGCGCCCGGTAGGTGGCCCCGTCGGCCCCGAGCCGCCCGATGACGTGGAGGATGAGGTCTTTCCCCCCGCAGTACTCCGGCAGACGCCCCGAGACCTCAACCCGGACTGCCTCCGGCACACGCAGCCATGTCCGGCCCAGGGCCATGACCACCGCCACGTCGGTGGAGCCCATCCCACAGGCAAAGGCCCCCAGCCCGCCGGCGGTCACGGTGTGTGAGTCGCTGCCCACCACCAGGTCGCCCGGCCGTGCCAGCAATTCCGCCACCAGCTGGTGGCAGATGCCGTCCCCTACCTCGTAAATGGCAACCCCAGCCTCCCGGGCGAACTGCCGCAAAAAGAGGTGGTCGTTGGAAAGCTCGCGGTTGGGGCTGGGAGCCGCATGGTCCAGAAAGACGGCCGTCCTGATGGAAGGTGCTATCCGGGTGAACCCGGCCTCGCGGAACTGCCGCACCGTCAACGGCCCGGTGGTATCCTGCACGAAGGCCAGGTCCACCGAGGCAATAACAATGTCACCGGCGCGGGTATCTCTACCGGACTTCTCACCCAGCAGCTTCTCGGCCAGCGTCTTTCCCAATACCAGGTATCCCCCGGGTGGCAGGCCATCCGTACCGGCGGCCCGAAATTAGATAGCACCATTGTAGCCACCCGGCGGCGCCGGCCGCAACCGGAACAGGCGGGAAGCCCGTCCCGGCTGCCCGGGACGGGCCCGCATCAGGGTAAGGTCCGGATGAAGCCCACCAGGTCACCCAGGTCCGCCGCCGCGTCCGTCCGGGCCATGGCATTTCACGCAGGCCGGCCGGTGCATCATCATGCCCCTGGACGGTGTAATTGCCCGCCCGGTACCCCCGGGCCTGCCCGCCGGGGCAGGCCGCGCCGGGCTAGCGCATCCTCCACACGGGCCTGCGCTTCTCAACAAAGGCCCGCGCCCCCTCAACGGCATCCTCGGAGCCCCAGACGGAACGGACAATGCCCGAGCCGAGGTGCCGGGCATAGTGGAGGGGGACCTCGCTCCCCAGGATTGCCAGCTCCCGGGTGGCGCGGACAGCCAGGGGCGCATTCTGGCAGATGGTCTCGGCCATCCTGGTGGCGGTGTCAAGCAGCTCATCTCGGGGGACGACCTTGCTCACCAGGCCGATGCGGAGGGCCTCCCGGGCATCAAGCGGCTCACCGCTGAGGAGCCACCACATGGCATTGGAGAGGCCGACCAGCCGCGGCAGGAGGAGCGAGCCGTTAGGGGGACAGAGGCCCACCCGTACCTCGGCCAGGGCAAAGACGGCATTCTCCGAGCAGATGCGGATATCACAGGAGAGGGCAAGCTCAAAGCCGCCCCCGTAGGCCAGGCCGTTTATGGCGGCGATGGTAGGTTTATCGGGCTCCGGGGCCGGCCGGGACCGCGGCAGGCCGGTGGGCTCGCCCCGCGCGCTCTGCTCGGCGACCTCTTTCAGGTCGCGGCCGGCCGAGAAAGCCCGGTCGCCGGCGCCGGTGTAGATGGCCACCCAGGCGTCATCATCCTCGGCGAACCGGGCCTGGGCATCACGAAGCTGCCGTGTCAGCTCAGAGCCGAAGGCATTGAGACGCTCCGGCCGGTTGAGCGTGATATAGACAATGTGCCCCTTCCTCTCGTAAAGAACGTAAGCCATGACACCTCCCCCGCAGGTACCGATATGCGGGATATCATAAGCCTTCCCCCCGGCAGCGTCAACGCCGGTAGCCTGCCCGGGCGCAGCACTTGACAGCATGCCGAAATAGCCCTATGATTATTATGAACATATGCTCATAATAAGAAGCAAGGAGTGAGGATGCCCAGGCCAAGAAAGTCCCGCCGCGTTACCCATGTGCCGGGTGTCACCTTCTTCAGGCCTGTCGGGGTACCCCTGCGGCAGCTGGAGGAAGTGTGCCTCGCCTACGAAGAGGCCGAGGCAATTCGCCTCAAGGACCGGCAGGGCCTGGACCAGGAGCGGGCAGCGGAGAAAATGGGCATCTCGCGCCCGACCTTCCAGCGGGTCCTGGCGGTGGCCCGGCAGAAGCTGGCCGATGCCGTGCTCAACGGTAAGGCAATCCGCATTGAGGGCGGTGATTTTGAGATAGCCTTCGGGCGTTTCAGGTGCCGGAACGGCCACATGTGGGAGGCACCCTTTGAAAGCGGCCCGGGCGTGGTCGCCGGGGTCTGCCCCGAGTGCAGTGACAAAGAGGTTGAACAGTTGCCGCTCCCGATGCAGGTGGCAGCACCGGGGTGGCAGCACGGCCGGCACCACAGGGCCGGGCGTTCCCCATGGGGGCGCGGTCACCCCTGGAAAGAATAAGCACGCACGGCCTTCATACAAGGAGGTGAGAGGAGATGCGGTACGGATACGGTAGAGGGCTTGGTTTTAGAGGCTACTCACCACCCTGGCCCTACATCGGGCGCGGGCGTGGTGGGCTGTCCCGGTGTGCCTACCCTGGCTGGTGGGAGGAACCCTTCTACCCGGGGGTAGGCCCATATGGGGCCGTCCCTGCGCCCGAGGACGAGCTCCGGCTGATGCGCAGCCAGGCCAGTGCCATGAGGAGCCAGCTGCAGCAACTGGAGGCCCGCATCAGAGACCTGGAGCAGCAGGAGCACCGGGACCGGTAAGAAAAGTGGCGGGGCCGGGACCGAGGCTGCCCGGCCCCGCCGGGAAGATGACATGAAGATTGCAGTATCAGCTACGGGCACGGGGTTGGAAGCCGCAGTTGACCCGCGTTTCGGGCGATGCCGCTACTTCGTCGTGATTGAGCCGGAGACAATGGACTTCGAGGACGTTGAGAACTCAGCCACCATGGCGGGAGGAGGGTCAGGCATCGCAGCTGCCCAAATTGTTACCAGCAAAGGCGCTGGCGCCGTGCTTACCGGCAGCTGTGGCCCGAATGCCTACCAGGTACTTGAAGCAGCCGGTGTCAAGGTCTTCACCGGGGTCACCGGCACGGTCCGGAGTGCGGTCGAATCTTACAAGGCCGGCAGGCTGGCAAACAGCACCCAGCCTGATATCAGCGCCCACTTCGGCCGGGCAAGGGGGCGACACCAGCGAGGCACACGCCGGCAAAAGTAGTAGCTCCAGCTCGGGGGGAAAGATGCAAACATGCCCGGAAGAGATGGTAGCGGACCGCCCGGCATCGGTTGCCCGGTGATTTCCTGTCTCAGCGGGGCAGACCTGGCACTGCTGGTCACCGAGCCGCCCGTCTCCGGCGCCCGTGACCTGGACCGCATTGCCAGAGTATGCCGTCGCTTCGGGATACCGGCGGCAGTCTGTATCAACAAGTATGACATCAACCCGGATAACGCCCGGCAGGCCGAGGTCTACTGCCGCGAACAGGGCCTGGACATCGCCGCCAGGCTCCCGTATGACGAGGCGATGACAGAAGCAATGATACTCGGCCGGCCAGTAGTGGAATACGGCGATACACCGCTCGGCCGGCAAATACGCCAGCGTACGCCACCTCTCTGGCCGGAAGCTAAGGAGAAAGCCATGCCGTCACATCACTGTGATAGATGTCCACGTGGTACGTCACCTCTCTAGCCGGAAGCCAAGGAGGAAGCCATGCCCTTGTATGAGTACCGCCGCCAGACATGCGGGCACGTCTTTGAAGCCATCGCCCGCCAGACTGCCAGCCAGAAGGAGATGGAATGCCCCCGGTGTAACAGCCGGAACACGAAGGTGGCAGTCACTTCCCCGGCCCTTATCAGGGCAGAAGATGCCTGTCACGCAAGCGGACGGCGCTGCTGCGGGCGGACGGAGCGCTGCGAGAACCCTCCCTGCTCCAGCCAACACTCCGGCGCCAGCCAGACACGGGGGTAGACAGACCTATGGAGCCGCTTGACCTCAGACCAGCATATTCAACCCGGGAGGTGCCAGGCAGATGTATCAAGTGCCTGGCCGAGCACGAGTTGAACGATTGCCTGCGTGAGCTCCTGCAAGCCGAAGCGGGTAGCAAAGAGGCCCGCCTCAGGTACGAGCTCTTGGTGGCTTTTCTGAAGTCACCGGCGTCCCGCCGACTGCGTGACGAGGCCGAAAGGCACCTGGCAGAAGGAAAGAAAGTTACGCTCAAACTATCCCTTGTCAACGGCAGGCCAAGCTATAAACTGGAAGTAAGCTAGCGGGAGGGAAGTAGTGAAGATTGCGGCCGTAACTGAAGATGGGACCAGCCTCAGCCAGCACTTCGGGCGGGCACCATCCTATCTGGTGATGACAGTAGAAAACGGCAAGGTGGTAGCGGCTGAGACCCGCCCCAAGACAGGGCACCACACCTTCGCTGCCCACCACCCCGAGGTAGCACCCGGCGAAAGACACGGCTACGACGCCGGCGCCCGGGTGCGGCACGCCAGCATGATTGAGAATATCACCGATTGCCAGGTCCTGCTGGCCGGCGGCATGGGCTGGGGGGCGCGCGACGCCCTTGCCAGCCAGGGCATTGAAGTGGTAGTCACCGACGTTGAAAACATACAGGAAGCAGTGGAACGCTACCTGGCCGGTAACCTTCCCAACCTGATGGAGCGGCTGCACTGATGGCACCGCCGGCCCGCATCCAGGGGGAAAACTGGCCCGCCGCGGCGCCAGGACAAATGGAGGCAAAGCCATGCTGACCGAAGAGCAGGTAAAGAACGGCCTGGGGGCAGTACTTGTACCCGGGGTGATGCGCACCCTGGGCTCGCTCAACCTGGTCCGTGGCATAGCCGTGTCCGCCCGGCAGGTGGAGGTCACCCTGTCGTCGGCAGCCCTGCCCCCCGCCTTCCAGGAGACCATTACTACCAGGGTTGAGGAGGTCATAAGGGGCCTAGACGAAACCGTGGCGGTGAAGGAGACCCTCACCGCCGCCGCACCGGCGCAGCTGAACCAGGTACGCCAGGTGGTGGCCGTCATGAGCGGCAAGGGTGGTGTCGGCAAGTCGCTGGTGGCCGCCCTCAGTGCCATTGCCCTGCGGCGGCAGGGGTTTGAGGTTGGCATACTGGATGCCGATATCACCGGCCCGAGCATTCCCAAGATGTTCGGCATCACGGGCCAGCCTTCCGGCAACGAGTCCGGTATCCTGCCGGTACTCTCACGCTCCGGAATCAGCATCATGTCCATCAACCTGCTGCTCCCCGGCGAGGATGAGGCCGTCATCTGGCGGGGGCCACCAATCGGGCGGGCCATCACCCAGTTCTGGGAGGAGGTGCTCTGGGGCCGGCTGGACTACCTGGTGGTTGACCTGCCACCCGGCACCGCCGACGCCCCCCTGACAGTGATGCAGTCCCTGCCAGTATCGGGCGTGGTCCTCGTGTCAACCCCGCAGCAACTGGCCGGGATGGTCGTCCGCAAGGCAGTCAAAATGGTTCGCCAGATGAACAAGCCGGTCCTCGGAATTGTTGAGAACATGAGCTACCCCTATGTGCCCGAGCCGGGCAAGAGGGTGGCCGTCTTCGGTGAGAGCCGGGGCCAGGAGATGGCAAAGGCTGCCGGTGCCCTGTTACTGGCACAGCTGCCAGTCGACCCGAACCTGGCCAGGCTCTGTGACGAAGGCAACATTGAGCAGTACGAGGCCGAAGCAGTGGCCCGGCTGGGAGAATCCCTCACCGCGGCGGTCCCTGTCCCTACCGGGCCCCACCGGGATGACCGGCTGGCGGTGGACAGATAACCGGGAAGGTCTACCAAGGAACCATGGGGCTGAGCACTGAGCGCCGGGGCCATAGCAACCACGGCAGGAGATGCCCGGCCAGAACTCTGCAACGGAGGTGGCATTATGAGCGATATCCGCATCACCACACTGAGCGAGAACACGGCTACTTACGGTTTTCTGGGTGAATGGGGCCTGAGCGTGCTGGTGGAGGTGGACGGGAGGAAAGTGCTGTTCGACACGGGTCTCAGCTTCTCGGCCGCACACAATGCAAAGAGGCTGGGTGTGGAGCTGTCCGGTATAGACCGGATAGTCCTCAGCCACGGTCACGCCGACCACACCGGGGGACTCGGCCACATCCTCGAGCTCACGGGCGAGGTGGGGGTAATCGCCCACCCGGACATCTGGGCCGAAAAGTACGCCCGGCGGGGTGAGGCCGGCAGCCGCCGCATCGGGGTCCCCCTCAGCCAGGCAGAACTCGAAGCCCTCGGGGCACGTTTCAAGCTCACGGGGGAGCCGGTGCAGGTCACAGACAGCACCACCACCACCGGGGAGATTCCCATGGTCACCGACTACGAGACAGTGGAGGCCAGCCTCCTCGTGAAAGAAGGTGATACATTCAGGCCAGACCCCCTGGCCGACGACCAGGCGCTCGTGATAGATAGTGACTTCGGCCTGGTTGTCATCCTCGGCTGTGCCCACCGCGGCATCATCAACACCCTGCTTCACGCCCAACGGCTCACCGGCAAGGAGCCCATCTACGCCGTCCTGGGGGGTGCCCACCTCATCGGGGCGAGCCACGAGCGGCTGGACCGCACGATTGCCGACCTCAGGAGACTGGGGGTCCAGAAGCTGGGCGTCTCTCACTGCACCGGCTTTCACGCCTCGGCGCGGCTGGCACAGGAGTTCGGCGATGCCTTCTTCCTCAACAACGCCGGCACCAGGCTAACCCTGCCCTAGCCCCGCCCAGCGGCGCTGCCGGGCAAACCACCCCGGCCGGGTGTGTCTAAGGTGCACCGGCAAAGGCACGCCCGGACCTAATCAAGCTTTCGAGGGCGTGGTAGCCGGGCTTTCCCCACCTCAACGCTTAGGTTATAATCCGTAAAAGACTTCATTCGGCCCCGGCTACCTGCCGCCGAACGGCCTCAAGAACGACCATCAAGGAGGAATACGATAGAATATCAGACCATTCTCCTGGAAAAGAAAGATAACATTGCCACCATCACCCTGAACCGCCCCGAAAAGCTAAATGCCCTGAACCCGCAAATGTTTGCCGAACTGGTCCACGCCTTTCGCCGGGTAAACCTGGACAGCGAGGTGCGAGTACTCATTATCACGGGGGCGGGCAGAGGGTTCTGCTCCGGGGCTGACCTGACACCTCAAGCCGCGGGAGAAAAAATAGAAATTGACGGCGTAAGCCCGGCTGATTTCCCCCGGGAAGCACCCCTTCTCCTGTCCGGGATGAGAAAACCGGTCATTGCCGCCATAAATGGCGTCGCCGTGGGTGGGGGCCTTACCCTCACCCTGTCCTGTGATATCAGGATTGCCTCGGAGACGGCCCGATTCAGCCTTCCACTGACCCGCCTGAGTTTCACCTTCGAGCTGGGCTCCAGCTACTTTCTGTCCCGGGTGGTCGGTATCGGCAAGGCCTGTGAACTCATCTTTACGGGCAGGACGATTGACGCCAACGAGGCCAGGGAGATAGGGCTGGTCAACCGGGTGGTCCCGGCCGACCAGCTAACCGAGACCACCTATGAAATGGCAGGCAATATTGCTAAAGCGGCACCCCTGGCTCAAGAAATCTCCAAAATGGGGCTCTATCAGGGGCTGAATGCCGACCTGCCCACCCAGCTACGATGGGAAGTGCTGGCCAACAGCTATCTGGGGGCGACGGAAGACCGCAAAGAAGCCATCAGGGCCTTCATAGAAAAGAGAGACCCGATTTTCAAAGGAAAGTAGCAAGCCTGAGTCTGGTACCGCGTCTCCCCAGAACGGCACGGGCTAGCAGCTGCTAATGCTGCCGGGGAACGCCCGCGCTTGACCTTGTGCGCGGCGTCTTGTGGCCAAAAAGTAAGTGCCGGTGAGCAGCCGGCGGGTGCGAGCGGGGCGGTCCGGGCCGGGTCCAGCGCGGCTGGGGACTCTGGACTCAAATCGAACTTCTTACGGCCTGACCTCATCCCAAGGCTGTATGAGTTATCAAGCATGATGTACCAATTCATGTACAGGAAGGAAGAGGGGATGAACAGGACCTATGAACCGACCTGGGAGTCACTCAGGACTCATGCCACGCCAAAATGGTTTCGGGACGCCAAATTCGGGATATACACTCACTGGGGGGTCTATTCGGTCCCGGCGTGCGGCCCGAACGGGACATGGTACCCCTACAACATGTACCGGGAGGGGACCGAACAGTACGACTACCATGTCAGAACCTACGGGCCGCCTTCGGAATTTGGCTACAAAGACTTCATTCCCATGTTCAAGGCGGAAAGTTTCAATGCCGCCGAATGGGCGGAGCTCTTCAAAAAGGCGGGGGCTCAGTTTGCCGGCCCTGTAGGAGAACACCACGACGGTTTCTGCATGTGGGACAGCCAGTTTACCGACTGGAATGCTGCGCGGATGGGGCCTGGCAGGGACGTTGTGGGTGAGCTAGAGAGTGCCATTCGAGCGCAGGGCATGAGGTTTATGGTTGCCCTCCATCATGCCGAGAACTGGTGGTTCTACCCTCACTGGAGAAAGGAATTTGATACCTCGGACCCGCGGTATACTGGTCTTTATGGCCCCCTGCATAATCTCGAGCCCCAGGCCCGGAAGCGGCGAGCCGGGGGTGCCAAAGACCCCTGGGGAATTGTCCCGTGGTGGCTACAGGACAAGCCAAGCAAAGAGTACCTCGAGAAATGGCTGGCGAAGACCTGCGAGGTAATCGACAAGTACCAGCCCGACATGCTGTGGTTCGACTTCGGGATACGCGGACTCCCCGAGAAATACTTAAGAGATTTTCTTGCCTATTATTACAATAAGGAGAAGGAATGGGGCAGAGAGGTTGCTGTAACCTACAAGTCCCATGACCTCGTCCCCGGGACTGCTATCGTAGACCTGGAGCTGGGACGCATGGGGGAGCTGACCTACCACGAGTGGATTACCGACACCTCGGTGGACGACCAGGGGGCCTGGTCCTACGTGAAAGACGCCGGTTTCAAGTCCGTAACAACATTAGTTCATAACCTGGTGGACAACGTGAGCAAGAACGGCCACCTGCTGCTTAACGTTGGGCCTATGCCGAATGGCGAGATTCCTGAGGAGGCGAAGCAATGCCTGCTGGGAATCGGCAAATGGCTTGACGTGAACGGCGAGGCCATCTACGGGACGATTCCCTGGCTCAAGTACGGGGAAGGTCCAACGCAGATGAAGACGGCCGGCAGCTTCAGCGAGCGGAATGAAGTGGAGTACACGGCGCAGGATATCCGGTTCACCGCTAAAGGCAATGTGCTGTATGCGACGTTCCTGGGCTGGCCTGAGGAGCAGGTGACCATCAGGGCACTAAAACGACTGTACCCCGGCGAGATTAGCTCTGTAACGATGCTTGGCGTTGACCAGGAGCTCAAATGGTCGATGACTGAAGGTGGCCTGGTGGTTGAAAGACCCGGCATGAAGCCCTGCGAGCATGCCTTCGTGTTCAGGATTAAGAGGCAAGACCCCTTCTAGTTCTGTTCTGGGTTTTGCTTCACTGGAAGTCGGACAGCCAGCTGGTATCTTTCTAGCATGTACTGCCAGCTTATGCAGTAACCGTTGACCACCTTTCAACGCAATACAATGATTCTGGGGCTGAAAGAAAGGCAAAAGGGTGGGCCAGGGTCTAACCCGGTCTCATGTTTCAACGCAATACAATGATTCTGAGACTGAAAGAAGGACGAAATGGTTGGCCAGGGTCTAACCCGGTCTCATGACCTGGCCTAGAGTGTCCCGTTTACGCTGA
>CAZBPZ010000027.1:0-19343 GCA_964493955.1 uncultured Dehalococcoidales bacterium | reverse complement strand
GTGGCTCCATGGACCTGGCTGTAGGAGCTAAGAGGCTGATAGTGGCTATGGAGCATGTCACTAAGACCGACGAGTTCAAGATAGTTAAAGAATGCTCTTATCCCCTTACCGCCAGGAGATGCGTGGACTTGATTGTCACGGACCTGGCCGTGATACGGGTCACTAAGGATGGGCTCTTGCTGGCGGAAGTGGCCCCCGGTCTCACCCCGGAGGATGTCCAGTCGGTAACCGAGCCGGAACTCATAATAGCGCCAGACTTAAAGGAGATTGAGTTCTGACCGGAACGGGAGCGCCCCGCCGGCCAGCCGGCGGGGCGCTCCCGCGTAGCCACGTGGGGTGCCAGCCTGCTTCGCGGGCACGGCGCCTGATGCGGATTTGGGGCCCTCTGCGCCTGTCGGTGGTGGTGCCCGGCCGGCCCGGTTTGTCAGCCCGGGGGGCGGGTGCTATACTGGGCCGAGGAGCGGGAGAGACCGGTGAAGCGGGGCGACGGACGTGCCTGGAACGAGCTGAGGCCCACCGAGATTACCACGGGCTTTCAGAGTTTCGCCGAGGGTTCGGCGCTGATAACGATGGGCAAGACCAGGGTGCTCTGCGCCGTCAGTGTGGAGGAGCGGGTGCCCCTGTTCCTGCGCGATTCCCGTACCGGCTGGATAACGGCCGAGTACGCCATGCTGCCACGCTCTACCCTGACACGCACCCCCCGCGAGGTAGCCGCCGGGCATGTCTCCGGGCGCAGCCAGGAAATCCAGCGGCTGGTAGGCCGCTCGATGCGGGCGGTGGTTGACCTGGTGGCGCTGGGCGAGCGGACGCTGATAATCGACTGCGACGTGCTGCAGGCAGACGGTGGTACCAGGGCGGCCGCCATTACCGGCAGCTACGTGGCGCTCCACGTGGCCCTGGAGCGCATGGTGAGGATGGGCGTTATTCGTGAGATGCCGCTGCGGTCGGCCGTGGCGGCCGTCAGCGTGGGCGTGGTACACGGGCGTTACCTGCTGGACCTGTGCTACGACGAGGACTCCGCCGCCGAGGTTGATTTCAACGTGGCGATGAACAGCCGGGGCGAGTTCGTCGAGGTGCAGGGTACGGCCGAGCAGAGGCCGTTTGACCGCGAGACACTGGACTCCCTGCTGGAGCTGGCCCGGAAGGGCATTAGCGAACTGTTCGAGGTACAGCGGGCGGCGCTGGACTCGGCTCGTACCGACTAGCGGCCCGCCCACCCTGGCTTCTTGCATCCCCGGGCGCTGTCTGCCGGAAGGCTTGCGGTGTGGTATGCGCCGGGCCGTGGCCACGCCCGTTCACGGAGGTGGAAGGGCCGGTTTGCCAGTGGGCGAGCTTATACGCCGGGTTGTCTCTACCAGTACCTTTCGGCCGCTGCGCAACCGCAACTACGCCCTGCTCTGGACGGGACAACTGGGGCACTCTACCGCCCTCTGGGTGGAGGCGGTAGCGCGGAGCTGACTCATCTGGGAGCTTACCGGTTCGGCCACGCTGCTGGCGCTGGGGGTAGGCCTGTTCGTGCCGGTAGCCCGGCGCATTCAGTAACGGGTGCTAGGGCCGGACCTGCCCGTTGCCGAAGATTATCCACTTGTAGGTGGTCAGCTCCCGGAGGCCGAGCGGCCCGCGGGCGTGCATCTTCTGGGTGCTGATGCCCACCTCGGCCCCCAGCCCGAACTGACCGCCATCCGTAAAGCGGGTGCTGGCGTTGATGTAGACGCAGGCGGCGTCCACCTCGTTCAGGAAGCGCATCCCCGCCGTGTAGTCCTCGGTGACGATTGCCTCGGAGTGGCCTGAGCCGTAGCGGGCGATGTGCTCAAGCGCCTCGTCCAGCGAGCCCACCACCCTGATAGCGGCAATCAGGGCCAGGAACTCTCTGCCCCAGTCCTCGTCGGTGGCCTTCGTGAGCTTGAGGGAGCTGTCTCCCCTGAGGATGTCATAGGAGGCGGCGTCGCAGCGCAGCTCTACCCCGGCCCCGGCCAGCTCGGCGGCAATCCTGGGCAGGGCCTTTTCGGCCACCCCGCGGTGGACCAGTACCGTGTCCAGGGCGTTGCAGACGGTGGGGCGCTGTACCTTGGCGTTGAAGATGATGGCCACCGCCTTGTCGATGTCAGCCGTCCTGTCCACGTAGGTGTGGCAGACACCGATACCCCCGCTGACGACCGGCATGGCCGCATTTTCAATGACGAACCGTATCAGCCCTTCACCGCCACGCGGTACAAACAGGTCTATGTACTGGCTCATCCTGAGATAGGGCAGTACCAGGGCGCGGTCGGTGTTGTCCACGAACTGCACGGCGCCCTCGGGGACACCGGCGCGGGTGGCGGCCTCCCGGACGACGGCGGCCAGGGCGCGGTTGGAGTTGAGCGCCTCCTTGCCACCGCGCAGTATCACGGCGTTGCCGGACTTGAGGCAGAGGGCGGAGATGTCAATGGTGACATTGGGGCGGCTTTCGTACATGGTACCGATGACACCCAGCGGCACCCGCTTGCGCCCGATGAGGAGGCCGTTGGGGAGGGTGCGCATGTCATAGAACTCGCCCACAGGGTCGGGCAGGGCGGCCACGGTGCGGACATCCCGGGCCATGCCTGCAAGGCGTTCCTCGGTGAGCAGGAGCCGGTCCAGCATGGCGGCGTTCATGCCGGCGGCCTCGGCCGCCTGGCAGTCCTGGTGGTTGGCGGCCAGTATCTCGCCCCGCCGCTCCAGGAGGCCGGCGGCGATGTTTTCCAGGGCGCGGTTCTTCACCTCAGTGTCCAGGTAGGCGAGGCGCCGCGAGGCAGCCCGGGCGGCCCTGCCCTGGGCATGGAGCTGTTCAACTGCCTTGTCCATGGCCGGTGTTCCCTTTCTGTGCTGGTTACTCTGTACTTTAGCCCGGGAAGGCGGGGGAAGGCAAACCCCGGTGCCGGGCCGGCTAGTAACCCCGCCGCTTGTCCACCACGTTGACCAGTCTCCTGCCGGCCAGGTAACGCCGCAGGTTCTCGCAGGAGACGGCGGTGGCGTGGACATTGTAGTCTTCCATGCCGCCGGACACGTGCGGGCTGATGAAGACATTGGGCAGCTCCCAGAGGGGGCTGTCCGGCGGCAGCGGCTCGGTGGCAAAAACGTCCAGGCCGGCCCCGGCAATCCAGCCCTGGCGCAGGGCGGTGACGAGCGCCGCCTCGTCGATGATGCCACCGCGGCCGATGCTACCGAGGCCGATGATGCCGGCTGTCTTGCCACTCAGCACCGAGGGAACATAACGCTGCCAGCGCCGGGCCTGCTTCAGCTCGAGGCAGAACAGGGCCCCCTTGGCAAATATGAGCATCTGCTCCATGACGAACTCGGCGATGGGGGTGGCGTGGATGCCGCTCGCGTTAGTCAGCACCACCGGGCTGGTGCGCAGGTCGGTGGCAAGGTAGCGGTCAACCCCGGCCGACATCACCTGCACCCAGCGGAGCTTCGGGGCACGGGCCAGCAGGTCTCGCGGCAGGCGCAGGCCGTAGAGTACCTCTGCCTCTGACAGGGCGGTATCAAGCTCGGCGGTGAGGGCCTTTTGGTACCAGGACATCCCCGTCCGGGGCGATTGACAGTTGATATACCAGCCCCGCACAGGTGCAGTGAAAGGACATCCCCGCCCGGGGCGATTGACACTGGTAGCAAGGTCAAGACAGGGCCGGGGTGAGGGACCTTTGGTACCGCTGTACGGCTGTGCTATCATAGCTCCTATCCAGCATCAGGAGGGTAGCATGACAGGCGCGGGCGAAGTTGTGCGGACACCACTGGGTGAGCGGGAGCCAGACAGCCGTGGCTCTGCCGTAGGAGCGGCCCGTATCAACCCTGCCGGGGCTTACCAGGAGATACCCCGGCTCCTCAAGGAGTTCATTGATAGCGGCCGCGAGCCGGTCTGGCGGGAGATTGCTTCCCGCGTGGACAGGGTCTACGAGGCTGTCAGCGCTGCCATGGACGCCCTGGATAAAGAAGTCTCGTTCTCGGCAGAGGTGCGGCGGCGGGTGGAAGAGGCTGGCCAGGACCTGTTTTTCAAACCGAACCTGGTAGCGCCGATGACAATCGACCGGCTGACCCACGGCCCCGGTAACATCGGGGTGTGCACGCCGTGGGAGTTCGTGGCGGCCCTGATGCGCTGGTTCCATGACCGCCTCGGCATTTCCTACCACCACATGTCGCTCGGCGAGGGTGGCTCGGTGGTCTCAGCCACCGCCGGGGCGGCATCCGCCATGCTGGGCCGGCCGGTGACGACCCTGGCCGTAATGGAGGGGCGCGTGGGTGATAGCTACGGCGGCTGGGGCTTCTACTTCGCCCGAAAATACCTGGCCGACCGCCACGATGCCGGGCACACTGACGACCCGATGGCAGGCTACGAGGAAAGCCTGGCGGGAGAGTGCCTGCCGCCGGGACGGGCCCGTGACCGGCTGCGGCTGTACGATATCAACAAGATTGCCGATGACGGCTCCAACGGCCGCGATGTGCCGGTGAGCGACGGCATTAATTTCAGGGAAATCACGCTCCACAAGATTGTGGTGGGCGGAGACCCGGCCGACCGGGCCGACCGGGCCGACTGGCCCGGGTGCGTGCTGGTGAACGTACCCAAGCTGAAGATTCACCAGCTGGAGTTGATTACCTGTGCCATCAAGAACCTCGGCGTGGGCCTCTACCCGATGGAGGCCCGGGAAAAAACGGCCTCCGGCGAGCTGCGCTGGAAGTACGCCACTCCTCACCGCCCCACGCCCACACTGAAGACAGTCCTGCCGCACACCATCTGGGTGGGCGAGGCTGACGAGGAGACCGGGATGCCCCGCCGCGACGAGAAGGGCAACTATGTCTTCCGCCAGACCGGCGGGATGGAGGCCACCATGGCCGATGTCATCCAGGCGGCGAAAGAGCAGGACGTCCTGATGCTCCACGTGGTGGATGCAATCGAGGCGACCAACGTCTACCATGCCGGCCCGGTATCGGTACCGGTACCGGAGGGCTTCGTCTTTGCCAGCCTGGACCCGGTGGCGGTGGACGTGCTGGCGGCCCGCTACCTGTTCAGCATGGTGCCGGTGGAGGAGGCGCGGCGCCTGCAGCAGGAGCTCGGCCTGCCGACCGATGCCATCCAGCGGGTACCGCTACCGGTAGTTGAGGGGCGCAACATCGTGACGCGGTCGGGCTATGATACCCCCTTTGCCCGCTACCGCGCCTTCGCGCACTGCGAGTCCCGCGGGCTGGGCGTGCAGGACTTCTACGTGGTGGGCCGGGACCTGTGGGAAGGGGGGCGCCTGGCCTCGGTGGAGCACCGGCTGGGGCGCATTGAAGACGGGGTGTTTACCGAGCTGCTGACGAAGACTCTGTACTTTGCCATCCTGAAGCCGCTCTGGGACCTGCAGGCCACCAGCCTGGCCTACCTCGATGCCAGCGACCGGCTGACCGGTTCCGATTCCAAGCGGGCGGTGCTCGAGGCCTTCGACGAGAATGGTGACGGTGTGATTGACTATTCGGAGAAGGGGTTTTTCCCGGGCCTGGAGTTCATGGCCTACGGTGCCCGGCTGATGGCGCTCCAGCTGGAGCCGGCCGAGCTGCTAAGAATTCGTTTCCTGCTGACGGCCCTGCCGCTGCGGCTGATGCGGAAGGAGTGGAACCGGGAGGGGCATGACCTCGGCCTCGGGGCGCGCATCTCCGGGGCGCTGGCGGCCGCCTTCTTCATGTCACAGGCGGCGCAGGAGCAGGCCGACCCCTTTGTTCCCGGGCTGACATGGGGCCAGGGCAAGTGGCCGAGCCTGCCGCTGGCGATGCTGGTATCGCTGGGGCGGCGCTTCTACGGGCTGGACTTTCCCGAGAGGTTTGACCTGCTGACAGCCCCCTACGGACAGGCGTTCCGCTACGCTGATGCCCGCTGGAATGGCGGCAAATATGCCCCGCCAGAGGTATTGTTCAGCGGTGAGGATGTCATCGGCCGCTACCATGCCGATGTAGCCCGGGGCCGGGAGCCGCTGCCCTTCGTGGTCTATGTGCCGCCGGGGTTGGGCAGTCTCGGTAACGGCCCCATTCCTAACGTGGAGGAGACCGACGACCCTGACCTGCTCTTCACCGCCAGCTTTAGCGGCGGCGAGGTGGTCTGGCGCGATTTCAGGCTTTCCGAGATACCCTAGCGCCCGGGCGGGCGGCGCGGTCAGGTACTGGCGGACCCGGGGCCCCGGCTGGTGGGGGCCTGGGGTTCGCGTGGTTAGAAGGGGATACGCCGGCTGCGGCGCAGGTAGAGGCCGGCCAGCAGGCCAAGCGCCAGGCCGCCGAGGTGGGCCTGCCAGGCAATGCCGGGCGAGATTACCAGCGCCCCGACGAGGACCACTATCCAGAGGTCAACCGGGACCATGAACCACAGGTACACCTTGAGGCGGGGGCGCATCACCGCCAGCGTGCCCATTACCCCATAAAGTGCCCCTGACGCCCCGATGGCGGTGGAGAACTCGTTGCCAATCAGCAGGAAGAGGGCGTTACCCGCCAGCCCCGCCAGGAAGTAGATGGCCAGGAACATCTTCTCGCCGGCCAGCCCCAGCAGGTAGGAGCCGAAGAAGTAGAGCATCAGCATGTTGCCGAAGAGGTGCCAGAAGCTGGCATGGACGAACAGGTTGGTGATAAACGTCCACGGTTGCTGGCCGAGCAGGAACGGTGTCAGCCCGAAGGTATCAAATATGAGGCTGCGCTGTATCAGCGTGGCCAGGAAGACAAGGAGGTTGACCGCCAGCAGCACCCAGATGGGCGTCAGGCTGGGGGGGCGGTAGATCCCGCGGTAGGTTACCCTCAAGCAATCCCCTCGCAGTGTTTGTGGTCTATTATGCCACAGCCGGGCCCTGTCTCAAAGGCCGGTCACCGCGGCGGGTAAAAAAGCGGGGGGCATCGCTTTCCGGTGCCCCCCGCTACTGGTCAGTGCAAGTCAGACCCGGCTCACTCGCGGCTCCCGGCCGCAGCAGGCCTCTCTTTTATGAGAACGGCCTCTTCGCTATCCCACACGAGCCAGGTCCGTTTCCAGTCCGGCCCGCCACCGGCGGGCCTTAACTGTCAACCTGCCTCACCCCCAGGACTGCGTGAAGTCGCATCTGCCACCTCCGCAGGTCTGACTGGTACCGCGCGGTCTAGCATGAACATACCATAAATTGGCGGGTCCTGTCAATCCCGGCAGCCCTGTCCCTGGCCTCCCGGCAACGGCCCCGGGTGGCCAGGCGTCACCCACGCGCCGGGACGAGTACACTGCCTTGACGTGCCGCCGGGCTGTGCCTATAATGGAGCCGGAAAGCACAGCAGGGTGATGTGGCATGGCAAACCAGATAGGCAAGCGGTACTACTGTAAGAAGTGCGGCAGCGAGTTTATTGTTACCAAGGCTGGAGAGGGTCAGCTTCAGTGCTGCGGCCAGCCGATGGAGCAGAAAAAGTAACCGTCGGGACTTAGGAGGGCCCTTCATGGCGAGCCAGCTGGGAAAAAGATACCGCTGTGAAGTCTGCGGCACAGAGATACTCTGCATCAAGGCCGGTCCGGGCGAGGTGGTATGCTGTGGCAAGGAGGTAGTGCTCCAGCAGCCCAAGCCCATTCCTTCGTCAGACTAGGGCGGGGCCTGCGGCCCGGATGATGGCCGCCCTGACAGCGTGAAATGCGGGCGATGCCTCTCTCGGTCAGGAAGAGAAGGCCTCGCCTACTTACTGTTCTGGATGAGTGAGAAGAACTCCGCCCGGCTGGCAGCCCGGCGCCGGAAAAGCCCGCGGATGGCCGAGGTAATGATGTTGCTGCCGGGCTTTTTCACCCCCCGCATCACCATGCACATGTGCTCTGCCTGCACCACAACCGCCACGCCCTGGGCGTGAATACCCTCGGCAATTGCGTCCGCAATCTGGGTGGTCATGCGCTCCTGGATCTGGGGGCGGCGTGCTATTATCTCCACCACCCGGGCCAGCTTGCTGATACCCACCACCCGGCCCGAGGCATCGGGCACGTAGCCAATGTGGACCACCCCGTAGAACGGCAGCAGGTGGTGCTCGCACATAGAGTAAAAGGGTATGTCTTTGACAATGACCATCTCGCGGTGGCCCAGCTCGTAGCCAACCCGCAGCTCTTCTTTGGGGTCAACCTCGGTGCCGGCGAAGAGTTCGGCGTACATCTCGGCCACCCGGCGCGGTGTATCAACCAACCCCTCGCGCTTGGGGTCTTCACCGATTGCCTTGATAATGGCCAGGGTTGCTTTCCTGATTGCGGCCTCGTCTATCAATTGCGCCTCCTCGCCTGTTACAGGCCCAGTGCTTCGGCCACGGCCGCCAGGTCCGGCGGCAGCGTGGTAAAAGTCCCGGCGTCCCTGAGGGCAGCCTCGGTGTCCTTGAGGCCGGTGCCGGTGACAACGCAGACCACCCGTCGGCCGGCGAAGTCCATACCACCGCCGGCCAGCTTGAGGAGACCTGCCAGCGAGGCGGCTGAGGCCGGCTCACCGAAGATACCACCCTGCCGGGCCATCAGGCTGTAGGCAGCCATTATCTCGTCGTCACTGACCATGTCTATCACGCCGCCGGACTCGTCCCGGGCGGCCTCGGCTTTCTTCCAGCTGGCGGGGTTGCCGATGCGTATCGCCGTGGCGATGGTACGTGGCTGCTCCACCCGCCGGCGGCGTACAATCGGGGCGGCCCCCTCGGCCTGGAAACCCATCATCCGGGGCCGCTGCCGGCTCTGGCCGGCCTGGTGGTATTCCACGAAGCCCTTCCAGTAGGCGGTGATATTGCCGGCGTTTCCCACCGGGATGAAGAGGTAGTCAGGCGCATCTCCCAGGGCATCCACAATTTCAAAGGCAGCCGTTTTCTGCCCCTCAATCCGGTGGGGGTTGATGGAGTTTACCAGGGTGATGGGGTACTGGCTGGTGAGCCGGCGTACTATCTCCAGGGCCTGGTCAAAGTTTCCGTCCAGGGCTACTATCTTCGCCCCGTACACAATCGCCTGTGCCAGCTTGCCCAGCGCAATCTTGCCCTCCGGCACCACGATGATAGCCTGCAAGCCCAGGTAGGCGGCGTAGGCCGCCGCCGAGGCGCTGGTGTTGCCGGTAGAGGCGCACATGATGGCGCGGCTGCCTTCTTCGGCTGCCTTGGCCACGGCCACCACCATGCCCCGGTCCTTGAAGGAGCCGGTGGGGTTGCAGCCTTCCAGCTTGAAGTAGAGCTCCCCGCAGCCGGTCAGCTTCTCGAGGGCCGGACAGCGTACCAGCGGGGTATCACCTTCACCCAGGGTAACACGGGGCGTACCTGGTGTCAGCGGCAGGAACCTAGCGTAGCGTGCTAGGACTCCGGGTTTCATCCTGTCCTCCAGCGAAGTCTGCCGGCGTGCCGGCACTACACCGGTAACCGGGGTAACCTTCTGAGCGGCCCGGGGCTAGGGGGTATCAACCGATGCTGGGTGGCCTGGAAGCTTTTCCATTACTTATACGGCAAATTGCGCCCCTTTGCAAGCCTGCTATTGACGTGCCCGCCACCCAATTGCTATCATTCAAAGCGACCTTGGTCTCCCTGTTCCGGTGTGGTC
The DNA here is from genome assembly GCA_964493955.1 of uncultured Dehalococcoidales bacterium. Taxonomy (GTDB): domain Bacteria; phylum Chloroflexota; class Dehalococcoidia; order Dehalococcoidales; family Fen-1064; genus CAZBPZ01. The sequence goes on along the minus strand of CAZBPZ010000027.1, from coordinate 9,823 downwards.
GAGCAGGAAAGCAAGGGGGTAATTTGTGCATACTACAGGCTAGGAGGATTGCACATGGATTTCCGTTTTACAGAGGAGCAGGAAAAGCTCCGGGCTGAAGTCAGGGAGTTCTTCATGGAGAACCTGCCCTCGGACTACAAGCCGCGCGGCCTCAGGGGCCAGACAATCGAGCAGTTCAACTTCTGGATGGACCTGCAGCGTAAGGCCGGCGCCAAGGGCTACCTGACACCGGGCTGGTCCAAAGAGAGCGGCGGCCTGGGCCTGAGTGACATGGAGCAGGGTGTCGTCATGGAAGAGACGTCCTACTGGGGGGCGGCCTGGCCCGGCAGCCAGGGCATCCGTGTCTGCGGGCCACCCCTGCATGTTTTCGGTACCGAGGAGCAGAAGAGGAAGTTCCTTCCCGGGATTGCCAAGGGCGAGGTAATCTGGTACCAGGCCTTCACCGAGCCGGACGCTGGCTCCGACGAGGCCAATGTCTCGCTGCGTGCCCAGGAGGACGGTGATTACTACATCCTCAACGGCTCCAAGGTCTTCATTACGGCCCCCGGCCCGGCCGACTACCTCTACACCCTGGCCAGGACTCAGGACGTTACCCCCAAGCACCGCGGGCTCAGCCTCTTCCTGGTTGATGCCCACAGCCCCGGTATCACCTACCGTGCCCTGCCCACGCTCGGCATTTTCACGGTGGAAATCTTCTTTGACAACGTGAAGGTGCCGAAGGACCGCCTCCTGGGCGAGCTGAACCGTGGTTTCTACCACGCCATGGTCACCTTCGAGTTCGAGCGCAGCACCACCGGGGCGGCTGCCGGCGCCCGGCGCGCCCTTGAAGAGCTGATAGATTTCTACCGCAACGAGAAGCGCAACGGTGTGCCGATGATTAAGGACCCGTACGTCCGTAACATGCTGGCAGACCGTGCCATTGAGATGGTGCTGACCTGGCTGCAGGGCTGGTTTGCCGCCTGGCACTTCAGCCAGAGAGACAAACTCGGCTCGCCACCGCCGGAGGCAGGCGGCCTGCACAACAAGGTTGTTTCTAATGAGCGGGCTGAGCAACTGATGAACACCCTCGGACTCTACGGCCAGCTGCGCAGCGGTTCCAAGTACGTCAAGTACGAAGGGCGCGCTGCCGCCAGCTGGGAGGGTTCACGTTCCACCCACCCGGCCGGAACGATTGAGGTGAACAAGATAGTGCTGGCCGGCCGAGGCCTTGGTCTGCCCCGCATCCCGGCCAAGTTCAACAAGGAAATCCGGGCAGCCATCGAGCAGAGGGCCTAGCGGGCCCCGTACGGGACAAGAGTAAAGGAGCCAGGACATGGATTTTACTTTCAGCGAAGAACAGGAAATGCTGCGGACAATGGCCCGTGACTTCCTCGAAAAGGAATGCGACGAGAAGCTCGTCCGGCAGGTCGAGGAGAGCGATGTCAACTACTCGCCGGAGCTGTGGAAGAAGGTGGCGGACCTGGGGTGGCTCGGGCTTATCTACCCGGAAGAATACGGCGGCAGCGGCGGTAATATCATTGATATGGCGGTGCTCTACGAGGAGCTGGGCCGGGCAATGTTCCCGGGGCCACACCTCTCCACCGTTGTCCTGTGCGGCCTGACTATCCTGAATGCGGGTTCAAAGGAGCAGAAGGCTGATATCCTGCCCGGGATTGTCAGTGGCGAGAGGATACTGGCGCTGGCGCTTACCGAACCGCAGAGCAGCTGGGACGGCAAGGCCTGGGAGCCCGAGGGGGTTACCGTCACCGCCACTGCCGATGGTGATGACTACATCATCGACGGGGTCAAGCTGTTTGTCCACGACGGCCTGATTGCCGATACCTTCCTGGTAGCCACGCGTACCAGGACCGGGGCCGACCCGGCGGACGGTGTGACCCTCTTCCTGGTGGACGCCAAGGCCCCCGGCGTTAGCGTGGAGCCGCTGCTGACCATTGCCTTCGACAAGCAGTGCGAGGTTACCTTCAACAAGGTGCGTGTCCCCAGGAAGAACATCGTCGGTACGCTGCACCAGGGCTGGGCGCCACTGTGGAAGTCCATCCAGGTGGGCGCCGTCATGCTCTGTGCCCAGATGCTGGGGGCGGGGCAGCGCCTGCTGGAGATTGCGGTGGACTACGCCAAGACCAGAATCCAGTTTGATATGCCCATTGGCATAAACCAGTACATCCAGGAGCACTGCGTGTTCCTGCTGCGCGAGGTCAACGGGGCCCGCTGGTCCACCTACCTGGCCGCCTGGAAGCTGGCTGAAGGTGAGCCGGCTGACTTTGAGGTGGCCGTGGCCAAGGCCTGGGGTAGCGATGCCCACGAGCGGGCCTGCTGGCGGGCACACCAGGTGCTGGCGGGTGTTGGCTACACCGTTTTTGACGGCGTGCTGCCACTGTACTCGCGCCGCGGCAAGGTGATGCAGCTCTACCTGGGCGATACCCCCTTCTACAAGGAGAAGATTGCCCAGATTCTTGAGGGCTGGCCGAAGCCGCTACAGCCCAGGGGCAAGCCGCTCGGAATCTGGCCGGAGAATGCCCCCGAGGCCTGGATACCGGCCTGGTGGGACACCTTCGACAAGGGCGGCTAGGCACCGCTCCGGTTGGTGGTAGTAAAAGCGGCACCCCCGTGTGGGGGTGCCGCTTTCCTCTTTGCCCCCGTGCCGGCCGCGGCTAGGCCCCGCCCCCCGGTTTTACCAGGGGTTCCCCGGCGGCGCAGAGGGGGCAGGCATCGGCCGGGTAGGTCACGGCGCTGGTGCGCAGGCAGCTGAAGAGCGGCACACCCGGGTCGACCGTGCCACCTGACCGGTCCACCAGCACCCCGACCCCCACGACCCTGCCGCCCATCTCGCGCACTGCCCCGATGACGTCACGCACCGAGCCGCCGGCCGTGATGACATCGTCCACCACCAGCACCGCCTCCCCCGGGGCCAGGGTCTGCCCGCGCTTGATGACCCGCCCGCCGTCGGCGGCCCGCTCGGCGTAGATGGCACGCACCCCGAGCTGCCGGGCTACCTCGTGGGCGATGACCACGCCCAGGGTTGTCGGCCCGGCCACGGTGCCGATGCCCTGGTCGCGGAAATGGTCGGCTATCATCCGGCAGAGTCTTTCGGTGTGTTCCGGGTGCTGCAGGACGCGGAACTTCTCCCAGTAAACGGGCGAATGGCGGCCGGAAGCCAGCAGAAAGTGGCCGTGCATTACGGCGCCGGTCATCTCGAAGATGGTCTCAACGTCGGCCATGATTACCCTCCGGAAGGTGTGCTTGCGGCCCGGCTAGTTGCCGGCGGTACTGGCGGTGGCACCCTCGAAGGGGTAGTTGGCGGCCAGCCCCCAGGTGCTGGGCGGCCAGATTGAGACCCATGCCTTGCCGATGATGTTACTGCGGGGCACCGTCCAGCCGTTGCGGGAGTCGTTGGTGTTGTTGCGGTTGTCTCCCAGGACAAAGTACTCGCCGTCAGGGATAATGTCGCCCGTGTAGGAGTGCCGCGCCGGGCGTTTGATATATGGCTCTTCCAGCCAGATGGTGGTGCCGTCCGGCCGGTGGATTATGACCTGGCCGTCTCTTATTTCGACCCTCTCTCCCGGCAGACCGATGATGCGCTTGATGTAGCTATCACGCTGGCTGCCCGGCGGCTCAAAGACGATGACATCCCCCCGCTGCGGGCTGTGCAGCAGGTAGACAATCTTGTTGACGATGAGGCGCTGGTGCTCGTAGAAGTTGGGCTCCATGCTTGGCCCGTAGACGACGAAGGTCTGCACCGTGAAACGCAGGCCAACGAAGACAACCACCGCCAGCGCCAGCATAAGAAGAAAGTCACGGATTGGGGTCTTCACTTGTGCTCGGGTCTCTCCTTGCAGGGTGGCTATGCTCATTATACGCCGCCTCGCCGGGGCTTGCCACCACTGGTGGTGAGGGGTTGCCTTGCGGTTGTGTTCGGCCCGATGCTAGAATTGCCCCAGGTATGGAATACATGGAGCAGGCGCTGGCACTTGCCCGGCTGGCGCTGGGGCAGGTCAGCCCCAACCCGGCGGTAGGGGCGGTCATCGTCCGGGACGGCCGGGTGGTGGGGCAGGGCTACACGCAGCCTCCCGGCTCTGACCACGCCGAGATTGTGGCACTGCGGCAGGCAGGAGAGGCGGCGCGCGGGGGCACCCTCTTCGTGACGCTGGAGCCCTGCTGCCACTTCGGGCGTACCCCGCCGTGTACGCGTGCCATCATCGACGCCGGGGTGGCCGCGGTGCATATTGCCATGCTGGACCCCAACCCGCAGGTGGCGGGGAAGGGGGCCGAGGAGCTGCGGCAGCACGGCATCGAGACCCATGTGGGCGAAGGGGCCGACGAGGCGGCCGAGATAGTCGAGGCCTACACCAAGTTCATTACCACGGGTACCCCCTTCGTTATTGCCAAGTTCGCCATGAGCCTCGACGGCAAGATTGCCAGCCGCAGCGGTGACTCCCGCTGGATAAGCAGCGAGGAGTCGCGCCGCTACGTGCATTCACTGCGGCATGCCGCCGACGCTATAATGGTGGGGGTAGAGACCATACTGGCAGACGACCCCCGGCTGACACGCCGCAGCGCCGAGCAGGGCGGGACGAGCCATACCCAGCCGCTCCGGGTGGTGGCCGACGCCAGGGGGCGTACGCCGCTTTCGGCCCGGGTCTTCCATGAGCCGGGGTCGCTGCTGCTGGCGCTGGGGACCGAGGCCGACCCGGAGGTGGCCGAGGGCTACCGGCGGGCGGGGGCCATGGTGGTCTCCCTGCCGTCGGAGAGGGGGCTGGTGGACCTGGAGGCGCTGCTGCGGGTGCTGGGTGAGCGCCGGGTCACGAGCGTGCTGGTGGAGGGCGGCGGCAGGCTGCTGGGCTCCCTGTTTGACCGGCACCTGGTTGACAAGGTCACGGCTTTTGTGGCACCGGTCATTATTGGCGGTGCCCGGGCTCCGACGCCGGTGGCCGGCACCGGCGCCCTCCGGATGGCCGATGCCATCAGGCTGGAAAAGGTCAGCATCCGCGAGCTCGGCCGCGATGTCATGATTACGGGGTACGTGACGGGGTAGGATGTTCACCGGGATTACCGAGGAAATCGGGCGCGTGGTGGCGGTGGGCCAGGGCTGGCTCTGCGTTAGGGCGGGTACCGTCATGGAAGGGCTGGCCGTGGGAGACAGCATCAGTGTCAACGGCGTCTGCCTGACGGTGACCCGGCTTGATGATGGCACCTTCACGGCCGACCTGATGCCGGAGACGGTCAGGCGTTCCAACCTGGGCCGGTTGCGGCCGGGCGATGGCGTAAACCTGGAACGGGCCCTGGTGGTGGGCGGGCGCCTCGGGGGGCACTTCGTACAGGGGCACATCGACGGCACGGGGCGCGTCCTGGCGGTGACGCCCGAGGCGGGGGCCGTGCTGATGGAGTTCGGGGCCCCCGCGGCCATAATGCGTTACGTGGTAGAGAAGGGGTTCATCGCGGTTGATGGTGTGAGCCTGACGGTGACCGGGCGCCGCGGCCTGTCCTTCGTGGTGTCGCTGGTGGACTTCACCCGCCGCCACACCACCCTCGGGGAGCGGCGGGCCGGGGACATCGTCAATCTGGAAGTGGACATAATTGCCAAGTATGTCGAAGCTTTAGGCCGGCCGGGCAACGGCGGCATCACCGAGGCGTTCCTGCGGGAGCACGGCTTTGTAGCAGGGTAGAACCGGGGAGTATCGGGGGGAGTATGGGACTGGCAACCATCAAAGAGGCCATTGAGGATATCCGGGCGGGTAAGCTTGTTATCATCGTCGATGACGAGGACCGGGAAAACGAGGGTGACCTGGCAATGGCGGCCGAGAAGGTCACGCCCGAGGCCATAAACTTTATGGCCAAGCACGGCCGGGGGCTGATTTGCACGCCGCTCACCGGCCAGCGCCTGGACGAGCTGAAGATACCGATGATGGTGCGTGACAACACCTCGCGCTTCTCGACCGCCTTCACGGTATCGGTCGAGGCCAAGCACGGCGTCAGCACCGGGATTTCGGCGGCCGACCGCGCCCGTACCATCCTGACCCTGGTTGACCCGTCCACCCGGCCGGAAGACCTGGTGCAGCCGGGGCACGTTTTCCCGCTGCGCGCCCGCGAGGGCGGGGTGCTTGTCCGGGCCGGGCAGACCGAGGCAATTGTTGACCTGGCCCGCCTGGCCGGGCTGCAGCCGGCCGGGGTCATCTGCGAGATTATGAACGAAGACGGCACCATGGCCCGCCTGCCGCAGCTCGAGGAGTTTGCGGCGCGGTTCGGGCTCAAGATTGTCAGCGTGGCCGACCTGATTGCCTACCGCCGGCGCCACGAGAAGCTGGTCCACCGCGTGGCCGAAGCCGCCCTGCCGACCCGCCACGGCGAGTTCCGGGCCATTGCCTACCGGAGCGACGTTGATACCGGTGAGCACCTGGCACTGGTGATGGGTGACATAACGACAGAGGAGCCGGTGCTGGTGCGTGTCCACAGTGAGTGCGTCACGGGTGATGTCCTGGGCAGCCTTCGCTGTGACTGCGGCGAGCAGCTCAACATGGCCATGGAAAAGATTGGCCAGGAGGGGCGGGGTGTCCTCCTCTACATGAGGCAGGAAGGGCGGGGGATTGGCTTCCACAACAAGATTCGGGCCTATGCCCTTCAGGACCAGGGGCTGGACACGGTGGAGGCAAACATATCCCTCGGCTTTGCGCCCGACCAGCGGGAATACGGTATCGGGGCGCAGATACTGGCTGACCTCGGCCTGCACGAAATCCGGCTCCTCACCAACAATCCCAGGAAGCGGATTGGCCTGGAGAGCTACGGGCTGAAGGTGGTGGAGGCGGTGCCGATTGTATCTCCGCCCAACCCCTACAACCTGCACTACCTGGAGACCAAGAAGGCCAAGCTGGGGCACCTGCTTGACGGGCTTGACGCCATCAACGGCACCGGTGCCCCGGAGGTCTAGCACCATCCGCCGGCCGGGGCCGGCGGGCGAACAAGGAGGACGACGTGAGTCTTTTTGAAGGAATGCTGCTGGGGAAGGGCCTGAAGTTTGGCATTGTGGTTTCCCGTTTCAACGAGTTTATCACCCGGAAGCTCCTGGACGGGGCACAGGACGCCCTGGTCCGCCACGGGGTCAACCCGGACGACGTGGATGTAGCCTGGGTGCCTGGCTCGTTTGAGATACCCCTGGTAGCGCAGGCGATGGCCCGCACCCGTCGCTATGATGCTGTCATCTGCCTGGGGGCGGTGGTGCGGGGGGCTACGCCCCACTTTGAGTACATTGCCGCCGAGGTGACCAAGGGTATCGCCCGGGTGGGGCTGGACTCCGGGGTGCCTGTCTCCTACGGGGTCATTACCACCGATACCCTGGAGCAGGCAATCGAGCGGGCCGGCACCAAGATTGGCAACAAGGGCTTCGATGCCGCCGTCAACGCTATTGAGATGGCTAACCTGCTGAAGGCCGTCGGCTAAGACGGGCCACCTCCTTTTTTGCACCCGGGAATTGACAACCGCGTTCCGTGGGTGTACTGTTCCGTAGCAAAGGCGGCCGCGGCCGACTGCACTCGTCTGGCAGTGCGTCGTCTGGATTATCAGCCTGGCACCGGTCGCAACCTGCCGGAAGGGTGTAATGTCGCGGCCGGGTGCGGCGGTCAGCCGGGGGCCAGTTCCCGGGTCTCATTTGGCGAAGCGAAGGCATCGCAAGAGTTGAAGGCCGCCACGGAGCAGTGGCCCCGTAACAACGCTGAGGCGGTGGCCATGCAGCTCGGGATGCCGGTCGCCTTCGTGGGGCCGCCGGTCTCTAACGATGTCGCCGCGGCGGCCATTTAAAGAAGGGTTGCTTACTGAGCTTGAGGTGGTCGTGGAGCAGGTCGGGCCCGCCAGGGGGCCGGCTACGAGGGCACCGTGAGCGTCCGTTTCCCGGTAACGGTGACACTGGGTGTCGGGAAGCCTGCCGAGGGGGCCGGTGAGATAGTCGCCGTTGACAGGGACTACATTGTGGCGGCCTTTTTCGATGTCACCGTCGGCGGCGGCGCGGTGGTTGAGGCAAACCAGGGGTACGACGTCGATGTCGAGACTGTCGCCGAAGAGTAGGGCAGAGCCAATCCGGGCCGTTCAGCGCCGTGCTCAGCACAAGGTGGTATGCCTCTTGCCCGGAACAGATGCCCGGTGCTACGAGCAACCGTAGCCGGCAGGCGGGGTGGTTTCCTGGCCCCGCAGCTGCCGGGCCGCCCGGTGCTACGGCTCGTCCGTAACCTTGAAGACCTTATCGCCGTGGCGGCAACGGTCCGGTACCTTCACACCCACGGCATCACCCGCCTTGGCTTCCTCAACGTTGACATTGTTGATTTGCATGGAAGTTACCGTGAGCTCCATGTCCGTGGTGTGGCCCTTAATCCGGATCCGGTCCCCCACCTTGAGGCTGCCTGTCAGCTCAATCCCGGCCACAACCGGCCGGGCAAAGAAATCGCTCACCTTGCCGATTTCTACCTCAGCCATTGACACACCTCCCGTGTGCCACCCAGTATAGTCAACCGGCCGCGGCAAATCAAGGCCGCCGGGGGAGCGCTTTTGACACGGGCATGGCCACTACCTATAATGGGTGGACTGAGCCTGCTGGAGGACCCCGTCTTGGTAGATGAGAAGCCGGCCCCGGCAACAACCAGCCAGACCGCAGAGGACATTGAGCGTATTCAGAAACGCCTTGACATGCTGGACCGGCGGCTGGACAACATTGATTCGATGGTGACGGCCGTGGCCGAGCGTGTCATGAACCGGCCGCTGGTGGTTAACGTAATCTGTCCTCACTGTGGTAAGGGTATTGAGATTGCCCTCATTGGCACGGAGCGTCCCACCCGGTAGGCGGCGTAACGGCCGCTCCGGGCACCTCGGGCGGGGTTGAAACACGGTGGGCCGTGTGTTAGATTAGCCGGTGAGCTTCTTACCGCCGCCCGGCAGGCGTAAGTTCACAACTAGCCGAACAAGGGGAGGTACGTATCAGATGCAGGTAGCTGCCGCAATCAACCGGGTCAAGTATGACGCCTTCAGGTGCAGGTACGGGCTCAGCATCCCCGCGAAGCTGGCCCTGGCACTGGGGATGGCCTGCCTGGTAGGCTTGCTGGCGCAGGTCAGGATGCCGGTACCGTGGAGCCCGGTGCCGGTTACAGGGCAGACCTTCGCCGTGCTGCTGGCGGGTGTGCTCCTGGGCAGGTGGTGGGGAGGCGTCTCGATGGCGCTCTACGCTGGACTGGGTATCGCCGGAGTTCCCTGGTTCAGTGGCTGGGCCGGTGGTATCTCGCACCTGGCTGGCCCGACCGGTGGTTACCTCATCGGTTTCGTGCTGGCGGCCCTTTTCCTGGGCCACTTTACCGATAGGTATGTCAGGTCACGCAGCTTCCTTAGCATGCTGGGGCTGATGGCCGTGGCCAATTTCGTGCTGATTTACGTGCCGGGCCTGGCACAGCTGGGAGTGTGGCTCGGGCTGGTGCAGGGTGAGCCTGTTGCGCCGGCGGCACTCCTGGGGATGGGCTTTGTACCCTTTGTTGCCGGTGACGTCGCTAAGCTGCTGGCAGCCGCAGCGGTGGCACGGGCGGTCACCCCCGGGCAGGCCTACGGACCCGAGGTTGACGCCGGCAGGTAGATGACCGGGTGCCTGCCATAACGGCGCTGGCAAGGACAGGACGCCAGGGCTTCGGCAGGAGCAGCCAGGCCGGGTAGCGGCGCTCCCTCTGCCGGCCGGGCCGGTGGACTCTTGAATGAGGACTGAGCATCTGCTAGCATGATTTTGGGGCGGTTAGCTCAGTTGGTTAGAGCGTTGCGTTGACATCGCAGAGGTCAGTGGTTCAAATCCACTACCGCCCACCAC
>CAZBPZ010000026.1:7823-19592 GCA_964493955.1 uncultured Dehalococcoidales bacterium | reverse complement strand
CCGGGTTTACTCACTTTACCTGACACTACCTGGCCCCGCCAGCGCTCCGGCCCCGCGGCGCGCCGGGCAGTGCCAGCGGGGGCCCGCAGCCCCCGCCCGCTCAGGCACTGGCCTTTTGCTTGCGCACCTCTGTCAGGAGGTTGTCCAGGTGGTCATCATTGCCGGAGATTATGAGGGTATCGCCAGGCTGGACCACCTCGGACGGCGCCGGTGTAATGATAATGTCCTTGCCGCGCTGTACCAGCAGCACCGCCACACGCCACCGGCCCTTCTGCCCGAAGCCCAGGCTGGAAAGGGACTCGCCGGCAAAGTAATAGGGTGCCTCCAGCTTGGCCAGGCCGTAGCTGGGGGTGACCGGCATGTAGCCGGTGATGTCGCGCAGCGTTATCTGGTGGGCAATACGGTTGCCCATCTCGTTCTCCAGGTGGATGACACGGTCCGCCCCTATCTTGGCCAGAATGGTACCGTGTATCTCGGTGCTGGCCCGGGCTATCAGGTGCGGTACGCCCAGGCGCTTCAGCTGAATGGTGCTGAGGACACTGGCCTCAATGTCACTGCCGATAGCCACCACCGCCACGTCAAAATTGCCGACACCCAGCTCCTTGAGGGCATTCTCGCTGGTGGCATCAGTCTGCACGACGTGGGCGACGTCCGAGGAGACACTCTGCACCTTCCTGGCGTCCAGGTCCAGGGCCAGCACGTCGTGACCGGCCTCCTGCAGGGCATTGGTGAGGCTCAGGCCGAACCTGCCCAGTCCAACGACCACCACTTGTCTCTTCATGGCTGCCTCCTATCCGATTCTAATCTGCTCGGTGGGGTACAGGTGCGTGGCCGGGCGCTGCCGCTGCACCAGCGACAGTACCAGCGTGAGCGGGCCGAGGCGGCCCACCAGCATCGTCACCACCAGGATGAAGCGGCCCGCCACCGACAGACCCGGCGTTATGCCGGTAGAAAGCCCCACCGTGCCGAAGGCAGACACCGCTTCAAAGAGGATGTCCAGGAAGTGCCCTGTCTCGGTTACGGTGAGCAGAAACACCACCACCGAGAGGACCGCCAGCGAGAGCATTATTACAGACAGCGCCCGGAAGACCTGGCCGGCGGTGAGCTGGCGGCGAAAGGCGACCGGTACCTCCCTGCCCCGGATGCTGCTCCAGACCGTGGCGACGAGCAGCCCGAAGGTATTTACCTTTATGCCGCCGGCGGTTGAGCCAGAGGCCCCGCCGATGAACATCAGCAGCATCGTGAAGAAGAGGGCATAGCTGGCCACACCGGCCATATTGACCGTGCTGAAGCCGGCGGTACGCGCCGTGACCGACTGAAAGAAGGAGTTCATCAGTTTTTGAGGGAAGCTCATCATGCCCAGGGTGTCCGGGTCAGCATACTCGGTCAGCATGAAAATGACGGTGCCAAGCACGAGCAGCACCCCGGATGTCACCAGGACGAGCTTGCTGTCCAGCCTGAGGCGTGCCCAGCTACGGGCGCGTACTACATCGGCCACCACCACGAAGCTGATGCCACCGGCAATGATGAGCAGGGCGGTCGGCAGCAGCACCAGCGGGTCCTGCTGGTAACCGGTGAGGCTGCGAAAGCCACCGAACACGTCGAAGCCGGCGTTATTGAAGGCGGAGATTGACTGGAAGAAGGACGTCCAGACGGCCCGGCCGATGGGTAACTGCTGGCCGAAGCGGACGAGGAAGACGGCCGCCCCCGCCAGCTCCGCCACCAGCGTGAAGAGCGCCATCTGGCGCACGATGCGGACCAGTCCACCCGGCCGCTGCAGCCCCATCTCCTGCCCCACGAGCAAGCGCCCGCGCAGGCTGATGCGCCTCCTCAGGGCCAGCAGGAACAGGGTTGCGCTGGTCATGAACCCGAACCCGCCAAGCTGGATAAGCACCAGTATTACCACCTGGCCAAAGGTACTCCAGTAGTCGGCCGTGTCCACCACCACCAGCCCGGTGACACAGACGGCCGAGGTGGCCGTGAAAAGGGCATCGACCGGCGGCGTGGCCTGCCCGGACTGGCTGGCCACCGGCAGGGCGAGCAGGAATGTTCCCAGTGCAATCACACCCAGAAAGCCGCCGACGAGCACCAGTGGCGAGAGGCGAAAACGGCGCGGCTGGGGCCGCGGCAGCACCTCAACCTGCCACGGCCTCAGGCGCCGCACCCGGATAACCCTGTCGCCGGGCCGGCGTATCTCTCTCCGGTTCATGGCCGACACATACGAGACCCTTTTTAGGCGTCTTCCCCGAGCAGGTGCGCCCGCATCTCGGCATAACCGGGCGGGTGCTGCGAGCTGTACCGCATGAAAGTGGGCACAGGGTAGCGAAAGACACCGGTGCGGTAGCCGGCTTCGAGCCCCCGGAGGGTCGCCTCCATCTTGCTCATCGGGATGGAAAAGGCGCACTCGTGGTCCTGGGTGTGCGGCACCAGCCTCTCCCCCGTACCGACGATGGCAAACTTCGCCTCGTCAGTCTGTATGGCCCGCGTGATGTGGTTGGTGCAGCCGGAGCCGGGCGACAGGCTGACATCCAGGCTACCTCTGCCGACACCCCGCAGGTACGCCGCCAGTAGAATCCAGATTTGAGCGGGGTTGCCATAGGTAATGACAACCTGCGGTTCGAAGGTGGCACGCTCCAGCGGCGCCATCAGCGCGTACCGGTACCGGCCCGGCTCAAACTTCGGCATGTCACGGATGGCGGCGGCCTGCTGGCGGGTCTGGCCCCAGAGGCCGAGCGACTCCTGAAAGCTGCCGTCCAGCACGTCCGGGGTGGGGGTCAGGAACCCCAGGCTGATGCCGGCCACGTAGCAGCTCTGGCGCTTGTCCACGGCCAGCGTCCAGCCGTAGCGGCGCGCCATGGCAAGGGCATGGCACAGGGAAATGTCCATATGCAGGTCACGCTGCGGTATCCGCACCCGTTCCGGTAGCTCCGCCTCGGACTGGCACATCCGGACCGCCACCGGGAACGACTGCGGGCGGACATAACGGTTCAGAACCTCGTTTACTTCCTTCAGGCCCGGCATTGGTACACACCCCCGGTATTGATAGGTCGGCACGCTGCAACGCAGACCGGGTAAGGAGTGTAAAACGTGTACTCTAGGTGACTGTATGCCTGCAGGCGGCGTCTGTCAAGATACCACCGGTGGAGGGATAGCGCGCTTTTTGCAGTTGTGCTATCCTGTGCCACGTAATATCTGCAGTGGCAGGAGATGACCGATGAGAATCGAGTGGCTGGGCCACGCCTGCTTCAAGGTCGTGTCCGAGAGCGGGCTGGTGATAATTACCGACCCCTACCAGGCTGGCTTTCGCGACATCATCAGCTATGCGCCGGTGGATGCCGCGGCTGATATTGTCACCGTTTCCCACGAGCACGGTGACCACAACCACGTGGCGGCCGTGAGCGGCGGGCCGGCCGTAGTCCGCGGGGCGGGGCGGCACCGCACCGGGGGAATTGAGTTTACCGGCCTGGGCGTATTTCACGATGCCGTTTCCGGGGCAGAAAGGGGCCCAAACACCATCTTCACCTTCGAGGTTGACGGCATCCGCCTGACGCACCTCGGTGACCTGGGGCACCCGCTGTCCGGGGGCCAGCTGGCCGGGCTGGCGGGGACAGACGTACTGCTGGCACCCACCGGCGGGCCGCGCGCCACGCTGGAGCTGGCCGATGTCATTTCCCTCTGGGAAACGCTGCAACCGAGAATCGTCATACCGATGCACTTTCGCAATGACCGGTGCTCCTTCCCGCAGTACGGGGCGGATGACCTGATGGTCCGGGTGCCGATGGCGGCCCGGGCCGGCAGCACCGAGATGCGGCTGGACCGGGAGACCCTCCCCGCCCGGACCGAGGTAGTGCTGCTGGACCCGGCCCGCTAGGGGGCCCGGGCTCCGGGGTTACAGGCGGAGAGTATCCCGTCAGGCAGGCGGCGGCCCGGGCCGTACCCGCTGGAGAGACTGCGGCGGGTACCGTACCCGGCGGTCCGCATCGGCAACAGCATCCCCCGCGGTGCCCCGCAGGTCCAGAGCGGTTACGAGAACTGGCGCTCTGACGCCGAGACGTGCGCCCGCTTCTGCTTCACCAACCCCAGCGGCCTAATGTGCGGCCGATGTACCAAGGCCTGCCCCTGGAACAAGCAACCGGGACGGCTACACGACGCGGTGCGCCGGGTGGTAACAGCGCACCCCGGTATTCGACCGCTTCTTCGTGAAAATGGACCGGGTGTTCGGCTACGGACGGCAGGTAATTGAGGACAAGTGGTGGCTGGACGAAGGGTAATCAGCCGCGGTAGCGCTGCCTGAGCTTCGGCTTTTCAATCTTGCCGGTGGGGTTACGCGGCACCTCGCCGAAGAAGACACGGCGGGGCCGCTTGTAGCGCGGCAACTGCGCCTCGCAAAATGCCAGGACCTCGGCCTCGGTCAGGGCGGCCCCTGGTGCCGGCTGGATAACGGCGGCCGGGACCTCCCCCAGCCGCTCATCGGCAAGACCGATGACAGCGGCATCGTGCACGCCGGGGCACTCCTGCAGTACATCCTCAATCTCCACCGGGTAGATGTTCTCGCCGCCGGCGATGATGACGTCCTTCTTGCGGTCCGTCAGCCAGATGAAGCCGTCCTCATCAAAGCGGGCGATGTCACCGGTGTAGAGCCAGCCGTCACGTATTGCCTCGGCCGTCCTGGCCGGATTGCGGTAGTAGCCCTTCATGACACCACCGCCCCTGACCAGCAGCTCGCCGTTGACGCCGGGCGGCACGTCGTTGCCGGCCTCGTCCACAATTCTCACCTGCCAGCCGGCCCCGGCCCGGCCGATGGAACCGACCTTGTGCTCATTCTCCACACCGAGGTGCACGCAGCCGGGCCCGCAGGCCTCGCTCAGACCGTAGTTGGTGTCGTACTGCATCTGCGGGAAGTACTCCTTCCAGCGCCTGACCAGGCTGGGAGGCACCGGCTGGGCGCCGATGTGCATCAGCCGCCAGCGGCTGAGGTCGTAGTCACCAGGCCGCAGCTCACCGCGGTCAAGGGCACCGAGGATGTCCAGCGCCCAGGGTACGAGCAGCCAGACGATGGTACCCCCCTCCTGGTGGACGGCCTGGAAGATGCTATGCGGGCTGACGCCGGTAAGAATGGTGGCCCTGGCCCCGACCAGCAGGTTACCGAACCAGTGCATCTTGGCACCGGTGTGGTAAAGCGGCGGGATGAGGATGAAGTTATCGTCGTGCTGCTGCTGGTGGTGGTGCTGCTCTGTCCGGGCGGTGAACTCCATGTTGCCGTGGGTGAGCATAATAGGCTTGGGGTCGCCGGTGGTGCCGGAGGTGAAGTAGAGACCGCAGACGTCCTCATCAGCTAGAGGTACACCCGGCGGGGTGGACGGAGCAGCCGCGGCAGCCCCGGCCAGTGATTCTGTGCCCGGCAGCGGGCCGTCTCCGGCAAAGAACAGGTGCGAGGCAGCCGGCGCCTCACAGCAGGCGGCCTCGATGCGCTCGGTGAACTCCGGCCCGAAGATGACCGCCTTCGGCTGCGCCGTGTCAATGCAAAAGCGGATATCCCGGCTGGTGAAGCGGAAATTGAGGGGCACCGCCCAGGCCCCGGTGCGGATGATGCCGAAGTACACCTCCAGCCAGGAGATGGAGTTCCTCATCAGGTGGATAACGCGGTCGCCCCGGGTGACGCCGCGCTCCATCAGGGCGCTGGCAATACGGTTGGCGTGCTCGTCAAACTGGCGCCAGGTCACCGCGGAACGCCGTCCCCGGGCGGGGTCCAGCTCGATGAGGGCGCACTCGTGGGGGTAGCGGCGCGCGTTCTGCGCCAGCATGTCGCTGATGGTCAAGGTACCGGGCTCTCCTGATGTTTACGTGGCCATGCGCCGGGCTTTCCCGAAAGACCCGTCACGCAGCCGGGGCCGGCTGACCCGGGCCTACCAGGGTGTTTCCCGCTGCTTGAGTGTTTCTATCAGGTTCTCCAGGGTGATGGCCGCCAGGGTCAGGGTCTGGTAGGTGCCCCGGGCACTGAGACGGATTGCCAGCTTGGCCATGGCCTCGTTGCTGGGGGCCTCCAGGATGTTGACGAAGTCATACTGGCCGAGGAGGGCATACTGGTCCAGAATCTTGACGCCCATCAGCTCCACTTCCTTATTGATGTCGCGCAGTGCCTCCGGGTCCTCCTGGATAGCCTTGCGCCCGGCGTCGGTCAGGGTGGTCAGCATCACATAGACTGGCATCCTCTTCCCCCTCTCAGGAGCGGTGATGACATTATAGCAAATTACACGGCCCCCGGAACCCTTGCCCTAACAACCCGCATAATGACACCTTGTCAAATCTAGTTAGATTATCAAGGTCATCATAGCCCGGAACCCTTGCCCTAACAACCCGCATAATGGCACTCTACCAGTGTCGCCCATTATTTTGAACGAGAGCAGATATCCCGCCGGCCGGGGCCGTAGCATCCCGGAAGTGTGCCACCGCGCCCCCCGGCATCCGGGCAGCCCGGCGGCCAGATCAGGGTACTTTATTGCCGGGAAACGGGTAGTTTACCCCGTGCCTGACCGTTACCAGGCCCGGCGCTCTCAGTGTAATCTAATTGAGTTTTTATAAGTCTTACCGGCAGGACAGCCTGCAATCACGCCGGTAAGTCTGGCCGGGGAGGAGCAGAAGCCCGTTGACCGGGGAAAAGTACCTCAGCATCAGTGAGGCGGCGCGGATGCCGGGTGTCAGTGATGCCGCCCTCAGGCAGTGGACAGATGAAGGCCGGACAAAGGCCTTCATCACCCCCGGCGGCTACCGGCGCTACTCCCGGGCCGAGCTCCGCCGATTTGCCAGGGCCCAGCCAAGGAGCGTGGACATCATGGAGCTGGCGGCACCCCCGGGCCCGGTCTACCAGGCCGGGACCCTTTCCGGCAACCCGCTGGCGATGTCGGCCGAAATCGAGACACTCAAGATGCTACGGCCGCCGGGTACCCGCGAGCACCTTGAGGCGTCAGCCGCCTCGCTGGAGGCGGGCCTGCGGCAGGCTGCCACGGCGGCCGGGGTGGAGTCCTGCCTCTTGCGGGTCGGGTCATTGCTGACGCTCTTCCTTACGGGAGAGACAGTCACCGACTATGCCAGCGCCGCCACGGGCGATACAGCCCGCTTTGCCCGCTTCTTCCGGGAGCTCCGGCAAGAGGGGGCCTACCGGCCACCGTCCCACCTTGAAGCGGTGTTCGTCTCCCTGACGCACACCGGCAAGGACATCCACCTCACCCGCGAGCGGCGGCACGCGCCCTGGCCCGCCTGGCCTGACGGCAGCCCGGGACTACTCCAGCTTCAGGCCGCAGAGCTCGTAGTCCCTGAAGTCCACCCAGGGACAGCTTGAGCAGTCGCTCATGCAGCGGCGGGCCTCTGGCAGGGACCGGGTGACGCGCCTGTCAGCGTGCAGGACGGTGACGGTACCTGCCTGGCGGAGGTTCGTAAGTGGTGGGTGTGGCCCGATCACCTTTGCTCCGGTTGAAATCACCGCCTGGCCTCCTCTGGCGCTCACTACCTCGCATTCTATTACGGAAAATGTGAAAGGTCAACCGTGCCCGGGGCATGTCTCTGTATGAATCCTGACCATAAGCCCATCTATGGCACGAAAAGAGTAGCATCGTTGCAAATTTCGCAACGCAGGTGGTAAGATGGTGGCCCACGGGTCACTTTGCGGTACATTTTGCGGGAGGCACAGATGATTGACCAGCTTGACCGGGAACTGATTGCGGAGCTGCACGGGAATGGTCGTTGCAGCTACGTGGAGCTGGCGGAGAAGCTGCACATCAGCGAGGCAACGGCCCGTAACCGGGTACGCCGCCTGCTGGAACGGGGCCTCATCCGGGCCACGGTTGTGCCCGACGTGCACCGGCTGGGCTTCAACTTCGTGGCCATCATCGGCATCCAGGTACGGCTGACGGAGCTGCGGAGCATCGTGGAGCGCCTGGCAAAGCACGCCAATGTCTGTTACCTGGCCAACGTTACCGGCCGCTTCGACCTGATTGCCATCATCGTGACGAGGTCCTCGCGCGAGTATGCCGACTTTGTTGAGAACACCGTCTCTGTCATCCCGGGGGTTGACCGCACCGAGACATTCGTCAGCCTGAACATGTTCAAGGGCGAAGCAATCGGCCTGGACACCCTGGGCCTCATTGACAGCCTGGAGGTCAGGGCAAGCCAGGCCCCCTAGTATTTCTGCCAGCCCCGGCCCTGGCGCAGTCCCCTCACGTAAGCGGCCTGGCCGGCGTGCATCATGGCATCGTCCATGATGCTGATAAGGCGCACGCCAACCGTGGGCAGCGGCCGGAACCACGGCTCGTCCAGCTTGCGGTCCAGGTCTGTCTCAGACAGGGTGGGGAACCACTGCTGGCAGCGGGCCAGGACAGCACGCTGGTAGCCGAGCAGTGTTTCGGCGTCCGGTGCCCGGAAGGCGGCCACCTGCTCCGGCGTGTGCCCGAAGCCGATGTCCCTCGGGTCGGCCGGGCGCCCGAAACGCTCGTACCAGCCCTGGCCCACCCAGACCTGCTCCTGGCCCATCAGGGCGGCTATCTGGGCATCCTCCTGACGTGTCAGGTGCCAGGCCAGCCAGGCAATACTGTTGGCATCGGGGCGTGGCTGCCAGTGCAGGTCCTCGTCGGTCAGGCCATTGAGCACCCGCTCCAGCACGCCGGGAATGCGACCGTAGCCATCGCAGAGGAGCTCATGCCATTTCATCTGAAGCCTCCGGCAGGTGTCTCACGGGTGGTGCCACAGTCTAGTCCAGCCGGGAGGGAAGGTCAATACATGCCCCCCTGTCCGGCCGGGCGCTGTCGCGCAGAACAGACTGTCCTGACAAGATAGCCGTACCTGCCGGGGCGTGATTGCCTGCACCAGGGCGTTCCGGCACTGGCAGCCGCACTGCGTTGCCCGGCACCCTTTGCGTACCGCCCGGCAAACGTGGCAAAATAGCGCTGTTTGCGGCCCAAGGGGGGCATGCTCGCGGTCAGGAGGAGGTAGTTGATGAAGTACCGCCGGTTTGGCAGGCTCGAATGGCAGGTATCCGTCCTCGGCTTCGGGGCAATGCGCCTCCCCCTCAAGGCCAAAGACGCCAGCCCGGCCGACATTGACGAGGAAACGGCCATCGGCATGATGCGCTATGCCTTTGACCACGGGGTCAACTACGTTGATACCGCCTATCCCTACCACGGTGGCCGCAGCGAGGTGGTGGTGGGGCGGGCCCTGCAGGGCGGCTACCGCCAGAAGGTACGGGTCGCCACCAAGATGCCGACCTGGCAGGTGCAGACCCGGGCCGACTGCGACCGGTTCCTGGCGGAGCAGCTGGAGCGCCTGCAGACGGAAAGAATAGACTTCTACCTGCTGCACGGCCTCAACGGCGAGCGCTGGCCGAAGCTGAAGGGGCTGAAAGTGCTGGACTGGGCCGAGCAGGCCATGGCCGACGGCCGCATCGGCTACCTTGGTTTCTCATTCCACGATACGTTCCCCGTCTTCAAGGGTATCATTGACGACTACAACGGCTGGAGCTTCTGCCAGGTGCAGTACAACTTCATGGACACGGACTACCAGGCCGGGACACAGGGGGTTGAGTACGCCGCCGGCAAGGGCCTGGCGGTGGTGGTGATGGAGCCGCTGCGCGGCGGCCGTCTCAGCCAGAACCCGCCGCCGGCGGTGATGGAGTGCTGGCAGAGCGCCAGGGTGAAGCGCTCACCGGCCGAGTGGGCCCTGCTCTGGGTGTGGGAGCACCCCGGGGTATCACTGGCCCTCAGTGGCATGAGCACCCTGGAGCAGGTCGTTGAAAACGTGGCCTCGGCGGACAGGGCCGGGCCGGGCACGCTCACCCCAGAAGACATGCGGGTTATTGAGAGGGTGCGGCAGGCGTACCGGGCGCTGGTCCCGGTCGACTGCACTGCCTGCGGCTACTGCATGCCGTGTCCGCACGGGGTGGAGATACCGCGTATCTTCCGGATATACAACGAGGCCGTCATGTACAATGACCCCCGCGCCGGGCGCTTCCAGTACCGCGGGCCGAACGGCCTGCGCGAGGAGCAGCGGGCCGACCGGTGCCAGGAGTGCGGGGAGTGCGTTGAGGTGTGCCCGCAGGGAATTAATGTGCCGGAGATGCTGAAGAAGGCCCACCAGCTACTGGGACCGGCACCAGAGACAGCCGGGGAACGCCCGGCCCAAGCTTGAGAGACAGGCCGGAGGAGAACATGGGACTGGAGACCGGGACAACCGAGATGCTGCGCCGCGAGCGTGCCCGTCACGCCAAAAGCAGGCTGCCCCTGAAGGATATCCGTGTGATTGACATGGGCGGGGTGGTAGCCGCCCCCTTTGCCGCGGCACTGCTGGGTGATTTCGGGGCCGAGGTTATCAAGGTCGAGAACCCGGCCGCCCCGGATGCCCTGCGCGGCTGGGGCGTGCTGCCGGACGGGAGCTGCCCGTGGTGGCTGGTGGTGGGGCGCAACAAGCTGCCGGTTACCCTTAACCTGCGCACCGATGAAGGCAAGGAAGCCCTGGCGCGGCTGGTGGCCGTCTCGGACGTACTCATTGAAAACTTCCGGCCGGGGGTGCTGGACCGGCTCGGCTTCCCGGCGGCGCGGCTGCTGGAGATTAACCCCGGGCTGATAATCGGCCGGATTTCGGGCTACGGCCAGACCGGGCCGTACTCGCACCGGCCGGGGTTCGGCACGATTGCCGAGGGGCTGAGCGGCTATACCTACCTCAACGCCGAACCGGACGGCCCGCCCATCAACCCGCCCATGCCGCTGGCCGACTCGGTGGCGGGGGTGCACCTGGCGCTGGCCATCCTGGTGGCCCTGCGGGGGGCACGGCGCGGAGAGTCCGGCGGGCAGGAGATAGACGTCTCCCTCTACGAGCCCCTGCTGGGCATGATCGGGGCCGTCTTCCTGGAGTACTGGCTTACCGGCCAGGTGCCGCAGCCCATCGGCAGCGAGCTATCCTATACCGCCCCGCGCAACAACTACCGCACCGCCGACGGCCGCTGGGTGACAATGTCAGCCTCGGCCCAGGCCCCGTTCGAGCGCCTCATGGATGCCATCGGCCGGCCGGAATTCAAGACCGACCCGCGCTTCAGCCGCAACGCCGAGCGCATCAAGCCCGAAAACCGGCGCGTGCTCAACCAGGCCATCGCCGAGTGGTTTGCCGGAATGACGCTTGAAGAGGCGCTGGCGACCTGTGACCGGCTCGATGTTACCGCCGGCATCATCGCCAGTATGAAGGACATCGCCGAGCACGAGCACATCCGGGAGCGCGGCACCCTGACCGACCTGCCAGAGCCGGGGGGAGACCGCACCCTGAGGTTCCCGAATGTACCGGTGCGGATGTCCGGCTCCCCGGGGCGGATACGCTTCGCCGGCCTGCCGGTGGGGGCCGCCAACGCGGTGGTCTACGGTGATATCCTCGGTTACACCCCGGAAGAGCTTGCCGAGATGGCCCGGAAGAAGGTCATCTGAAAAGGGGACGGAGGAAAGACGCTAGCACCGATGTGCGGCCAGTTCACTGATGCACCGGGTGTACGGAACGGTAGGGGCAAAAGTGGGCACGACGCTAGCACCGACACCCCTACCCGTGGTGGGCGGCACGCTCAGCGTCGTGCAGGTGTCAACAACCTGCTGGAACTGGCGGGACTGTTGATTGGCACCGTGGCCGTTAGCACAACGGCCGTGGGGACATTCTTCTGGATGCCCGGCCCGACAACGGGGCCCGGCCGGCATTAATAGCCCTGGGAGAAGCGGTGGGGTATCGCCGTGAACTCAAGTCTCA
>CAZBPZ010000026.1:0-7723 GCA_964493955.1 uncultured Dehalococcoidales bacterium | reverse complement strand
CGGCATTAATAGCCCTGGGAGAAGCGGTGGGGTATCGCCGTGAACTCAAGTCTCACCACTAACAGGGCCCGCCGGTATTAATTGGCAGCGCCCTCGGACAGGGTGGCTGCCCGGCGCAGGGTCTCATCGCTGGCAGGGCCCGCCGGTATTAATTGGCAGCGCTCCCCTGCCCTAGCCGATGGCGCCGCACTCCTTGAGCCGGGCAATCTGCTCCCAGTCATAGCCAAACTCGAGCAGCACCTCCTCGGTATGCTGGCCCACCTCCGGGGCGGGCAGGCGCACCGTGGCCGGTGTCCGGCTGAGCTGCACCGGGTTGGCCAGCCCCTCGATGCGCCCGTGTGTAGGGTGCTCGTAGGCCACGAAGCAGCCGTTGAGACGGGCCTGAGGGTCATTGACAGCCTCTTTCAGGGTCTGGTGGACGGCGTAGGGGATCCCCTTGAGGCGTGACCGCCACTCATCGAGGGTGCGGGCAGCAAAGGCCCGGTCCAGGATGGGGTAGAGGATGGCGTTATTCTCTGCCCGGGCCTCGTAGCTGTTGAAACGCGGGTCATCAATCAGGTGCTCCAGCTCCAGGGCACGGCAGAGCCGTGCCCAGTAGCGGTCCGGTTGCAGGGCCACCATAACGATGGTACGGCCGTCCCTGGTGGTGTAACGACCTGCCAGGGGGTTGCGGGCGCGGCGGCGGTAGAAATCATGCACCGGTGCCACGGCTGCCTCAACCGCCGCCACCATCTCCGGGGGCGGTACCTCACGCCAGTCAGCGGCGTCCAGACCGGTGGCCAGCGCCCCGGCGATGTCGAAGGAGAGCTGGTACATCCCGGTGTGGAACAGCGAGATGTCCACCTCCTGGCCGAGGCCGGTGTGCTCACGCTCGTAGAGCGCCAGCATGACACCGTAGGCCATGGCCAGCCCGGTGACATTGTCGCCGAAGCCGGGGCGAAAGCCGGTCTGGGGGAAGCCGGGAACAGACAGCATGTAGGCAATGCCGGACCTGGTCCAGTAGGCGGTGGCATCGTAGGCGGGGTGGTCCCTCTCCGGCCCCTTCTTGCCGAACCCCGTCAGGGCCCCGAAGATGAGGCGCGGGTTGCGCCGGCTGAGGGTGGCGTACTCCAGGTTATAGCGCTTGAGCTCGTAGGGACGCAGGTTGGTTAGAAAGACATCGGTAGACTCTACCAGGTGGTGAATTAACTCCTGCCCCTCCTTCCGGGCGAGGTCGATGGTGACACTGCGCTTGTTGCGGTTGTAGTTTTCCCAGTTGTAGTTAATCTCCGACGGCGCGGCGGCATGGCCAACGGCCTGGGCCTCCTGGTAGACCCGCCATGAGTCACCGGTGCGGGGATTTTCAACATGGATGACATCAGCCCCGAAGTCAGCCAGGTGACGTGCCGCCATGGGCACGGCTGCCACCTGCGATACGTCCAGGACCCTGATACCCTCTAAGACAAGCCGCATGGTAGTAATGCCTCCACCCGATATAAATAAATAGTTGTGAGAGAGACCACCACACCCCTCGGAATTGCCGCTAGCAATGCCTCCGCCCGATATAAGTTGTGAGTATACCACCGGCAGTAGATGGTGTAAATGGAGACCGGCCGGGGGCGGGGGGCCTGCGGGGTTTTCCGTTACCCCTCCCGTGCCGCACCAGGGAAGGAGGCAGGGTGGCTCCAGGCTGCCGGGCGAGCACAGCCGTTTGACTTGCCCCTGAGCCCATGCTAATATTGGCCAGCATGCGGCACTCCGCGCCGGCCCCAGCAGGATGACATGTCAGCACTTGAAGAACTCAATGAGGAGATAGCCCGCTGCAACCTGTGCCCGATAGCCAAAAACCGCAACCGGGCGGTACCCGGGGAAGGGGCCGAGGACGCCGAAATCCTTTTCATCGGTGAGGCCCCCGGCTTCTACGAGGACCAGCAGGGCCGTCCCTTCGTCGGCCCGGCGGGGCAGTACCTGGACTACCTGCTGACGCTGATTGGCCTTGACCGCTCCCAGGTCTACATCACCAACATCATCAAGACCCGTCCCCCCGGCAACCGCGACCCCCTGCCAACCGAAATACAGAACTGCAGCCAGTGGCTCGACCGCCAGATTCAAATCATAAAGCCCAAGCTGATAGTAACGCTGGGGCGTTACTCCATGGCCCGTTTTTTCCCCGGCAAGACCATCAGCAAGATCCACGGCACCACCGGTACGTGGCAGGGCATCACCTGCTTCGCCATGTACCACCCGGCCGCTGCCCTGCGCCAGCAGAGCCTGCGGCGGGTAATTGAGGAGGACATGCGAAAGATACCGCAGGTCCTGGCCAGCCTCACCAGGCCCGCCCGGCCCGAGGCCGCCCCACGGCAGCTCAACCTGTTCGAGGGCTAAGCCCATGGCCAAGCCAAAACTGAAAATTATCCCCCTCGGCGGACTCAGTGAAATCGGCAAGAACATGACCATTATCGAGCACGGTGATGACATCATCGTGGTTGATGCCGGGCTGATGTTCCCCGAGGAAGACATGCTGGGCGTGGACCTGGTCATCCCGGACGTGAGCTACCTGGTGGAGCGCCGGCACCGGATACGGGGAATCCTCATCACCCACGGCCATGAGGACCACATCGGGGCCCTGCCCTACATCCTTCCCCGGCTCAACGCCCCCGTCTACTCCACCCGCCTGACCAACGGCCTGATATCCGTCAAGCTCAAGGAGCGCAAAGCCCTGGCCGGGGCAAAGCTGCGCGTGATTGAGCCGGGTGACACCCTCCAGCTCGGCCGCTTCCAGGTGGAATTCTTCCCCGTCTGCCACAGCATCCCGGATGCCACCGGCCTCATCATCCGCACGCCGCTGGGCACGATTGTCCACAGCGGTGATTTCAAGGTGGACCACACGCCCGTCAGCGGCCAGCCGACCGACTTCTCACGGCTGGCACGGGTGGCGGCCGAGGGCGTGCTGCTCCTGATGTCCGATTCCACCTACGCCGAGCGCCCCGGCTACACCCCTTCCGAAAAGGTGGTCGGTGAAGCCCTGGACCGCATCATGGCCGAAGCCCCGGGCCGGGTCATCATTACCACTTTTTCATCGCTGGTCTCACGCATCCAGCAGGTGATTGACGCCGCCACCAGGCACAACCGGCGTGTCTGCGTTGTGGGCCGGAACATGAACAACATCGTCCGCATGGCCCTGGAGCTGGGCTACCTCCACGCTGACGACGGCATCCTGGGCCGCCTCGACGAAATCAAGCGCCTCCCCCGCGAGCGTATCGTCTTCATCACTACCGGCAGCCAGGGCGAGCCGACCTCCGTCCTGGTGCGCATGGCCAACCGCGACCACCGCCAGCTCCACGTCATCCCCGGCGATACAGTCGCCATCTCGGCCACGCCCATCCCCGGCAACGAGGCGGTGGTAGCCCGCACCGTCGATAACCTCATGCGGCAGGGGGCCGAGGTTGTCTACGCCGGGCTGGCCCAGGTGCACGTCCACGGGCACGGCAGCCAGGAAGAGCTGAAGCTGCTCCTCAACGTGGTGCGGCCCCGTTACTTCATGCCCATTCACGGTGAATACCGCCACCTCATGCAGCACTCCAAGCTGGCGCAGTCGATGGGTATACCCGCCGAAAACATATTTGTTCTTGAAGACGGCGATGTGCTGGAGATAGGCCGCAGCTCGGCCCGTGTCTCCGGCCGCATTACCTCCAGCAACGTCTATGTGGACGGCCTCAGCATGGGTGACCTGGACTCGGTGGTGCTGCGCGACCGCCGCATGCTCTCGCGCGATGGAATCGTCGTCGTCATCATTGCCGTGAACCGCCAGACGGGTAAAGTGGTCGGCAAGCCGGACATCGTCTCCCGCGGCTTCGTGGACACCCGCGAGGCCCGCGACATCCTGGAAGAAAGCCGCGAGCTGGTGGCCAGGGTGCTCGACCGGGGGGCGGACCGCCTCGTGCAGTGGACTTATGTCAATGCCAAGGTACGTGATACACTGAACAAGTACTACTACGAACGCACCAAGCAGCGCCCGATGGTGCTGCCCTTCATGGTACAGGTCTAGCAAATGGCCAGGGCAAAGAAGGAGTCCACCGCCAGGAAAAAGGCGGCCCCACGCCGGCACCGCTGGCAGCGGCTTGACCTGGCTTTCTGGGCGGTTATTGCCATCGGGGTCATCTTGCTGGTGGTACTCGTCCCCTGGCAGGACATCGGCGCCGCCATTACCCGCTTTTTCAAGAACGTATGGTATACCTTCGGCTGGGGGCTGGCCCTCATGGCCACGGCCGCCGGCACGCTGGCCTGGCTGGTATGGACACGGCGTTTCCCGCTGCTCATCCGCCACTGGAACCAGTGGCTGGGGGGTATCGTGCTCCTCTTTGCCGCCTGGGGAATCCTGGCCCTCGTCGGGGAGGGCGGCAACTTCGGCGATAGCCTTGTCGGCGAGGCACAGTGGGCAGGCTACGCCCGGGTGGCCGGCATGCTGGCGCTGAGCGCGGTGCTGGTTGCCCCGGAGATTCTCTACCACCTGCTGGTACGCCCGGTACGCTGGTGGCGGAGCCGCCCCCGGCAGCCCAGGGTGGTCAGGCCCAGGGCCCAGCGCCTCAAGCGCTTCACCCGCACCGTGCCGCCGGGTGCACCGCCCACCTTTACCCTGCAGCCGCCACCTGCACCGGCACCACCGGCCCGGCCCGAACCCAGGCCCGCCGTCAAACCGGAGCCGAAACCGACCTCACCTCAGCCAAAGGCAGTCACCCCCCAGCTGGCCCGGGATGTCTGGCAGCGCTACGGTGAGACCGCCAAGCCTACCCCGGACGGCTGGCGGCTGCCGCCGCTCGACATCCTGGACAGCTCAAGCCAGGTCGAAATATCCCAGGCCGATAACATCAAGCGCGCCAGGCTGATTGAGGAAGCCCTGGCCAGCTACGGTGTCGAGGCCAGGGTGGTCCAGATAAACGCCGGCCCTACCGTTACCCAGTTCGGGGTGGAGCCCGGCTGGGACCGCCGTTACAAGGAAATCCGGGAAAGGGACCGGGACGGTAACATCCGCATCCGCACGGAAGAAGTCTCCAATACGCGGGTGAAGGTGGACCGCATTACGGCCCTGGCCAACGACCTGGCCCTGGCCCTGGCGGCACCCAGTATCCGCATCGAGGCGCCGGTGCCGGGCAAGTCGGTGGTGGGTATCGAGGTACCCAACGTCACTTCAACCGCCGTCAACCTGCGCAGCGTCGTTGAGACCAACAACTTCCAGAAGCTGGTGGCCAGGTCCAGCCTGGCGATTGCCCTGGGCAAGGGCGCCGGCGGAGAGGCCGAAGCCGCTGACCTGGCGCGCATGCCCCACCTGCTCATTGCCGGCGCTACCGGCAGCGGCAAGACGGTCTGCCTCAACTCCATCATCTGCTGCCTGCTGCTGCACAACAGCCCGAATGACCTCCGCCTGATAATGATAGACCCCAAGCGGGTGGAGCTGACGCCCTACAACACCATCCCCCACCTGGCGATACCGGTAATCGTCGATACCGAAAAGGCGCTCGATGCCCTGCGCTGGCTCAACTACGAGATGGACAAACGTTACCAGCAGCTCGCCCGCGCCGGCGCACGCAACATTGACGGCTACAACAAGAACCGCCACGGGCCGGAGCGCATGCCCTACCTGGTGCTTATCATTGATGAGCTGGCCGACCTGATGCTGGCCGGCTTTGACGAGGTAGAGCACATCCTCTGCCGCCTGGCCCAGCTCGCCCGTGCCGTGGGCATCCACCTCATCGTGGCCACCCAGCGCCCCTCGGTCGACGTGGTAACGGGCCTCATCAAGGCCAACTTCCCCACCCGTATCAGCTTCGCCGTCACCTCACAGGTGGACTCCCGCACCATCCTCGACGGTGCCGGGGCGGAGAAGCTGCTGGGCCGGGGTGATATGCTCTTCATGCCCACCGAAGCCGCCAAGCCCAAGCGCCTGCAGGGCAGCTTCGTCTCCGACGCCGAGATAGAACGGCTCGTCTTCTTCTGGGGCAGCCAGCCGCGCGCCGAGCTGGCGCCGCTACCCATTGAAGAGACCCTGAAGTCGGAAGCTTTCAAGAAGGCCAAGCAAGCCCCCCGGGACGAACTGCTTGAAGCGGCGCTGGAGCTGGCACGGGAGCACGGTGGCCGCATCTCCACCTCGTTCCTGCAGCGCCGCCTCCAGATAGGTTACCCGCGGGCGGCCCGCCTCCGGGAGCAGCTCGATGCCGCCCTGGCCGAAGAAGCGGCCGGGGAACCCCCTGACAACCCCGAAGAAGACCACGAAGCGTGACGACGCATGCCCCTGGCCCGAGCGCTGGCAGGGGGCCTCACTCGGCGCCGGGCCGCCTGCCCCGCAGCCGCTTCAGGATAGCATCACGGTAGATTCGGGCCAGGTTACGGCTGTGCTTGCGCATCCGCTGGCGCTGCTTGCGGAGCTTCTCGGCGCGGCGCTCCTGCCGGCTCTCCCCACCCTCAGGAAGTGCACCCATCATCACCCACCAGGGTGGCCCCCACCCGGCGGTAGACCGCCAGGGTCTCCTCGGCGCACCTGTCCCAGGAGAACCGGCGTGCCTGCTCAATGCCCCGGCTGACCAGCTCCTCCCGCAGCCCCGGCTCGGTCAGCACCCGCCGCATCGATTCCACCCATGCCTCGGTATCCTCGGGGGGGACCAGGATGCCGGCCTCGCCCACCACCTCGGGCAGGGAGGAGGAACTGGAAGATACCACCGGACAGCCGCTTGACATCGCCTCCAGGGGCGGCAGGCCAAAACCCTCGTAGAGCGAGGGGTAGGCCAGCAAGGCCGCCGTGGCGTAGTACCGGGCCAGCTCCTGCTCCGGCAGGTAGTCCACAAAGTGGACATCCCCGGTAATGCCCAGCTCATGCAGGTGGCGGAGGGTCTCCTGCCGGTAGGCGCCAGAACGCCCCACCGGGCCCACCTTCACCAGCTTCAGGTCAGGAAACTCCCGCTTCAGGCGGGAAAAGGCCTCAAAGAGACGGCGCAGGTTCTTGCGCGGCCTCTCCGAGCCCACGTAGAGCACAAACCGCCCGTTCCGGGGCAGGTCCGCCCGGGGGCGGAAGATGTCATGGTCGGCCCCGTTATAGACCACGCTTACCTTCCCGGCCGGTACCCCCAGGTATTCCACCAGGTCCTTCCGGGTATGCCGGGAGGTGGCAATCAGGTGGCTGGCACGCCTGATGCCGATGACATCCAGCCTCAGCATCAGCCGTTCAAGGGGTGTCTCCGGGTCAAAACCGTAGCGGAAACGGATGACATCGTGAACTGTCACGATGTAAGGGCCCCGGCGCAGCAAGGCGTACCGGGCAAAGTTCTGGTTGGGCAGGTGCACCAGGCCCGGCTCACGGGCAATGCGGAGGGCCAGCGCCAGGCTTTGCCAGAGGGAGAGATAGCGGCCGGTCTCAATGCAGCGCACGGGCAGGCGCCGCGCCAGCTCCAGGCTGTACTTGTCAACGCCAGCCTGCTCGGTTGTCACAACCAGGGTAGGTCTCATCAATGGAATCATAGGAAGGCACCGCCGGCATTGTCAATTAACGGGGAGCCGGCCTGTGTCAGGTTGGCCCGCCCATTTAACGGTCGCAACCCCGCGCCGGCACTGTCAATTAACGGGGAACCGGCCTGTGTCAGGTTGGCCCGCCCATTTAACGGTCGCAACCCCGCGCCGGCACTGTCAATTAACGGGGAACCGGCCTGTGTCAGGTTGGCCCGCCCATTTAACGGTCGCAACCCCGCGCCGGCAC
>CAZBPZ010000025.1:0-20909 GCA_964493955.1 uncultured Dehalococcoidales bacterium | reverse complement strand
CCGCCGACGGCCAGATTACCGATACCGTGATTGACACCCTGGAGTTCGATACCAGCCGGGGTACCAGCCCGCACATCACCCATATCTCCGGCAGCATCTTCGCCATCGCCTACCAGGATGGCGGTGGTGACGGCTTCCTCAAGACGGTGGAGATTGCCGCCGACGGCCAGATTACCGACACCGTGATTGACACCCTGGAGTTTGACCCGGTGGCCGCCAGTGACCCCTGCCTCATCTTCGTGTCCAGCGGGGCACCGGGCACCGGCGTGGCCTACGCCCGGGCGGTCATCAAGACGCACGACACCATCTACACCGGCAGCGAGGTGAGCACCAGCGGCGCTTCATTCGCCGACGCTTCCCACCAGTGGACAGCCAATCCCTTCACCGGCGAGCCCTGGACATGGGAAGAGGTTGACGCGCTACAGGCCGGCGTCGCCCTGCGGACGAGCAACAGCGGGTTCAGTGCGGCTGTGACCCAGGTGTACGTGGTGGTTGCCTACGGCGACGGTGG
Organism: uncultured Dehalococcoidales bacterium; assembly: GCA_964493955.1. GTDB lineage: Bacteria > Chloroflexota > Dehalococcoidia > Dehalococcoidales > Fen-1064 > CAZBPZ01. The sequence continues at coordinate 20,398 of CAZBPZ010000025.1, read as the reverse complement.
CGGTGGCGGCACCCAGGGCAACGTCCCCACCGGGGACCTGCTCGAGGTCACACCCCACCCCGACTATACCGGTGACCTGGGAGTGAGCGTGTTCCTGCTGAATGCCGGTGACCTGATAAAGGCCTATGCCTACCTGAACATCAAGCTGGAGCTCGAAGGTGCCCCCGGCTACGAGGTCCTGAGCCTGGCAAACGGGACCGTCACCTTTGAGATGCAGACGGGCTCAAGTGCCAGCTTCACCCTCTCCGTCACCGGCGGCAGCTACGGCCTTGTCTCCGATAATCCCGACGACTGGGAGGACGGCTGGAGCGTGACACCCGAGTTTGGCTACGAGGTGTTCCAGCGGTGATAAAGCGGACCCTCATACTCATCGGCATCGTCTCGCTCGTCGTCGCCGGGTTCCTGGCGACGCGGGGCCAGCTGCCGTTCCTGCCGATTTACGGCGTTTCCATGGAACCGCTGCTGCAGGCCGGCGACCTGATAACAATCGAAAAGACCCCCACCGAGGACATCAAGGTGGGTGATGTCATCGTCTTCAACGTACCCTCGCTGACACGGCAGATGTACAACTACCCGGCGGTGGTGGCCCACCGCGTCGTCGAGAAGCGGGTGACGGCCTCCGGCGTGAGCTTCCGTACCCGCGGCGACAACACTGCCGGTGAAGACCCCTTCACGGTGCGCCCGCAGGACGTGAAAGGGACGGTGGCCCAGCGCATTCCGTACGCCGGTTTCCCCTTCCTCTTCTTCCAGAGCTCGCAGGGCCTCATCTTCGTGATAACCGTCCTCAGCCTGCTGACGCTGTACTTCTACAGCGAGGAGCTGGGCAAAGGGCGGCAGTTCGTCCACCGCCGCCTCCTCAGCCCGGTCATCGTGGAGACCCAGCGCAGCAGCCGGGAGATAGCCGAGAAACTGGCCGGTAACGAGCGTGCCATGACGGAGACCCAGAAGGCCCTGGCCAGCTTCTCCGAGGCCATTGCCGAGTACGCCACGCACCTGAAGAGCCACACCAGCGCCATCCAGGGGCTGAGCGAGGCCTCCCACGAACTCAAGCGCGGTGCCGCCGAGCAGAACAGCGTCCTCGCCAGCCTGGCCCGCAGCCTCACCGAGAGGCCGCCGGCCGGGCCGGGTGAGCCGAGGGTACAGCGCATCATCGTCCGCGAGAAGGGGCAGACGCTGGCCGAGCACACCGCCCGGCCAGAGACGGAACAGGTCGTGGTGGAAGTCCAGGTCACCCCGCAGGTACAGGTGGGCACCGGCCCGGCCCCGCAAGCAATGCCGGTTACCGGCACCATCCAGCTGCCGCCGGAGCCGGATGAAGGTGAACGGCCGCCGGGCTGCTACCAGAACCGCCGCGACTCTTCCCGCCGGCTGACGCTGGCCGAAAAGCAGCGCCGCCTCCTGGAGAAGCGGGCGGCGGCCCACAAGCCCGGCACCACCCTGCCACGCCCGCACATCCGGCTGGCCACCCTGGCCCCGGAAAAGGTGCTGGCACGCCGGCCGGACTCCCGCCAGAAGGCCGCCGCGGCCATCCTGGCGGCCGTTCCTAGGTATAAACGGCCAGAATAACGGCGTCGCGGGCGTTGTGCCGGTCAAAGAAAACAACCGCCACCTTCCTGCCTACCGCCATCTCAGCCGCCGGGATATTGCGCGCCACCGCCACCTCCTCCAGGTACACCGTCTGGCTACCCGCCATCTGGATAGTGGCCCGGTAGGTGCCCGAATCAAAACTCCTCAGCCACGCCTTCTTTGGCTCCACCTGGCCTGCCTCCTGCTCTGTCCACACCAGCCCCTGGCCCTGCCGGTCAGACTTCACCCAGCTCCAGCCATTGCCGGTACTCGCCGCGCTCCGGCCGGTAGGAGGTGATGATACGCCGCACCCGCTTTCCGGCAGCATCCAGGCCGGCCCGTGTATCTGTTATGTCAATCACGTCAGTGGGCTGCTGCCCGCAGTTCACCGGCACCAGCACCCCGCCCCCACCCGACTCCATCTCAGCCGCCCGGAGAACGGCATCACCACGTGCCCCGGCCCGGGCAACCGTGTCCAGATTGCGGTCGGCCACCAGCTCCAGGCAGTCATAGCGCTGCTCCAGAGCGTCCCAGTTGAACCGGTCAACGATGATGGGTGTATCGGCCGCGGCGTCATAACCCTCCACCCGCACCCGGTTCGGCACCGGCGCCCCGCCGACATAGCGGCCCTCCAGCACGGCGTGGTCACCACCGTACGAGTACACGGAACTGTCCGAAGACAGGGGGTTGACAAGGTAGGCAACCTCACCCTCGATGAAGAGCACGTCCGGCACAAATGACAGCAGCCGCCGGACAACCTCATCACCACGGTCGCCGGGGTGGATGGTGAAGTCGGGGTAAAAGCCGGTGAGGCTGGATGACTGTGACTTCACCTCCAGCCGCAGGCCAACACGGGCCACCACGAAGGCCAGGATATCCCTGACGGAGGCCTGCTGGCCGTCACCGTTCCAGCGGAACTGGTGGCGGGCCACCCACGCTTTCAGGGCCGCCCAGGCATCGGCGGCGTGCAGGACCAGGGTGGCCCTGGCCGCCGCACTGACATGCTCCAGCGATTCAAGCCTGAAAGCAAGGCCGGGGCTGACTTCTCCCCCCTGCACCGTGATATAGCCCAGCCCCAGGTCAAGCCGGCAACCGGGATGCAACGCCGCCAGCGCACCCTCGCCCGGTGCGGCGTAGGTACCGCTGCTGTTGTCCAGCTCGGCCACCAGCCTGCCCGCCCCCAGGCCCACCTCGCAGCGCAGCCCTGCCAGGTCGGCCGTCAGGTCCACGCTTGGCTCCACCAGCCCGGCCCGCCATACTCCAGCCGGGCAGCTCAGCCAGGCGTAATCGCCGCGGTGGGCCACGGCCAGCCCGTAGCCGGCACTGATGTCAAGCGGTACCGGCTCCCGCCACAGCCCGCTAACATAGTCTGTCCCGTCCACCACGTGTGTCCAGTACGGCCGGGTCACCGCCGCCGTCCCGGAGAAGCTCTCCAGATAGGTAGCACGGTGTACGTCCGGCCGGTCAAGAAACGGGCAGCCGTAACTGAAGCCGCCATCGGCGGCGGCCGAGGCCAGCTCCCCGAGGTCGGACCAGGTACCGGCCGCAACATCACCGCCATCGCCGTACACCAGCGACCACAGCTTGTAAGCGCCGGCGCTGTCCTGCCCGGCAACGAGCAGGTCCCAGTCCACCCCGTAGACGGCCGCCACCCCGGAGAGGTCGCCGGTGGTCTTGTCCCAGGCAACCCTGGCCTGCCAGCTCCCGCCCAGGCGCCGCTTCACGTAGAGGGTGCTGGCATCGGCCAGGAAGACCGCCAGGTCACCGTTGGGCTTGTAGGCGGCTGCCAGGCCGTAAACGGCGGTGGTGGGAGAATAGTCAATCGTCTGGGGGCTTCCCCAGGTGGCACCGTAGTCGGTGCTTTTGAGGTGGCGGAGCTCACGGCTGGAGTTGACGATGAAGATTGAGACCTCAGCACCACGGGCGGCCACCGCCACCCGGATACAGTTGTACTCGCCGCTGTAGGTCCAGCCTGAAAAATCGGCCCCCGGGCCGGGGCTGGTCACCCGCTGGTAGTAGAGCTTGCGGGAATCGGAAGGCGGGCCGAGGCGGGCCCGCACCATGGAGCCGTCACCGGCCAGGGCCAGGCCGTGGTAGTAATCGTCCTCGCTGCCGGTATAGAGCCGCTGCCATGCCAGCCGGACAACACCCCCGATGACATCCCGCGCCTTGAGGGTCACGTAAGGCCGGCGGCTGGCCTGCTTCTGGGCCGCCAGCAGTGAGGCCGAAAGCTGTCTCATGTGCGTTCACCTCCGGACAAGGGCCGCCAGTATATCGGGCAGGGGCCGCCCGGCCCGGCGGTAGTAGCCTGCCAGCCGGTGCGCCCGGCGCAGGACATCCTCCGGCCCGGCCCCCGGCATGCCGCGGTCGCGCCGCCGCAGCCTCTCCACCGCCGCCGTCACCGCCTCCCAGTCCACGGCGTTACCGGCCCTGCCGGTGCCCTTCTTCCTTCCTCGCCTGGCCATACTCACTCCCCCGCTACCCGGGCAGTCCTTCCCTAGGGCCCGTAATCGGTCGCCTGCGAGACGGCCGGGTAGTAGGGACGGTAGAGCGCCCGCGCCCGCACGCGGTGGCGCCGGCCCAGCCGCCGCAGCTCGCGGCGAAAGCGGCTGAGCCGCTCGCGGCCCCAGCGCAGCAGCTCCTCGGGCGTGCCGGCACCCCCCACGTTGGCCCGGTTGATAGCAAAGACCGCCCACTCCACGGCAGCGTAACCGCAGGCCCCGGTGGCCACCAGGTCCTCATAATGGGCCGGTATGGTTGAGGTGGTATCGTCCAGCGTGTGTAGCCGGCCATAGTAGATGTAGGCACTGGAGCCGTCCGGCACCTCCGGCCCGAGCAGCGTCAGCTTGTCGGCCCAGAGGGCAAAGCGCTGGTAGCGGGGCGGGAAGCGGTCCACCGGGTACTCCACCGCCTGCACCATGATGCGGTCTGTCAGGCCGGAGATATCAATCTCGCGGGAGCCGGCGGTGGTGGTCACGGTGGCCTTCACCTCCTCCGGCACCGCCTCGGAGAAGTCCGACACGGCGTGGGCGATATGCCGGTCCAGCTCGTCGTCGCTCCAGCGGTAGTCCTGGCTGTCCTCATCGTGCAGGTCTCGCCGCACGATGGTCCTCATGCTTGCAAGGTTCATCTCACTTCACCTCGTTCCAGGCGCCGGCAGGGCAGGCCCTCGTCGTGGCGGCAGAGCTCCAGCTCCCAGTAAGAGACCTCCACGTTCGGGCCGCCGGGCACCGGCGGCACCGCCTTGGCCGCCAGGGCGCGGACCTGGCCCAGCAGTGTGCGGGCGTCAGCCTCGCTGTCAAAACTCAGGTCAACCCTGACCCGGTACTTCATGCTCATCACCCCCGGAAGAAGCCTTTCTCACTGTCATAGAGGTGGCGGAACTCAAGGGCCGAGAGCGCCCGGCCGTAGACACGCACCAGTGCCATCTGCCCGGCGAAATCGTAGTTGACGTTGACATCCACCCCGAGCCGGAAGAGGCTGGCCGCCCCGTTGAAGCTGCCCGACTGGGACGAGTTTGATGGCGTTTCCGGCTGCCCGTTGAGGTAGAGGCAGACTACCGCCCCGTCGTAGCTCAGCCCCACGGCGTTCCAGGCACCGGACGCCAGGCTGTTGTCTGCCAGCTCTATCTGGCCCGTCCAGCTTCCATCAAGATAGAGGCGGCAGTTGAGCTTATTGGTGGCCAGGCCACGCAGGACAAACTTGTCACGGGCTTCAATAAATGTCCGCTCCGACGTTATGGTACCGGCGGGCCTGACCCAGAGGTGCACGCCGAGCTGGTTGCCGGTGATGCCGGCCGTGGGCAGCACCCCGGCAAAGTTCACGTAGTCATCGCTGCCGTCAAAGTCAAGGCACCGGAGGCCGCCCGGCAGGCAGACCCACCGCGCCCCCGTGATTGTCCCGGTGCACCCCAGCGGGCCCCGGTCACGCACGGTGGGGCCACCGCCGGGCAGGCCGGGCAGGCCGGGCAGAAAGAGCGTGCCGGCCGGACCCGGCGGGGTAAACAGTCCGTGCCTGGCGGAGATTGTCGTCACCACTGCCACACCTCAGGACGCGGCGTACTTGACGCGCACGTAGCTCGAATTTTTCACCCTGGCCCGGCCCTCGTTGGCCTCGTTGCACTGGATGACGAGCCGCACCTCCAGCGGCAGGCTGTCCAGGTTTGCCTGGGTGGCAAAGAGGCCGCTGCGTGTTTCCTCCACGTAGCTCGTGCCGATGTCCGCCTTGGTGACGGCGCTGTGAAGGTCAACCCAGGTGCCGCCCTTGTTGCGGGCCTGCCACTTGTAGGTGATGTCGGCCGTGGCCGATGACACCGCCCGGAAGGCAGCCGTCAGCCCGAACTCCAGCTCCAGCACCCTGCCCAGGGCCGGCGGCTGGATAACGGCACTGGCCACCTCTACGTCCGTGCCGGCGTCGCCGGTGTCCTGCTCGGCCGTCCACTGGATACCGTCGGCCGTGAGGGCACCCCGCCCGAAGGGATACTCAACGTGGTCCACAACTGCCGTTGTCATCTTTCTACTCCCTCGCTTCCCGGGGAGGGGGTACTACCCCCTCCCCGCAACATTACCCGGGGCCACCCCCGGCTAGTCCTGCACGCCGATGAGGGCCGCCGCCTTCACCGAGCTGAACAGTGCCAGCGAGACGTACCACTTGATGCGGTTACGCGTGGCATCCTTGCTCTCCAGCGAGCCAACCGGCTCCACCGTGATGAAGCCGGGGGATGTCAGCCCGCAGAGGCCGCCCTCGCCGAACTGGAGGGCGTAGATGGTGGAGCAGTCGCCGCCGGTGGTACCGGTCTCAACCCCGCCGCTGACGGTGTGGGTGTCCAGTATCCAGTCGCTCACGCCAATGGGAACCGAGTCCCAGAGCTGCACGAAGTTGCCCCACTGGTCGCGGTCGGTGTCCATCAGCCCGCCGGAGGCCCTCACCAGGGCATTTATCTTGCGGCGGGAGCGCCGGCTCATCAGCAGCATGTCCGGCTTGCCGCCCTTGACGGCATCGATGAGCTCGTCCAGCATGGCCAGCGTCAGCGTGGCCCCGGTGGCCCCGGCCGCTATTACCTGGTCACCGGCGGTAGTGGTATCAATCAGCTTGCGGATACCGTCGAACTGCTTGGCGTTGCTGCTGGAGTCACCGTAGATGAAGGTCTCCTCGAACTTGTCCTTGAGCGCCTTGGCCTTGAGCTCGACCACGGCCGCCTCAAGGTCCTGCAGGTTGGAGCGGGTGGCCTTGAGGAAGTTATCCACGTCGGCGTCGCCACCCATAATCTTGAGCTGGGCCGTCTTCTGCTCGAACGTCGGCGTTGATTCAGACCAGGTGTCTCCCACGTCGTAGAAATCAATGCTGGGGAGCGTCTTCTCCTGGTTGTAGGTCAGCCCGTTGCCCACGATTTCAATGAAGGGCAACCGCTGGATGATGGGCGAGTCTTTGACGATAGTCTCGACCACGCCCTGCAGGAGCATGTCGTTTGACAGCTTGCTTGCCTCTGCCAGTGTCAGTGCCATTACCTTTTACCTCCAATCGCGTACCTGATTTTCTCCCGCGGCGTCAGCCCGGACAGGTCCGGGGCACGCCTCTCCGGTGACCCGGCCGGCACCCGTCCCCGGACCAGCTCGGCCTCCACCTCGCGCCGTACCCGGCCCACCAGCGCCCGGGCGCTTTCCAGCGACGCGTCAATAGCGGCGATGCTATCACCCTTCACCATCTCGACCACCACCTCCGGCTGGCCACGTACCGCCAGGTCACGGTAGCTGGCCACCGCCTCTGCCAGAGAGCGCTCCCGCTCCGCCAGCTTTGCCTCGGCCGCCGCCAGGGCCTCTCGCAGGGCGGCTATCTCCGCTTCTTTCTCGGCCAGGGCCGCTTCCGGCCCGGGAGAGGCCTCCTCAGGCGGGGGGGCCTCTTCGCCGGCAGCCGGCGCTACCTCCGCCGGCACCGCATCTTCAGTCATCATTCGCCCTCCTTACAGACTATTCGTCACCGACCCCTGCCCCGGCTTCGGCTACCCTCTCCCTCGCGCCGGACCGGGCGGGCCGGGTGGCAAGCTCACGGTTCATTTCCAGGATGGCGCGCCGCTCCTCCAGCCAGCGCCTGAACTCGGCCTCCGGGTCCCTCACCCCCAGCTCGGCCATGGCCCGGCGGCGCGAGTGAATGCCACCCTGCACCAGCACCTGCTCGCTGGACACCAGCCGGGCGGCATCGCGCGGCAGCAGCGGCCCCCAGCTGACACTGACCCGGCTCTGGCCGAAGTCCTCGCCGCGGAACCTCGCCAGCAGGTCCAGCACCATGCGGCAGCGCCGGTTGTAGGCCGCCGTGCGGATAAGGCGCTTGCGCATCACCTTCTGCATCAGCGGCTGCATCTCCATCTCGAGCGCCACCCCGGAAAGGTCACGCTCGGTGCCGCCGAAGGCCGCCCGCGGCGCCTCCGAGACATCGTGCAGGGTGCGGTAAAGCTGGTTGATATAGTCAATGTGCAGGCGCAGCCCCCCGCCCTGCAACAGGTCCAGCAGGTAGGCCCGGGCATCCTCCGGGATGTTCCAGACGGCCCCCGGCCGCACGGCAATGTCCTCGGACTCCTCCACGTTCTCCAGCACGGCAATGGGGTTACCGGAAAGCTCCAGTATGGCGGAAAGCTGCGACATCGCCCGGTTGAACTCGCGCTGCGCCTCCATGATGGCCTCCAGGTCAGATACCCCCCAGAACCGTTTCGGCTCGCGCAGATTGGGCACCAGCACAAACGGGATGAAGCCGTAGGGATTGGGCCTGTCTTCCTGGAGCCCGTTATCCAGCCAGAGCTGAAACCGCTCCCCGGTCCACACCTCGGTGGCCACCACCTGCCGGCCGGGCGGGCGGATACCGTACAGCCTCTCCGCCTCGGCGGCATCCAGGGTGTAGCGCGAGGCCAGCCGCCACAGCCGCGCCGGGTCATCACCGACGCGCCAGGCAAATATCCCCTGCACGTCCGGCGAGGTAATGCGCACCGACTGCGCCGCCGGGTCCCACGTCACCTTGTAGCAGGCGTCACCCAGCACGGCGCAGTCCACCTCTGTCTCGAAGTCAAGCTGCTCAATCTGGTTCTCCCGGTGCACCCGGTAGAGGGCCTCCTCGGCCCGGCGTGCCTGCTCCAGCGCCCCCGGGCCATCCCCGCCAGGCTCCACCATGAAGCTGCGCCCCGCCATCAGGTACGAGGTAACCTTGTCCACCACCACCCGGGCATAGTTGAAGGTGAGCCGCCGCTCGCCCGCCTTCGGCCGGCCCGGCCACTGCGAGCCGCGGTAGAACTCCAGCAGCTCGCGGTAGCCCCGCAGCCGCTCCACGTCCAGCTGCCTCAAAACCGCCGGGCTGAAATCACTGGTGGCCATACCGTTCCCCCTCCAGAGACTCGCTCAGTGCCAGCTTCAGGGCCCGCTGCACCGTCCGCTGGCTTACCCCGAACATCTTCGCCAGCTCCTTCGTACCCACCCCGTCGGTCCGGGCGATGCGGGCCATCTCCCGCGCCCGCTGCCGCAGCCGCACCCGCTGCCTGCCGCCCGGTTCGTCGTACACACAGAGTGGCAGGGGGCAGTTCAGGCAGGACTCCGAAAACTCGCAGCCTTCGTCCCGGTAGCGGCAGAACTCCGGCGGGAGGTCCAGCTCAGTATCAAACGACCGCAATTCCATGGCGTACCTCAACCTATCAACTGAGCGTGAGGGAATAATAGTACACTTGTTCTAGTTCAGTCAACCGGGCGGTGTCGCCCTTCCCTTCCGTGGCGGGCGGCCCGGTGCTATAATTACGGCACGGGCAAAGCAAGGCCACCAGCCCCGTTACCACTGAAATGCAGAAAAGGCCCCGGGTAGTAGCCGTCATCGGCAGCAAGGAAGCGACGGGCGAAGAGGCCCGCCTGGCCGAGGAGGTCGGGCGGGAGCTGGCAGCGCACCGGGTTGTCCTCGTCTGCGGCGGCCTGGGGGGTGTCATGGAAGCCGCCTGCCGCGGCGCCCGCTCCGCTGGCGGCCTGACCATCGGCATACTGCCCGGCACCTCACCCGATGACGCCAATCCCCACGTCACCATCGCCATTGCCAGCGGGGTCGGCTACGCCCGCAACCAGGCGGTGGTCCGCTCCGCCTGTGCCGTTATTGCCGTCGGCGGCGGCTACGGCACCCTCACCGAGATAGGCTACGCCCTTGACGCCGGTATTCCCGTGGTGGGACTGGGTACCTGGCAGGTATCGCACCGCGGGCGGCCGGACCCGCCCATCATCCCCGCCACCACCGCCGCCGAAGCCGTCGGCCGAGCCCTGGAACTGGCCGGCCCCTAGGAGAAAGACCATGCCAGATATCAGCACCATCCGGGGCCGAGAAGTCCTGGACTCCCGCGGCAACCCCACCGTGGAGGTTGAAGTTACCCTCTCGGACGGCTCCTTCGGGCGGGCGGCCGTACCCTCCGGCGCCAGCACCGGCCGCCACGAGGCGCTGGAGCTGCGCGATGGCGACCCGGCCCGCTACGGCGGCCGGGGTGTCCTCGGGGCCGTGGCCAATGTCAACGGTGAGATTGCCCGGGCGTTACTGGGCACGCCGGCCGACCCGGAAAAGGTTGACCGCCGCCTGATTGAACTCGACGGCACCACGGACAAGTCACGCCTCGGGGCCAACGCCATCCTCGGCGTATCGCTGGCGGTGGCCCACGCCGCGGCGCGCTCTGCCGGCCAGCCCCTCTACCGCTACCTCGGCGGAGAAGACGCCCGCACCCTGCCCGTGCCGCTCCTCAACATCCTCAACGGGGGCAAGCACGCCGCCAACTCCACCGACTTCCAGGAATTCATGGTCGTTCCCAGCGGTACCACCACCTTCCGCGAGGCCCTGCGCATCGGCACCGAGGTCTACCACGCCCTCAGGCAGGTGCTCAAGGACCGCCGCCTCAATACCAACGTCGGTGATGAAGGCGGGTTCACCCCCGGCCTCCCCTCCAACAGGGACGCCATCGAGGCCGTGCTGAGCGCCATCGAGCGGGCCGGCTACCGCCCCGGGGCCGACTGCTTCATTGCCCTCGACCCGGCCGCCAGCGAGCTCTACCGGGATGGCCGCTATCGCCTGGAGCGCGAGGGCCTCACCCTCACCAGCCAAGAGATGGCGGACTATTTTGCCCGCTGGCGCCGCCTCTACCCTATCATCAGCATCGAGGACGGCATGGCCGAGGATGACTGGGAAGGCTGGCAGCAGCTCACCCGCCAGCTCGGCAGCAACACCACCCTGGTGGGTGATGACCTCTACGTCACCAGCATCTCCCGCCTGCGCCGCGGCATCGAGACCAAGGCCTCCAACGCCATCCTCATCAAGCTCAACCAGGTAGGCACCCTCACCGAGACAATCGAGGCGGTACGCACCGCCCGGCAGGCCGGCTGGGTGAGCATCATCAGCCATCGCTCCGGCGAGACCGAGGACACCACCATCGCCGACCTGGCCGTGGCCCTGGGCACCGGCCTCATCAAGACCGGCGCCCCCTGTCGCTCCGAGCGCACCGCCAAGTACAACCGCCTCCTCAGGATTGAAGAGGAGCTGGGCGGCCGCGCCCTCTTCCCCGGCACCACCGCCTTTCAACATGTCCAGGGGGGATAAATGACCGAAATCAGGCCCGGCATCCACCACCTCAAAGTCCCCATCCCCAACAACCCGCTGGAAAACACCAACGTCTTCCTCCTCCGCTCCGACGACGGCAGCATACTGATTGATGCCGGCTGGAACGGCGACATCGCCCTCAATGCCCTGGCCACCCAGCTCGGGAACATCGGCCTGCACTTCCAGGACATTACCCGCATCATCGTTACCCACGCCCACCACGACCACTTCGGGCTGGCAGGGCGCCTGCGCCAGCTCTCCGGGGCAAGTGTTGCCCTGCACGAGCGTGACCGTGACTTCCTGCAGCCCCCATCCGCCGACACTGGCGACTACGCCAGGAGCATTGAAGAGTGGTTCCTCGGCCATGGCCTGCCACGACAGGAGCTTGGCGCAGTGCGCATGTTCGCCGCCATGCGACGGTCCGGGTCAAGAGTGGCGCCGGACGTTATCCTGAAGGACGGCGATACCATCACCTCAGGTAATTTCAACCTCCGCGTCATCTGGACCCCCGGCCACTCTCCCGGCCACATTTGCCTCTACGAGCCGCGGCGCCGCCTGCTCTTTGCCGGCGACCATATCCTGCCCGTCATCACCCCCAATGTCAGCCTGCAGCCCCTCTCCACCGATAACCCCCTGGCCAACTTCCTGGCCTCCCTCCAGAAGGTACGGGGGCTGGACGTGGAGCTCGTCCTGCCCGCCCACGAGACGCCCTTCCCTGACCTGAAAGGGCGGGTTGACGAAATCCTCCACCACCACGAGCTCCGCAACCTGGAAATCCTGGAGGGCCTGGGGCACCGGGAGATGACGGCCTACGAGGTCGCCGGGCACGTCACCTGGATGCCCGAGCTCGGTGGTGCCCGCCTGGACCAGCTCCCGCCGGGTGACCGCCGCATGGCCCTCACCGAGACACTGGCCCACCTCGAGGCCCTGCGGGCCGAGGGGCGTGTCAGCCGCTCCCGGCGGGGCGGCATGATATACTATAAGCGGAGCTGAGACCAGCCGCTACCGCTCTACGCTATCCACACGAAGGAGGCAGGAAATGGCAACGAAAATCGGCATCAACGGCTTTGGCCGCATTGGCCGCCTCACACTCCGCACCATCACCCGGTACCACGCCGAGACCCTGGAAGTGGTCGCCATCAATGACATCGCCGATACCGCCACCAACGCCCACCTCCTCCGCTGGGACAGCAACTACGGCCACTTCCCCTGCACCGCCGGGGCGGACGGCCAGTCAATCGTCGTCAACGGCCGCACCATCCGCACCTTCTCCGAGCGCGACCCTGCCCTGATTCCCTGGAAAGACCTGGGCGTGGAAATCGTGCTGGAATGCACCGGCCTCTTCACCGACGCCGAAAAGGCCGCCGCCCATCTGAAGGCCGGTGCCAGGAAGGTCATCATCTCTGCCCCCGCCCGCAACGAGGACATCACCATCGTCCTCGGCGTCAACCAGCAGCAGTACAACCCGTCCAGCCACCACGTCATCTCCAACGCCTCCTGCACCACCAACTGTGCCGCCCCCCTGGTCAAGGTCCTCCACCAGAGCTTCGGCATCACGCGCGGTCTCATGTCCACGATTCACGCCTACACCAACGACCAGAGGGTAATGGACGTCATCCACCGTGACCGGCGGCGTGCCCGGGCAGCCGCCATCAATATCATCCCCACCTCCACCGGCGCCGCCACCGCCGTGGCCCGCGTCCTGCCCGAGCTCAAAGGTAAGCTCCACGGCATCGCCTTCCGCGTGCCTGTCTCAACCGTCTCGCTGGTTGACCTGGTGGTGGACGTGGAGAAGGACGTTACCGCCGAAGAGGTGAACCAGGCCTTCAGGCAGGCCGCCGAAGGCCCCCTCAGGGGTATCCTGGAGTACTGCGAGGAGCCACTCGTCAGCTCGGACTTCAGGGGTAACCCGGCCAGCTCCATCCTTGACGCCGCCAGCACCATGGTCATCGCCGGCCGCATGGTAAAGGTGCTGGGCTGGTATGACAACGAGTGGGGCTACAGCTGCCGCCTGGGTGACCTGGCAGCCCTCGTCGCCGCGGCCGGCCTCTAGGACGATAGTACGTTTGACAAGCCCACGGCCCACCAGTAAAATAGCGCCAGTATTTGTTTTCCCCTGGACTGAGGTGGATTGTGAAGTTACTCGTCATCGGGTTCGGGCAGTGCGGTTCCAACATCGCCGATAACTTCGCCCGCATCAACAAGCGGGCACGTGCCCAGCGCGGCATTGAGATTGTTACCGAGGCCTTCGCCGTCAATACTGACCTGGCGGACCTCAGCGGCCTCAGGTACATTAAGCCGGACTACAAGCACCGTATCCTCATCGGGGGGCGCAAGTCCGGCGGCCACGGCGTCGGCAAGATAAACGAGCTCGCCGCCGAGATAGCCCGCGAGGACGCCGACAAGGTAATCGACGCCGTACGCTCCACCCCCCGCTTCTTCGAGTCAGACGCCTTCCTGCTCTGTGCCGGCGCCGCCGGCGGCACCGGCTCGGGTTCAATCTCCATCATGACCCAGGTCCTCAAAGAGCGCTATATTGATAAACCCATCTACAACCTGCTCGTCCTGCCCTTCGAGCACGAAGAGCGCACCGAGGAGCGCACCATCTACAACTCCGCCACCTGCCTGAAGTCGGCCAACGCCGTGGCCGACGCCATCTTCCTGGTGGACAACCAGCGCTACGTACGCAAGAACGCCTCGCTGCGCAACAACCTGGACGGCATCAACCAGCTCATCGTTGAGCCATTCTACAACCTGCTGTGCGCCGGCGAAGAGAAAAAGGCCAAGTATGTCGGCGCCCGCCTGCTTGATGCCGGCGACATCATCCAGAGCATCGCCGGCTGGACGGTCATCGGCTACGGCTCGTCCCAGGTGCGCGGCTTCAAGATGCCCTTCAAGAACTCGCGCAGCTTCCGCGACAAGAGCCTGGAAATCCACCGCGGCATCGAGGCAATGGACGCCGCCATCAGCGAGCTCTCCTTCAAGGTCAACCCCGAGGACGCCACCCGCGCCCTCTACCTCGTCTCGGCCCCCAGCCGCGAGATGAACCTCTCCGTCATCAAAGAGCTGGGCGAGTACCTGAAGAGCCTCACCCCCGAGGCCATCATCCGCAACGGGGACTATCCCCGCGAGAAGGGCAACCTGGATGTCTCGGTGGTGCTCTCCGAGCTGCGTAACGTGGAGAAAATACGCAAGTACTACGTTGAAGCGGCCCAGGTTGTCACCACCATCAAGAAGCGCCAGAAGCAGATAGAAAGCAAGCTCAAGGAGATAGACGAGTTCTCCAAGGACATACCGTCACTCCTGTAGGCAGGGTAGTTGCCAGAAGCAGTCCCGTACCGCGGCCCGAGATTACGGGCTGCGGTATTTTTTGCAACAGGCCACGCTTCCCGTGCCTGGCCGCCCTTTTGAAACCGGCCCCCGGAAAGGTATAATAGGGCATACATCATGGCTTCGCAGGTCTTCTACCGCAAGTGGCGCCCCCAGACGCTCGCCGAGGTTGTCGGCCAGGAGCCGGTTACCCAAACCCTGCTGAACGCCCTCCGCGCCGGCCGCATCTCCCACGCCTACCTCTTCTGCGGCCCCCGCGGCACCGGCAAGACCAGCACCGCCCGCATCCTGGCCAAGGCGGCCAACTGCCTCAAAGACGGTCACGGTGAGCCCTGCAACCAGTGCGAGATGTGCCAGGCCATCACCGAGGGACGCTCCCTGGACGTCATTGAAGTGGATGCCGCCAGCAACACCGGCGTTGACGATATCCGCAGCCTGCGCGAGAAGGTCGGCTACGCCCCGAGCCAGGCCCGCTACAAGGTCTATATCATCGACGAGGTCCACATGCTCAGCGGGGCTGCCTCTAACGCCCTCCTCAAGACGCTGGAGGAGCCGCCACCCTTCGCCATCTTCATACCGGCCACCACCGAGACCCACAAGATACTGCCCACCATCATGTCACGCTGTCAGCGCTTTGACTTCCGCCGCCTCTCCCAGGCCGACATCGCCGCCAAGCTCTCCGGCATCTGCCAGGCAGAAGGTATCAGCGCCGAGCCCGAGGCCATCAGGCTCATCGCCCGCAGTGCCACCGGCAGCCTGCGCGACGCCGAAAACCTGCTACAGCAGCTCACCACCTACTACGGCACCGACATCAGCCTGGTGCAGGTACGGGAGATGCTGGGCATCAGCGGTGACGCCCGTACCCGTGAACTGGCCGGGCACATCGCCCGGCGCAACATCACCGCCGGCATCGCCACCATCCACTCCGCCAACAATGACGGCCTCAACCTCAAGCAGTTCAACCGGGAGCTGGTAGAGTACCTGCGCAACCTGATGATAGTCAAGGCCGGCGCCGCCGACACCCTGGACCTCACCCCGGAAGACCTGGCCGAGCTCAAGGCGCTGGCCGACGAGGCCAGCCTGCCCCACATCCTCAAGGCTATCCGGCTCTTCGGCGCGCTCGACTTCGGCGGTGACGCCTCGTCCACCCTGCCGCTGGAGCTGGCCCTGGTGGATGCCGCCACCCCCGAAGCCACCCCAGCCGCGGCCCCCGAAGCCACCCCGCCCCCGGCGCCTGCCCCGGCAGCCGCGGCAACACCCCCTTCCCCCGGGCCGGTCAAAAAGAAGGCGGCCTCTCCACCGCCGGCAGCCAGCCCGGCGGCCAGCAAAGAGGCGATCCCGCCCACCGGCCCGGCCCCCGGCACCACCGACGAGGTGCAGCGGCTCCGGCAGGAGTGGCGCCGCGTCATCCAGGAGGCCCCGGCCGAACTGCGGCGGACCCCCGCCCTGGCCATGCTTCGCAGCGCCGGGGTTGAGCCGGTTGCCATCGAGGACAATACCGTCGTCCTCTCGTCGCGGTTCTCCTGGTTCAAAGAAAAGCTCGAAGACCCGGAAAACCTGCGGACAGTGGAGCGCATCATCGGGGCCTACCTGGGCAGGGCCTGCCGTGTCCGGTGTATCAGCCAGGACAACCACCTTATCCGGGAAGCCCTGCGGCTCGGCGCCAGGCCGGTAGACACGGAGGAATAATGAACCTATCAATGCTCAACCAGGCCCGCCAGCTCAAGAGCAAGCTGGAAGAGACCCAGAAGGAGCTGGCCAAGATGGAGGTAACAGCCGAGGCCGGTAAAGGGGCTGTCAGGGTTACCGTCAACGGCCAGCAGGACGTGCTGGCCATATCCATCTCGCCGGAGGTGATGGACCCCCGGAACCCGCGGGCGCTGGAACGCCTCGTCCTCAAGGCCATCACCGACGCCCAGGAAAAGTCCCGCAAGCAGGCCGCCAGGAAAATGAAGGCCATCACCGGGGGCCTCAAGCTGCCCGGCCTGTTCTAGGCCACAGGAGACCGGAGTTGCACGAAACCCCGAGCATCGGCACCGGCGCTATCAACCGCCTGATTGAGGCCCTGAACCGCCTGCCCGGCATCGGGCCCAAGAGCGCCCAGCGCCTTGCCTTCTACCTGCTGCGCGCCCCCCGCGAGCAGACCGAGGACCTCGCCGCCGCCATCCAGGCCGTCAAGGACCAGGTGACTCTCTGCTCCTCCTGTTACAACGTCACCGACGTGGACCCCTGCGCCATCTGCTCCAGCGACCGCCGTGACCACACCACCATCTGTGTCGTCGAGCAGCCGCAGGACATCCTCGCCATCGAGCACACCGGCGCCTACCACGGCCTCTACCACGTCCTCCATGGTGCCATCTCGCCGAGCGATGGCATCGGCGCCAGCGACGTGCGCATCCGCGAGCTGACCTCGCGCCTCAGCGACGGCACCGTCAGGGAAGTTATCCTGGCCACCAACACCAACCTGGAAGGCGAGCAGACCGCCCTCTACCTTCACCGGGTACTCTCCCCGCTCGGGGTACGTGTCACCCGCCTGGCGCGCGGCCTGCCCTACGGCACCGAGCTGGAGTACGCCGACGACACCACCCTGACCCGCGCCCTCGAGGGCCGCCACGAGCTCTAGGCCGGCCCGCCGCACCGTGGCGGCCCACATTGACCTCCGCCCCCAACCGGCATATCATTGGCTCACGGGAGGTGAAACCCCGTTGCTCATGACACGGCGGAAAGCCATCGGCACTGCCTCCCTGCTACTCCTGGTCCTGGCACTCCTGCTGCCAGCACATGCCGTGCTTGCCCAGGAGGAAGCCCGCACCGGGCTGGCACTCTCGGTCGTCCCGGCCGGGCCACACTACGACAGGCTTGTCACCGGGCAGGAGGCCCGGCTCTTCCTGCACCTCAGGAACACCGGCACCCGGGAACTGACCAGCCTCACCCTCTCCGCCCTTCCCCCGGAGGGCTGGGCCATCACCATCTCGCCGGACAGTGTAAGCACCCTCCCACCCGGAAGCACCCTGACGGCCGATGTCCGTGTCATACCCCCGACCACCGCCACCACCGGCAAGTACTACAGCCTTACCTTCGTGGCGGAGTCAGCCGATATCCGGGAAGTAGCCATCTTCAGGGTAAGGGTGGAAAGGCCGGCGGGCTACTGGCGCTGGGTCGGTGGCGGGCTGGCACTGGCCACGGCCGCTGCCTTTGTCCTAGTCTATCTGCGCTACGGGCGCAAGTAAACAGGAAGCACCTATCCGCCTGGCCTGGAGGACATCATGATTGAGCGAGTCCACGAACACCTTATAGAAGAGCTCCGGACAAATACACGCACCGACACCATCTTCGTGCTCACCGCCATTGCCCTCAACCTCATCGCGCTGGCCGTGAACTCAGCGGTGGCCATGGCCGAAGGTACCACCACCACCATCGTCATGTTCACCTTCGCCGCCCTCATCATCGTCGTCAACCTCGTGGCCGAGCTCGGCCTCATCAAGGGGCGCCAGACCCGGGAACAGCTCCTGACCGGCCTCCTCAGGATGTACCGTGACAACGGCGTGGACGGCTACTATGACCCCAGCCTGCTGGCCGCCTACCGTACCCGCTACAACCTGTTCATGCTGGCCGTACTGTTCACCGGCCTGGTGGCCCTCGTCATCCCGTTTGTCATCAGGTGACCACCATGGCAAAGGCCCGGGGTGGCAGTGCCACCTGCCCGGAGTATGACGGCACCTCCCGCCGGCGGGACCGGCGGGGCTGCCGGCGCTACTGCAATGACCCGACCGCGTAACTACCAGACTGAAGCGGTTATCATCCGCAAGACACGGCTGGGTGAGGCAGACCACATCCTCACCCTTTACTCGGCCGACCTCGGCAAGACACAGGGGGTGGCCAGAGGGGTGCGCCGGCCACGCAGCAAGATGGCCGGCCACCTGGAGCTGCTCACCCTCAGCCGCATCTCGCTGGCCCGCGGCCGCAACCTCGATACCATCACCGGCGCCCAGACAATCGAGTCCTTCCTGCCCCTCAGGAATGACCTCCGGCTGACATCCTGCGGCCTCTATATCGCCGAGCTTGTCAACCAGTTCACCCCGGAGCACGTCCCCTCTCCCCCCCTCTTTGACCTCCTGATAGATACCCTGCGGTGCCTCAGCCGGCCGGAGAGCGATGCCGACCAGGCCCTGCGCTACTTCGAGGTACACCTGCTTGGCGAGGTCGGCTACCGGCCCCAGCTCCAGCAGTGCACCTCCTGCCGGCGCCCCCTGGAACCGGTGCCCAACTACTTCTCGCCGTCCGCCGGTGGAGTGCTGTGCCCGGCCTGTGGCCCGGGCGAGCCTGCGGCCCGGCCGCTCTCCGTCAACGCCCTCAAGGTACTGCGCTTCCTCCAGGCCAACAGCTACGATACCGTCAGCCACCTCAGGGTGGACCCGTCCCTCGCCCGTGAGCTCGAGGCCATCATGCGCAGCTACATCCGCTTCCTGCTCGAGCGCGACCTGCGTTCACTCGAGTGGCTCGACACCCTCCGCCGCCGGGACAGCCGGGCCTCCACCTGAAAGCCCGCCCGGCAAGCGGCAGACACCAGCCGCTTTACGGCTCTTCCCGCTTGACCTATACTGTGAGAGCACCTGTACTGCGAGAGGTATTATGCCTTCAAGACACGACCGGATTGTAGAGCAGAGACTGCAGAAGCTGCAGCATATCCGCGACCTTGGCATCGACCCGTACCCCGCCCGCTGCCACCGCACCCACACCACCAGCCAGGCCGCCCGCCTCCTGGAGGACACCCCGGCCGGGCACTCGCTCGACCTCGAGGTGAGTGTCGTCGGGCGCATTGTCTCCATGCGCAAAATGGGCAAGAGTGCCTTCGCCGATATCCGCGACGGCTCCGGCAAGCTCCAGCTCCTCTTCCAGAGCATCCACCAGTACGACGACGTCCAGAAACAGCTCTTCGAGGACCTGGACCTGGGCGACTTCATCGGGGCCAGTGGCCAGCCCATGCGCACCCGCACCGGCGAGCCGACCGTCGGCGTCAGGACATTCACCCTGCTCGCCAAGTCGCTCCAGCCCCTGCCGGAGAAGTGGCACGGCCTCAGCGACGTGGAGACACGTTACCGCCACCGCCACCTGGACCTGCTCGCCAACGAGCGTACCCGCCAGATATTCCGTACCCGCAGCCGTATCATAGCCGCCGTGCGCCGCTTCCTGGACGAGCGCGGCTTCATCGAGGTGGACACGCCGGTACTGCTGCCGCACGCCGGAGGTGCCCTGGCGCGCCCCTTTGTTACCCACCACAACACCCTTGACCAGGACCTCTACCTGCGCATCGCCACCGAGCTCCACCTCAAGCGGCTTATCATCGGCGGCTTCGAACGCGTCTACGAGGTAGGCCGCATCTTCCGCAACGAGGGCATCTCCACCAAACACAACCCGGAGTTCACCACCCTTGAAAGCTACCAGGCCTATGCTGACTACCATGACGTCATGCGGATGCTGGAGGAGATGGTCGCCACCGTCTGCCAGCAGGTACTCGGCACCTGCCGGGTAGAGTACGGCGGGGCGGTAATTGACTTCACCCCACCCTGGCCCCGCCTCGGCCTGCGCGAGACCATCCTGGAGCACAGCGGCATTGATTTCGTCAGGTACCCGGATGTCCTGCGGCTGCGGGCACGCATGAAGGAGCTGGGCATGGAGGTGGACCCCGGCAAGAACTGGGCGCACCTGGTGGACCACCTCCTCTCCACTCACGTCGAGCCGAAGCTGGTGCAGCCCACCTTCCTGGTGGACTACCCCGCCTCCCTCTCCCCCCTTGCCAAGAGCAAGCCGGGGCAGGAGAGAGTCGTGGAGCGGTTCGAGCCTTCGCCGGCGGCATGGAGATAGCCAACGCCTTTACTGAGCTCAACGACCCCCTGGAGCAGCGCCA
>CAZBPZ010000024.1:0-21540 GCA_964493955.1 uncultured Dehalococcoidales bacterium | reverse complement strand
GGGCTTCAATTTCATCCTTGATAGCGGTCTCCACGTCGAAGTAGATGTGCCCTCCCACGGGACGGAAGAAGCGCAGAATCGTCTTGCCGAGGGTGGTCTTGCCGCAGCCAGACTCCCCCACCAGCCCCATCCAGCACCCGGCCGGGATTTGCAGGCTGACACCATCCACCGCCCGGACACTACCGACCGGCCGGCGTAGAATCCCGCCGCGTATCGGGAAGTGCATCTTCAGGTTCCGCGTCTCAATCAGTGTGTCCAAAGGGTCTCCTCATGCCAGGTGGCAGGCTACCCGGTGTCCCGGCTGTATCTGGCGCAGGGCCGGGGGCTCCTGCCGGCAGATGGTCTCCGCCCGGGGGCAACGGGGGTGGAAGCGGCACCCGGAGGGCAGGTGCAGGGGGTCCGGGATGTCCCCGCCGATGGCCTGGGGCCTCTGGCCGGGCCTGGGTACGGCCGCCATCAGGGCCAGGGTGTAGGGGTGGAGAGGGTTGGCAAAGAGGTCGCCCACGCTGGCAACCTCGCAGATGCTGCCGGAGTACATAACGCCAATGCGGTCGCAGAGTTCGGCGGCCACCGCCAGGTCATGGGTGATGTAAAGCACCGATGCCTGGCGCTCGTCCCGCAGACGGCGCAGCAGGTCCAGTATCTGGGCCTGGATGGTCACGTCCAGGGCAGTGGTTGGCTCATCGGCTATCAGGAAGCGGGGTGAGCAGGCCAGGGCGGCGGCAATCATGGCGCGCTGCTTCATGCCCCCGCTCAGCTCGTGGGGATAGGCACGGACTACCCGCTCCGGGTCTGGAATCTCCACCTGCCGCAGGGCCTCCACCGCCATCTCCATGGCGGCCTTCTTGAGCCGGCCGGTGAGGCGGCGCAGCAGTGGGAGCCGTTGCACCATGTCAACCGTAAAGCTGCCGGCAACGTGGCCGGCCTCGCGCATCAGGGCCTTCTCCATCATCAGGAAAGGCAGGGTGGCGGCGTGTACCGGGCCGTGCCCCTCTTCCAGCCGGGCTGTCACGCCGGCCAGGGCCCTCTCCGCTACTTCGGGGTGGCGGTGGAGGAGGATGACCTCGGCAATCTGGTCGCCGATGGAGAAGACCGGGTTCAGGGCGGCGCTTGGCTCCTGGAAGACCATGGAGATAGTACTGCCCCTGAGCTCGCGCATCTCCTGCTCGGTGAGCTGCAGCAGGTCGCGCGGCCGGCCGAGGCTATCCGGGTCGAACAGGATGCTGCCGGAGACTATCCGGCCGGGGTGGGGTACCAGGCGGAGGATGGACAGGGCTGTCATCGACTTGCCAGAGCCGGTCTCGCCCACCAGCCCGAAGGTCTCCTGGCGGCCAATGTCCAGGTTGACGTTGTCCAGCGCCCGCACGGTGCCTTCGTACATCTGGAATTCAACGCTGAGGTCCCGGATAGAGAGCAGGTTGTCCAACTACTGCCTCCCCAGCCTGGGGTCGAGGATGTCGCGGAAGGCGTCGCCCAGCAGGTTCCAGCCCAGTACGAAGAAGAGGATGAACAGCCCCGGGATGACCACGGTGTACCAGTAGGCCAGCGGGTCACCGGGTGGCCCCACAATCCAGTTGCGGGCGAACTGGATCATCTGCCCCCAGTCGGCGTAGCCTTCCGGGGCCCCCAGCCCCAGGAAGCTCAGGCCGGCGGCGGCCAGCACCACCGCCCCAATATCAAGCGAGGCCATTACCAGGGTGGGGAAGATGGCGTTCGGCAGGATGTGGCGGGTGATTATCCTGAGGTGGGAAGCGCCGATTCCCTTTGAGGCCTGGACGAAGTCTTCCTCGCGCACGGTGAGGATGTCCCCCCGGATGAGGCGCGTGTAGGAGGGCCAGGAGACTATCACCAGGGCCAGCATAACGCTGTTGAGGCTGGGGCCGAGCGCCACCGTGATGGCCATGGCCAGGATGAGGGCCGGGAAGGCCATGAAGACATCGGTGACGCGCATGATGACCTCGTCAACCAGCCCGCCGAAGTACCCCGCCAGGCTGCCCAGTACGACGCCGATGGTCACCGTGGCGCCCACCACCACCAGCCCTACCCGGAAGGCGCTGCGCGTCCCCCAGACGACGCCGTAGAGGATATCGTACTGGCCCTGGGTGGTGCCGAAAGGATGCTCCGGGCTGGGAGGTGTGGGCGTGGGCGAGAAACCGTAGCGGGGAATCTGGTAAACGTTGGTATGACCTTCCGGGGGTGGGGCAATCACCGGTGCCAGGGCAGCAATGGCAATAAAGACCAGCAGGATGGCGATACCAGCCAGCGACAGCGGGTTCTTGCGGAGCCGGTACCAGAGATAGGCCAGATTGTCCTTCATGACACCTCGGCCCCCAGCCTGACCCGCGGGTCAATCCTGGCGTAGAGAAGGTCAACCACCAGGTTTGTCAGTACGAAGAGTATGCCGTTGAACAGGGCAAAGGCCAGCACCGAAGGCATGTCCAGCAACACCGCCGATTGCCAGGCCCACCAGCCCAGCCCCTTGTAATTGAAGATGGTCTCCGTAATGACGACACCGTTGACCAGTCCGGCGAAGAGGTAGCCGGAGACCGTCAGCACCGGGATGAGGGCGTTACGCCGGGCATGCTTGTTGACGACGGTGTTTTCGTCCAGCCCCTTGGCGCGGGCGGTGGTGATGTAGCCCTTGCCCAGTGCCTCCAGCATGCTGGAGCGCATCAGGCGCATGATGAATGCCACGTTCACCACGCTCACCGTGATGACGGGCAGGACCAGGTGGCGCAGGCTGTCCAGGAAGACACGCAGGTCACCATTGAGAATGGCGTCCAGGGTGTTTATCCGCGTGTACCGCGTGAACTCGGCGGAATTGACATAGAGGCTGACCTCGGTGCTGAGCCTCTCCGGCGGCAGCAGCCCGGAGAAATAGCCGTAAAAGAGCATCAGCAGTACCAGGCCCAGCCAGAAGGTCGGCAGCGACCAGCCTACAATCGCACCGAGGCGCGTGAAGTGGTCGATGGCATGGTCCTTGTGCACGGCGGCCTTGCTGCCGAAATAGATGCCACTGATGATGATAAGAGGGGCGGCGAAAAGAGCCAGCTCCAGGGTGGCCGGCAGGAAGTTCAGGATTGCTTTGCTGACCGGCAGGGAGACGACCCTTGACCAGCCGAGGTTGCCGTGAAAGACCTCGTTAATCCAGTAACCGTACTGTACCCAGACCGGCTCGTTGAGGCCGTACTTCTCGATGATGGCGTCCACGTTGGCGAACTGGCGGGCATCCTTCACGTAGAGGGAGGCCCTCTCCACCGGGTCAAAGAGCTGCAGGAGGGCGAATATCAGCACCGTCACCCCGATGAGGACGGGGACAAGCAAAAAAACGCGGCGTACAATGTACGCTCTGAGTTCCAAAACAGCACTCCGTGGACCCCGGCCGGCCCGGGCCTGCCGGGCATGCCAGGGCCGCCAGACACTCGCACGTACCCGTGGCGGTCACTGTGACCGCCACGGGTACATCGTTCGTTTTAGGCCATTCCGGGGTCTAGTAGCCCTTGCTCAGGGTGTAGAGGTTGCCGAAGGCGCCGGGCAGGGTCGGGTTGAAGTAGAACCCCTTAATCCAGTCGCGGAAGAAGCGCCGACCAAGCGGCTGGGCGATGATGAAGCTGGGCACGTCCTCGAAGTAGAGCTGGTCCAGCTGCCGGTAGATGGCCTCGCGCTCGGCCGGGGTTGTGGCCTGGATACCCTGCTTGATTAGCTCGTCCACCTGGGGGTTCTTGTAGTTCTGCCACCCGGAGAAGGTACCCGAGCTGTGCATGAACGGGAAGACGAAGTTGTGGGCGTCCGGGTAATCGGCCAGCCAGCCAATCTGGAACATCGGCAGCAGACCGGCGTACATGCCGCGCAGCAGCGTGGGCCACTGCATCACCTGGATGAGCACGGTGAACTTCTCGTTGATGCTGAAGAGGTTCTGCTGCAGGATTTCGCAGGCGGTCTTCCGCGCCAGGTTGCCGGCGTTGTAGGCCAGGGTCAGGGTGAAACCTTTCTCCCAGACCTCGCCGCCCCAGGCCTGCTTGAGGTGCTCCTCCGCCTTGGCAAGGTCAAAGGTGTAGCGCGGGGCATTGGGGTCATAGTAAGACAGCCCTTCGACAATAGGTGAGCCGACCTGCTGGCCCTCGTTGAGCAGGGCGTCCTTGAGATAGGTCTCCCAGTCAAAGGCGTAGGCGAAGCCCTTGCGGACATGCACGTCAGAGAAGAAGTCGCGCGGGATACCCTTGCCGTCCAGCTTGCCGCTGCCGATGAAGGTGCTGTCCTCGCTGATGTTGAACTGGAAGAAGAAGCCATCGGCGCTGAGCGAGGGCAGGTCCTTGTAGATGGTCAGGTTGGGGACGTCCTCAAGCTCTTCAATGTGGGCCCGGGGGACATCAACCAGGTCGGCGTCGCCGGCCTCGAGCATGAGGCGGCGGGTGGTCCACTCGTCAACCACCTTGATGACCACCTTCTCCAGGCTGGCGGGCTCGCGCCAGTAGTTATCGTTGCGGACGAGGACGGTCTCAACGCCTGGCTCCCACCTCTCCAGCTTGAAGGGCCCGGTGCCGTTCATGATGGACTGGAGCGGTGAGCCACCGGACGGCGGGTCGTTCAGCTTCTCGTACGAGGCCTGGGTGCCGTCCCAGTCGCCGTTCTCGATGCACCACTCCTTGTCGACAATGGAGCCCCAGGTACCGGCCAGAATCTGGAGGAAAGGCTCATAGGGGGCGGCCAGGTTGAACTGCACCCAGTCGCCGTCAACCTCAACCTTGCTCTTGATTTCCTCCAGCGGTATCAGGCCGTCGTCGGTGCGGGAGCTGTGGGTATCCGGGCCGAAGAGCGGCTCGAATATCATCCACTGCGGACCGGCACCGTAGTCCTGCACCATGCCCCGCTCGAACGAGTACTCAACATCCTCCGGGGTCAGGTCGTTGCCGTTGTGGAACTTGACCCCCTTGCGGATTTTGAAACGGTAGGTCTTGCCGTCCTCGGAAATGGTCCACTCGGTGGCGAGGCCCGGCACAAACTCGGTGGTGCTTTCGCCGTCGAAGAAGACCAGCGTCTCGTAGACTGCCTGGATAATCTCGCCGCTGGCCGTATCATAGGCGTAAGCCGGGTCGAGCGAGTCCGGGGGACCGATGGTCGCGTAGACGAAGGTGCCAGGGTTTTTGATTTCCGGCTTGGCGGCCGGTTCGGTGGGTTCCTCGGGGCCGGGTGCCTGAGCGGCCTGGCAGGAAGATAGGACCATTGCCAGTGCTACTACCAGCACCAGCAGGCTCCCTGCCAGGGTCTTGCCTCGGCCTCGCCACCCCCTTCCACTACCTGTTACCATTTGTGCCTCCTTTTGCCTGTGCTACAGTCTGTGGCCAGCTGTCCTGCCCGAAGATTCAGTGAACTGAGGGGCCCACCATGCCACCCCGGCCAGGCATCCAGGGGGCCGGGCGGGCCAATAACTCAATTCAAGCAGCCACTTCTGCGAGTATAGCTTGGCAAGGCTGGTACGTCAAGGGTTTTGCCCGCTTTTGTGCAGGCGGGCTGCTCCTTGTGCTGCCTGGGGTCATGTTTGGTCCGGGGCTGGTGCTCCCCGTGGTGGAGTGTTACCCGGTGCAACAGGCAGCGGGAGAGCCCCTGGCATTCCGGTTGAAGGCCGGGGTACAGCGTAGTGGGCCGCCGGTCTGCTACTTGCACCGGCCGTGAAATCGGCTTACACTGGGATAGCCTCTGTACGGCCTCGTGTCTGGTGAGAGGTGACATCGGGCTGCCTGCCCGTGCCAGAAGCGGGTAAGCACGAGCAAGGGAGGGAGGTTACTCCCATGATGGCAACCACCGGTACTCCCCTCAGAATTACCGATACCACCCTGCGTGACGGGCACCAGTCGCTCCTGGCCACCCGGCTGCGTACCGAGGATATGCTGAAGCTGGCGGAGGCGCTGGACGGGGTGGGCCTGCATTCGGCCGAGGTATGGGGGGGTGCAACCTTTGATGTGGCCACCCGCTTCCTTGACGAGGACCCCTGGCAGAGGCCGCGGCTGCTCAAACAGGCCATGCCCAACACCCCCCTGCAGATGCTGGTGCGGGGGCAGAACCTGGTGGGTTACCGCCACTATGCCGATGACGTGGTACAGGCCTTCATCCGGCACGCCGCCGAGGTGGGTATAGACATCTTCAGAATCTTCGATGCCCTTAACGACGAGCGTAACCTGGAGGCCTGCCTGGGGGAGGTCAAGCGCTGCGGCAAGCATGCCCAGCTTGCCATCTGCTACTCCATTACCGAGGGCAAAATGGGCGGCCCCATCTATAACCTTGACTACTACATTGAGAAGGCGCGGACCCTGGAGCGCATGGGGGCCGATAGCATCTGCATTAAGGACATGGCCGGGTTGCTGGCCCCGGATGATGCCTATACCCTGGTGCGTGCCCTCAAGGGGGTGCTGCGGGTACCGCTCCAGCTCCACACGCACTATACCGGGGGCATGGCCTCAATGGCCTGCTGGAAGGCAATTGAGGCCGGGGTTGACGTGATTGACACCGCCCTGGCCCCGCTGGCGCTGCGCTCGGCGCAGCCGGCGGTGGAGCCCTTCGTGGCGGCCCTGAGGGGCACCCCCCGGGAGACCGGGATTGAGCTGGGGCGGCTGCTCGAGGCCGGGAACAGGCTGGAAGAGATTGCGGCTAACTATCAGGACTTCCTGAACAAGACACGCGTCTCGGTGATTGATACCGGCGTGCTGGCACACCAGGTGCCGGGCGGGATGCTTTCCAACCTGGTGCTGCAACTGCGTCAGTCGAAAGCGCTGGACAGGTTGCCGGAGGTCTATGCCGAGATACCCCGTGTCCGCAAGGAACTGGGGTATCCACCGCTGGTGACACCTACCAGCCAGATTGTGGGCGTGCAGGCTGTCCAGAACGTGCTGGTGGGACGCTACAAGCTGGTGACCACCCAGCTGATGGACTACTGCTACGGGCTTTACGGTCGGCCCCCGGCCCCGATAGACCCGGATGTGCAGGCCACGGTGCTGAAACACTACAAGCGCGGGCAGACACCCATCACCTGCCGCCCGGCCGACCTGCTGGAGCCGGAGATGGACAGGGCCCGGGCAATGGTGCAGGACTTTACCACGGACATCGGGGATATCCTGGTGGCCGCCCTCTATCCCATCACCGGTCTGCAGTTCCTGAAGCGCCGCTACGGCCTCGAGCCGGGGGCTGGTGCCGGGGGCGGCTAGGGCTGCATCGCCCCTTCCATCAGGCTCTGGATATCCGAGCTGCTGGGCTGCACGGAAGGGATGCTCAGGCTGCCCAGGCTGGGGGACACGCTGCCGCTCAGCTCAATCTCCGGCAGGGTGGTTTCCAGGCCAAGGTCTTCCAGGCTGAAGTCCAGTTCCAGGTCAAGCCGGGGGAGCTGGCCGCTATCCATCCCGGTGAGGGAGATATCAACCGGCTCCTCCAGCGGCTGGACCTCCGGCGGTACCAGCTGGTCGATGTCAGGGTTGGCCGGCTGGCGGGTGCAGGCTACCAGCCCGGCGGCCACCACAATCACCGCCAGGGCTGCCAGTAGTGCTCTCTTGCTGGGGCCGGTTGTCATTGCCGCTGCTCCACGCCGGGCTACTTGCCCCCCGTCTGCTGCTTGCATTCGCGGTAGTACTGGTGGACGGCTTCCTGCCAGGGGGACCTGGCCGTGTTATACTCTCTTTCCGCCTGGAGGTAGCTGTCGAAGGCGGCCTGGAGCTCGCCGAGCAGCTCCAGCAGGGCGTCCACGGACACGTTTGACGGGTCTTCCTTGAAGGCCTCGTACTGGGAGACTATGGCCAGGACGTGCTCGGCCTGGCCCGCCAGGGCGACGCCCTTGTCCACCATGGCGTCATGCAGGTAGAGGATGGGCCTGGCCCGCTCCACCAGGCAGGCAAACCACTCATTCCAGCGGGGATTGGGTGGTTCGCTGGTCCACTTGCGCCAGTTGTCCTGGTTGGTGAGCAGGGTCTCGCGCAGGCGGACGTACATGTTGAGGCGGGTCTTCAGGGCATCAAACGGCACCTGCTGGTCCACCTGGGCCATGATGTCTTCGACCGACTGTGCCCTGGCGCGCTCCAGGGACTGCCGCACTTGCTGCCACTTCTGGCGGAACTCGGCCTCAATGGCACGGTAGCTCGCCGGGTTGGTGAGGTCGGCCGAGTCCAGGCGGTTGAAAATCTCCTCGAAGTCGGCCTCGAGCCGGGCCAGCAGGTCATCGGTGGAGACATCAATCTTGCCCCGGACAAAGGCCTCGTCAATCTCGCCGCGGTTTGCCTCAATCTCTGCCTTTGCCTCGGCCAGGTAGTGCTCAATTATGGTGCGCAGGATGGCCCGCTTCTTTTGCCGGGCCTGTTCGGCGTACTGGTTCCACTCGGACATCCGGCTGGCGGCAAGCTGGCGGGCGTCTGCCTCCAGCGAGCGGAAGCGGTTGCCGTAGGCCTCCAGCCTGGCCCGGGCCTCGGCTTCAAGCTGGCGGGCTTTCTCCTCCAGCTGCCGGGTGATGCGCTCGCGTGCCTCGTCGGCCAGTTGCTGGTACTTGGCTTCCAGTTCGGCGCGGATACGGGCAGCCTCTTCAGCCCCGCGCTGCATGCCAATGTTGTAGCCGAGCTGCTGCAGCTCGGCAATCTCCTGCGGGGTATAGCTCTGTTTGTTGCCGTATTTGGCCCGTATCTCCGCTTCTATCTCGGCCTGTAGCCGGGTAATGAGCGCTTCCTTGGCGGCTTCTGCCTCGGCCCTGGCCTGGGCCTGCAGTCCTTCCATGGCTTCCTGCCCCAGGCGCTCGCCTTCTTCCTGGAGCTCCTGTGTTACGCGGGTGCGGTACTCCTCCGCCCAGCTGGTAAAGGCCGCCGTGACCTCCTGCTCGAGCTGGGCGGTAAAGCTGGCACGTAGCTCGGACTCAAGCTCGCGGCTGCGGTCAATGTATGCCTGCAGGCGGCTCTGGGCCTCGGCCACGGTGGGAGCGGCGGCAATGGCATCAAGCCTGGCACGCAATTCCTGGGCGTAGGGGGCGGCCGCAGGTAGCTGCAGCTCTATGCCTTCGGCGCTGAGCTCGCCGCCGAGTTGCTCCAGGAGCTCGTCCAGCGCTTCCAGGATGGCGACGGCTTCACCACCCTTGGCCCTGGCCTCGAGCCCGATGAGCTCCACGAACTCCTGCTCGGGGACGATGCTGAACAGCTCCGGGGGGATGCTGATGCTGACACTGCTCGTCGGGGCCTGGGCGTGGATGGCGGAGGCAAGTGATAGCCCCAGGACAAGGGTGGCCACGAGGACATACGCGAGTTTCTTCATCGCTTTACCGGGTACATGTTATCCGGCGATGGGCAGTGCTGTCAACGGAAACAGGGTACTGGCCAGGCCCCTAGTAGGCAAACGGCATGCCCTGCATACCCTTGAGGTACTTGATTTCGCCGGTGTGCCACCAGCCGTGGGCAATGAGAAAGGCCCGCACGCTGACAGCGATGGTGCGGCGCGGTCTTTCGGGGTTGGGGGCACGCAGCAGCTCGGCGTCAGTGGCGGAGCGGAAGTAGTCCTCGCTGGCCCGGGCAACCTGGCGGGCATATTCCACCAGCTCGGCCAGCGGCCTGGCGGCTACCTCCTTTGTCTGGGCATCATTGAAGCCGCCACCGTTGGCCTTGGGGTCCATCCCCAGTTTTTCGTACCATTTCTGGCTTACCCAGATGGACGGCTTGCCCTGGAAGGAGTGCACCAGGTCATCCTGGACGCGGTAGAAGTGCCAGAAGGCGAAGGCAATGGGGTGGGCACCGGGGGCCGGCTGCCAGGCAGCCTGCTCCTGGGTGAGGTCTTTGACATCATCAATCATGGTGGTATTGAGACCGGTAACGGACTCCAGCACAAACTCAGCCAGGCTCATTTTGTCCTCCATTAACCTCTCGGGTTGGGGGTATCCTAGCCGGGGGGTGGCCGGTTGTCAAATCTGCGCGGGCTATTGCTCCCGCAGCCGCCGCAGGGCCGCCTCGGCCTGCTGCCTGAGGTCAGGGTCTTCAGCCAGCGCCAGGAACTGCTCATAGTCGGCGATGGCGGCTTCCACCTGGCCGGTGGCCTCGTAGAGGAGGGCACGGTTGAAGAAGGGCCGGTCGTAGCCGGGGTCGAGCCTGATGGCCTCATCGTAGTCGGCCAGGGCGGCCTCATAGTTGCGGAGGTGGTAATAGGCCAGGCCGCGGTCGGCGAAGGCCCGGGCGTAGTCGGGCCTGAGCTGGATGGCGCGGGAAAAGTCGGCAATTGCCGGGTGGTACTGCTCCTGCATGAGGTATGCCAGGCCCCGGTTGTAGTGGGGCTCGGGGCGCTCTGGCTCAAGCTGGATGGCACGGGAAAAGTCGGCGATGGCGCCGTCGTAGTCGCCGAGGCGGTGGTAGTCGAGCCCGCGGCTGTTGTAGGCCAGTGTCATCTGCGGGTCAAGCTCCACCGCCCTGGAATAGTCGGCAATGGCACTCTGCCAGTCTTCCTGGCGGTCGTACACCAGGCCGCGGTTGCGGTAGGCGGGGGCGAGGGTGGGGTCCAGCTCAATGGCCCGCGTGAAGCTGGCCAGTGCCGCCTCGTCCTGCGCCAGCTTGTAGTAGGCGTAGCCCAGGTTGTTATAGGCCAGGGCGTAGTCCGGCCGCACTGCTATCGCCTCGTTCAGCTCGGCGATGGCGCCGTGGTAGTCACCCTGCTGGAGCAGTTCCACCGCCCGGTTGTTGTGCTGGCGGGCCGCTTCGTCGCGGGCGCAGTTCGGGTTGGCGGTGACGGTGATGGTGACGGCGTCCTGGCTGGTGCGGAAGGTGCCGGCTGCCTCGCCCCTGACGGTGAAGGTGTAGTTGCCGGGGGGTGTCTTGCAGGCGGCGAAGATACGGAGGACGGTACTGCCGCCGGGGGTGATGGTGTCATTGACGAACCCGGCCTGGAGGGCCTGGGGCTGCCAGCCGGTGGTGGTGAGGGTGACGGGCCGGGGGGTGCCGCGTACCAGCCTGACGGTAACGGTAATGCCGATGGCCTCTCCCTGGGTAATGGTCTTGAAGGTGGGGCTGATGTCCACGTCAAAGTCAAACTGGTCGCCGGTGGTGGCCGGTGGCCCGCCGGAGATGCGGCGGGCCGTCCACTGGAGCGAATAGCTGCGGGTACCGAAGGGGTCGGTGATGGTGCCGGTGTGCTTCCCGGTGGCGCTGGTGGCCTGCGGGAAGGCGGCGTTGAGGGTGCCTTCGCCCCGGCCGGAGACGCGGCCCTGGCCGTTATTGTAAGTGGCCGAGGTGCTGAAGGTGATGGCGGTGCCGGCCATGAGGCCGTCCCTGATGCTAACCCCGTATTCGGGGATGCCGCCCGAGCCGCCGCCCCTCCAGCCCGTGCCGGTGAAACGGCCTTCGGCGTCCACGTTCAGGATGGCGGTGTTGCCCAGCTCGTCGGTTATCTCCCAGGTCTGCCCGGCGGCAGGGGTGCTCCGGCAGCCACCGAGCAGCAGGGCAATGGTGGCCGCGCCGAGCAGGAGCCGCCCGGTGAGGCTGGATACCTTGCCCATTCTGGCCGGCAGCAGCACGGCTTCACCTGGTTGTGCCCGGGGCCGGTTGCACCGGCAGGTCAATGTAAGATGCCAGGTCGGGCTGGTGGTAGATGGTCTGCTCGGCCACCACGCCGCTGGCATCCACCCCGAAGTCGTTGCCGGTGTTCATGTTGCGGTCTATCCGGGGGAAGTTGCTGCTGGTGATGTCAATGCGGATACGGTGGCCCGGCCCGAAGATGATGCTGGTGGCTGCCAGGTCGATGACGAACTCGTAGGGGCGGCCGGGCTCAACGAAGTCGGCCTTGAGCACCGAGTTGCGGTAGCGTGCCCGGATGTAGCCCTCGGCGACGTTGTAGGCAGCCCCGTCCGGGTAAACGTCCACCAGCTTGGCCACGAAGTCAGTGTCGCGGGCCGAGGTAGAGGCGAAGAGGTGCAGCACCAGCGGGCCGGTAACTTCCAGTGGCTCCTCCAGTGGCGGGGTGGTGTAGCAGAGCACGTCGGGGCGGGCCTCGACCCGGACCTGGTCGAACGGGCCGGGGACGAGGCTGCCGGTGGGCAGGACGCGGCCGCCCACGGTCGGTACCGGCTTCAGGGGGTCATAGTGGTAGGTGTCGGGCGGCTCGGGGCCGGGCTCGTCCCGACTTAGCCAGCCGTCACCGCCGGCGCTGTTGGCATGTCCGCGGCTGTGCAGGTAGAAACGTTGCCACTGCGTTTCCGGCAGGGGCCAGGTCTCGGCGTTGCGCCAGCGGTTGAGGCCCATGACGAAGTAGCGGACCGGGGCCATGGGCCGGCCCTCGATGCCACGCAGGTAGCGGTCGAAGAAGGTGAGGTGGCGCTCCATGATGAAGGTGGCCAGGCCCGCCCCGGCCGGGCCGAAGTGGAGTCCTCCTACGTAGGCAAGCAGGTTGCTGCCGTGTGACCAGGGGCCGCAGACCAGGTATTGCCCCTCCCGTGCCAGGGCAGTGGCGCCGTGCTCCCGCATGCCGTTGAAGTTGCGAAAGAGGCTGCCGGTAAAGATGTCATACCAGCCAGCGGCGTGGAAGCAGGGCACCTGGACCCGGCTGTAGTCCCAGAAGAGGTCAGCCTCGGTCTTGATGCCGGGGGGCAGGTCATCGGTCATGCGTACCCTGAAGGCTTCGGAAAGGCCTTCAAACTGGAAGTGCGGTATCTCCCTGAGGGGAAGGTACTCGTAGACCTCGCGCAGGTTGAAGCGGGCGCGGTCCAGCATCTCGCGGGCACGGGTCACGTCCTTGCCCTGGCGGCGCTGCCGCTCCAGCATGTCGATTGCCATGGCAGTAAACCAGCTGATGGACTGCTCCAGGTCAACCACGCCGGCCAGGCGGGTATCGCTCAGGGGGCCGGAGGTGCCGATGGAGGGGGCAATGGCCCGCAGGTGGGGCGGGTTCTCCAGGGCGGCCTGCCACTGGTTACGTGCCAGGTAAGAGCTACCGAACATGCCCACGTTGCCGTCGCACCACGGCTCGGCGGCGACCGCCTCGACGGTGTCGTAGCCGTCCGGGCCTTCCGGCATGCCGGGCAGGAACTCACCCTCCGAGGCGAAGCGGCCGCGCGTGTCCTGGACAACGAAGGCGTAGCCGGCCAGGGCCGCCCGCACGGCCGAGAGGTAGTCGCTCTGGCCACTGAGGAGCTTGCTATAGGGCGTACGTACCACTATCGCCGGGTGCCGGGCCGAGTCGTCGGGGCGGTAAACGTCGGCCCGGAGGATGGTGCCGTCGCGCATCTGCAGGGGGATATCGGTGTCAACTCGTATCGAACCTGCCATCTTCAGCCTCCTGTACTGGCTCCGGGTGATAAGGGTGGTGACATGATACACCATGGCCCTCCGGGGTTGAAAGGCAGGCCCAGAAAGGGATTGCATCGGCCGGGCCGTTTGGCTAGACTGGAGCTAACCACTGGCAAGAGGGGGCCGGTGGTGGAGGCAGTGTGAGGAAGATTGCCGTCCTGACGAGCGGGGGTGATGCCCCCGGCATGAATGCCGCCATCCGGGCGGTGGTGCGCACCGGGATTGACCAGGGCTGGGAGGTCTTCGGGGTGCGCCACGGTTACAGTGGCCTTATATACGGCAACATGGAGCCGATGACGGCGCGGGAGGTGGGGGGTATCATCCAGGAGGGCGGCACTGTGCTGGGGAGCGCCCGCGCCCCCGAGTTCAAGACCGAGGAGGCCCAGCAGAGCGCCCTGCGCATGCTGCGGCGCAACCGTATCGAAGGGCTGGTCGTCATCGGCGGTAACGGCTCGCAGAAGGGCAGTGAGGCGCTGGCCCGCCATGGCTATCCGGTGGTGGGTATTGCCTCCACGATTGATAATGACCTCTACGGCACGGACATATCGCTCGGGGTGGATACCGCCCTTGAGGTTGCCCTGGAGGCGATCGACCGCCTCAAGGTGACGGCCTCATCGCACACGCGGGCCTTCGTGGTGGAGGTGATGGGGCGGGACACGGGCTACCTGGCGCTGGCCTCGGCCGTGGCCGGCGGGGCCGACTACGTCGTCATTCCCGAGGTAGAGATAGACCCGGAGGACCTGGTCAACGAGGTGCGCGGTGCCTACGAGCGCGGCAAGGCGCACGCCATGATTGTGGTGGCGGAGGGTGCCAGGTATAACGCCAACGGGCTGATGGAGTATTTCACGAAGCACCAGGCGCGCATCGGCTTTGAGCTGCGGGTAACCATCCTGGGGTACGTGCAGCGGGGCGGGGCACCAACCGCCTTTGACCGCTTTCTGGGTACCCGCTTCGGGGCCTACGCCGTTGACTGCCTGGAGAGGGGTGAGACCGGCGTGCTGGTGGGCCTCAAGGGTAACCGGGTCGGCACCACGCCTCTCTCGGAAGTGGTTGCCAACCGCAAGACGGTGGACCTGAGCCTCTTCAAGCTGGTAGAGGTCCTCTCCCGGTAGCTGGCCTTCTCAGCCAGCGCCGAGCCGGCGGGCCAGCTCCAGCATGTCGCGGGCTGTCTTCTGCATGGCAATGTCAACCATCTGGCCCTCGTGGACAACGGCGGCCCGTCCCTGGCGTTCGGCCGCTTCCATGGCGGCCAGCACTCCCCGCCACCGGGCAATCTCTTCCGGCGTGGGGGTAAAGACCTCGTTGCAGACCGGCACGTGGTCAGGGTGGAGCACGCTGGCACCGGTGTAGCCGAGCTGGCGCATCTCCACCAGGTAGGCCCGCAGCCCGTCGAGGTCGCGGATTTCGGACCAGGGGCCGGCGCAGGGGTAGGGGTCACCGGCGGCCCGGGCCTCCAGCAGCACCCTGGAGCGGGCGTAGAAGGTCTCCTTGCCCTGGCGTGTCCACTGGAAGCCGAGGGAGCGGGCGGTATCACCTCCTGCCATGTGCCCCAGGCCCAGGTGTACCACCCGCTCCGAAGCCTGCCCGATTTCATAGGTCTGCCGGATAGCCCGGGCCGTCTCCAGGCCGGGCATGATGGCCAGGCTGGGAACGGGCAGCCCGGCCCGCTGCTCGTGGCGGCGCAGCCACCCGTCCGCCGCCACGATGTCTTCCGGGCCGCTTACCTTGGGAAGGAGGATGCCGTAAAGCCCCGGCCGGACTACCGCCGCCAGGTCCTCCTCCGTCAGGCCGCTGGCCAGCCCGTTAACGCGAACGAACACGGCCAGCCCGGCAGCGGCCAGCTGGCCTGTCACCTTCCCCACCAGGCGGCGGGCCACGGTCTTCTCGTGCGGTGGTACCGAGTCCTCCAGGTCCAGGATGAGGCCGTCCGGCCCGAAGGACGGGGCGTTCCGCATCCACCTTTCGCGGTTCCCCGGCACCCAGAGGATTGACCTCAGGGGGCGGGCCTGTGGCAGCGGCATGGCTCCCTCCGGTATCGGGTTGCCCGGAGGAGTTACCCCTCCGTGTCAACCCGGCGTGCTTCTATCAGGCGGAAGACCCCTGCCCAGAGGTCCGTGACGGACTCAACCTGCAGGCCGGCCTGTTGTGCTTCGTGCTCGGGCCGCCGGTTCACGTTGTCGGCCAGGAGGCGTGTCAGCGGGTTGAGCAGGCCCAGCAGCCGGCCGAAGGGTCCGCCGGGGGCGCCGTGCTCCAGCAGCAATACCTGCCCCCCTGGCCGTACCACCCGCCTTAGCTCGGCGAGGCCCCGCACCGGGTCCGTGACGGCGCAGAAAGTGAGGGTGGCCACCGCGGCATCAAAGCTGCTGCTGGCAAAGGCGAGGTGCTGGGTATCCATCTGCAGGAGCCGGAGCGGACCGGGGTGGCCGTTCAGGTTGGCGAGCGCCTTCTTCAGCATGCCGCGGCTGATGTCAATGGCGGTCACGGTGACGTGGGGCGGGTAGTAGGGCAGGTTGTGCCCGGTGCCGATTCCCACTTCGAGGATGTGCTGTCCCCGCAGTTGCCCCCACAGGCGCCGGCGCCACTCACCCAGGCCCTGGCTCCTGCCCACGAGGCGGTCGTAGTAGCGGGCGTAGCGGTCGTAAAGCCGGCGCACGCGGTCCGTCTGCCTGTCCACTAGCCACCTTTTCCGGGCACACCGTGGTTGCATTTGGCCGGCCCACCCGTTACCATAGCGCTATCATACACCGTTGGCCCCGGTGCTTACCACCGCCGTAACGTGCGGTGGCGCCGTGGCCGCTGGTATAATAGGAGCGGGAATAGGGGTAATGACAGCGCCGCTTGAAGGCGTACGGGTCCTGGACTGGACGCAGTGGCAGATGGGCACGGTGGCCACATCCCTGCTGGCCGACTACGGGGCCGAGGTTATCCACATTGAGAACCGCCTCACCGGCGATGCCGGACGCGGCCTGGTCTTCCCCACGATAGGTGAGCTTCCCGCCGGCCGCGGGGCCTACTTCGAGACCAATAACCGCGGCAAGAAGGGAATTGCTCTCGACCTCACCAAACCGGAGGGCCGGGAGGTCATCTACCGGCTGGTGGGCCGGTCGGACGTGTTTGTCCACAACTTCCGCCAGGGGGTACCGGAGAAGCTGGGGATGGACTACGATACCCTCGTCCGCTATAACCCGTCCCTCATCTACGCCGCCGCCTCGGGCTACGGGCCGCGCGGGCCGGAGGCAAAGGAGCCGGCCTTTGACATGATTGGCCTGGCCCGCTCCGGGATAACCTCGGTCGTGGCCACCCCGGACGACCCCAACCTGCCCCTGAGCGGCGGCCTGGCCGACCAGATGGGGGCCGTCATGACTTCCTACGGGGTGCTGCTGGCGCTGCTGGCACGCGAGCGTCACGGCACCGGCCAGAAAGTAGACGTCTCGCACCTCGGCAGCATGATAATGCTGCAGGGCCTGGCGGTTGGCCTGCACCTGTACCTGCGGCCGCCCGAGATGCCGCGGGTGACCCGTAAGCAGGCGCGTAACCCTTTGTGGAACTACTACCGCTGCGCTGACGGCCGCTGGCTCGTCCTCGGTATGCTCCAGCCGGACCGGCAGTGGCCGCTGGTCTGCCGGGCGCTCGGGCTGGAGCACCTCGTCAATGACCCGCGCTTTGCCGACCAGGACTGCCGGCGGGAGAACTGCGAGGCGCTGATTGCCATCATGGACGAGGTCTTCCTGACGCGCCCGGCCGATGAGTGGATGAAGATTCTGAAAGAGACGGGTGACATCATCTGCACGCCGCTGCAGACCATCCGTGACCTGGAGAATGACCCGCAGGTGCTGGCCAACGGCTATATCATGGAGTGCGAGCACGAGGTGCTGGGCAAGGTCAAGGTGCGCGGCCTGCCGGTGGAGCTGAGCCAGACGCCGGGCCAAGTTCGCCCGGAAGCCCCGGAGTTCGGGCAGCATACCGAGGAGGTGCTGCTGGAGGTGGGGGGCTATACCTGGGAAGAGATTGCCGGGCTCAGGGCGAAGGAGGTCATCTGAAGGCTGCGGCTGGAGAGGAGGGTGAAGATGGTGCAACAAGCTAGACCGAGGGCACTGAACCGGCTCAAGTCCATGTATGCCCTGCGGGCCGAGGTTGACCGGATGTACCAGGGCGGTGTCCAGGCCAGCGAGGAGGGCAAGCCGGTGGCCTGGGTCATGCTGGAGGGATGGGCCAACCCCATCCTCAACGCCATGGGGGTGCGCACTGTCTACCCGGAGAACTACAGCAGCCTCTGTGCCGCCGTGGGGCAGGCGATGCCCTTCATCGAGCGGGCCGAGGCCGAGGGCTTCCCCAGCCACCTCTGCGGCTACGCCCGTACCTGTGTCGGCTACAGCGCCCGCATGAAAGACCTGGATGGCCAGATACCACCTGAAGCACCGCAGGGCGGCATGCCGCGGCCTACCCTGCTCGTGGCCTCGGGCGAGGTCTGCGATGCCCGCTTCAAGTGGTTCCAGTCGCTGGGGCGGTTCTTTGATGCCCCGGTCTGGACAATCGAGGCGCCCAGCCCCGGGCTGCGGGAACGCCTGGCCCCGGGTGCCTACGAGCGCAACGTGCAGTTCCTGGTGGGCGAACTGCACCGTTTCGTGGCTTTCCTGGAGGGCCTGCTCGGCAAGAAGATGGACTGGGACGCCCTGGAGCACACCGGTAGCGGTACCGACGAGATAAACCGCCTGCGCTGGGAGATAAACGAGCTGCGCAAGGCACGCCCCGGCCCGATGCACACCCGCGACTTCTGGAGCGCCATGACGGCCGCCCTCTTCCGCAGCGCCGCCGACCCGGATACCATCGTCGCGGGGCACAAGCGGATGCTGGAGGAGGTGCAGTGGCGGGTGGAGAACGGGGTGGCTGGCATCAACCGCCCCGAAAAGTACCGCCTTGCCTTTGAGGGGTTGCCGCCGTGGCACAGCCTCGGTTTCCTGGAGGAGCTGGCGGAACGCGGCTGGAACTTCGTGATTGAGTCGGCCTACCGGCCCCAGCGGCCAATAGAGCTGGACCTCAGCGGCTACCCGGACCCGCTGGAGCGTTACGTACGGCGGCGCTACCGCAGCCTGGAGGACAGCCTGCTGGAGGACTACGGCCCGGAGGAGGCCGAGGAAATCAAGAACGAGATACTGTGCGACGGTACCTCGCCGCGCCTGGGGCTGAAGCACATCCGGGACTACCAGGTGGACGGGGTTGTCCTGCACGTCCTGCTGACCTGCCGTGCCACCTCCATCAACCTTTACATGCACCGGCAGCGACTGCTGGACGTGCTCAAGGTGCCCTCGCTGGTCATTGAGGGGGATATCATCGATATCAATGCCTTTAATGCCGCCGAGGCAATGCGGCAGGCCGAGGCTTTCGAGGAGACGATGGACTACTACCGCGGGGTCCGCCGCAAGCTGGGGATGCCCTGGTAAACATGATGACCACCGGGAGGTCTTGAGAGTATGGTAACGGAGGTGCGGGGCCTGGCGCGGGCACGGGAAATCTACCGGGACAGGCCGCGCCGGGCCATTGAGCTGCGGGAGCAGGGCCGCAGGGTAATGGGCTACCTCTGCATCTACCCCGTGCTGGAGATGATGACGGCCCTGGGCATCGTCCCCTACCGCATCTTCGGCGATATGCACGAGCCTCCCTCAAAGTCGGACGCCTTCATGCCGGCCAACTCCTGCCCCTTCCTCAAGAGCTGCCTGGACCTGGGGGTCAAGGGCCGGTACAGCTTCTGCGATGGGATTGTTACCAGCCACATCTGTGATATCGGCTCCAGCCTCTCCGGCATCTGGAACTACGCCGTGCGCACGCCGTTCTCCCACCACATTGATACCCCCCACACCCTGCACGATACCTCGCGGGCACACATGCGGGCGCTCCTGGACCAGTACCGCCGGGCCCTGGAGGAGTTTGTGGGCCAGGAGCTGACTGACGAACGCCTGAAGCAGGCAATCGGCCAGCACAACCGGCAGCGCGCCCTGGTACGGCGGCTCTACGAGCTCAAGAAACAGTCGCCCCCGCCGATTTCGGGGGCGGAGACACTGCTGGTCGTCAAGGCGGTGCAGAGCCTGCCGGTGGACGAGGGCAACGCCCTGCTGGAGGAGGTGCTGGAAGACCTGGCGGTGCGGCAGGACGGGCCGGGGCAGAAGTCGGCCCGGCTGCTGGTCTGGGGCAGCGTCCTCGACGATACCGCCATGCTGGAGATGATAGAAGAGCTGGACGCCAACGTGGTCATGGACGATACCTGTGTCGGCAGCCGGGCCTTCTTCAGCGACGTGGAGCTCACGCCGGACCTGTACGATGGCCTGGCCGACCATTACCTGCGTGACATCCGCTGTCCCCGCACCTTCTTCGTGCGTGACTACATGGCCCCGCGTAAGGACTACCGGGAAGACCTGGAGTTCCGCTTTGCCTACCTCAGGGACTATATCCGTGACTGGAAGGTGGATGGTGTCGTCCTGGAGTCGGTGCGCTACTGCGATACCCATGGCTACGACGTGCCTGCCCTGCGTGATTACCTGGACAGCCTGGGCGTTCCCAGCATCTACCTGGAGCACGATTACACCGAGGGTGCCCTGGCGCCCCTGCGCACCCGGGTGCAGGGCTTCATTGAGGTCATCGGCTAGTGGAGCAAGCACGCCCGTTGTGTTTGACCGGCCGGGGAGGGGGTGGTCGGCATCTTCTTCGCCGGTATTGACCTCGGCTCTACCATGACCAAGATTGTCATCCTGGACGATGACGCCGCCGCCCGGGCCACGGTGGTGCGCCATACCGGGGCGGAGCACCGCCGCCTCGCCAACCGGGTGATGGAGGAGGCCCTGGAGGTGGCCGGGCTGGCAATTGGTGATATTACCTATATCATGGCCACCGGCTATGGCCGCATCAACGTTCCCTTTGCCGATAAACAGGTCACCGAGCTGACCTGCCACGCCCGTGGCATCGCCAGCTTCTTCCCCAACGTGCACCTTGCCATTGACATCGGCGGGCAGGACGCCAAGGGCCTCAAGATACGTGGCGGCCGGCTCATGGACTTTGTCATGAGCGACAAGTGCGCCGCCGGCACGGGTCGTTTCCTTGAGGTCATGGCCGAGTCGCTCGGGCTGAAGGTG
Source organism: uncultured Dehalococcoidales bacterium (assembly GCA_964493955.1). Lineage (GTDB taxonomy): Bacteria > Chloroflexota > Dehalococcoidia > Dehalococcoidales > Fen-1064 > CAZBPZ01. Next base: position 1,136 of record CAZBPZ010000024.1, on the reverse strand, counting down.
GAGGACCTGGGTAAAATCTCGCAGCGGGCCACGGAAAGGGTGGCGGTGAGCAACGTCTGTACCGTTTTTGCCCGGCAGGAAGTCATCAACCACCTCTCGGACGGGGTGCCGCTGGAGAACGTGGTGGCGGGCGTGCATGAGGCCATTGCCGGCCGGGTGGCGCGCATGGTGAGGCGGCTCGGGGTGGAGCCGGACGTGGTCTTCACCGGCGGGGTGGCCAGGAACGCCGGTGTGGTCAGGGCGCTATCGGAGGCCCTCGGCCTGCCGGTGCTGGTGCCCGAGGACCCTCTCCTCAGCGGGGCCATCGGGGCGGCCCTGCTGGGGCGCGATGCTGTCCGCAAGGCACTGGCGCGCGGCGAGAAGGTGGAAGTACCCCGCCGCCAGCTGGGCGAGGCCACCTTCTTCAGGGAGTAGCCATTGGCATACTTTCTCGGTATTGATATTGGCTCGTCCACCAGCAAGGCCGTCCTGCTCGAGGATAGCCTGGTTGCGGCGCGGCATATCCTGCCTTCTGGCACCAACTACCGCGCGGTGGCGGCGCGACTGGCCGACGAGCTGCTGGAGGCGGCCGGGCTCGGCCGGGCTGATGTTGCCAGCACCGTGGCCACCGGCCAGGGGGCGGGGCGGGTTGACTTTGCCGACCGGCAGGTAGCCGATATCCGTTGCTGCGCCCGCGGCATCTTTCGTGTCTTCCCCCAGGTGCGTACCGTCATCGACGTGCAGGGGCAGTTTACCCAGGTGTTGTGCCTCAGCGACCAGGGCCAGGTGACCGACTTCGCCGTCAGCGAGAAGTGCGCCAGCGGGAGCGGCTGTTTTCTTGACATAATTGCCAACGTGCTCCAGGTAAAACTCGATGACATTGGCCGCCTCTCCTTGAAGTCCAGCCACCCGGTAAAGTTCACCACCGGCTGCGCCGTCTTCGGCGAATCGGAGGCGGTGTCACGTGTCGCCGAGGGGGTGCCGGTCGAGGACATCCTGGCCGGGGTACACGTGGCCCTGGCGGAGAAGGTGGCTGCCCTGGTGGACAAGGTAGGGCTGACGGGGAAGTGTGCCATGGCGGGTGGGGGTGCCCTGGACCGGGGGCTGGTACGGCGGGTGGCGGAGAGGCTGGGGGTGGAGCTGCTGGTGCCATCGGA
>CAZBPZ010000023.1:0-21618 GCA_964493955.1 uncultured Dehalococcoidales bacterium | reverse complement strand
ATCTCAGTGTGCTCACTGGCATTTCGCCGACGGGCCGCAAGTTTGCAGTCTTCCGGAGCCAATAAACACCTGCTGATACGATACCGCTTACATGGTATGGAACATCCAGTAGGTGAGGCACCAATGGAGGTTCCGGTGGGTCATTGCGGACGACATAGATTTGCGGGGCACCTTCGCGCGTGTATCCCGTAACCATTATCTCAATTTGATTACTACGTGAGCCCAGCAAGGCAGGAGACATCCCTTGCGTCGCTTTGCGATACTTATCACCGGCCCAAGTAGAAAACATATCAACAAATGTGTCCACACCATCCACACTTGTTGCTTTGGGTAACTCGCTGGAGATGAAGTACCTGACGAGGAAATTGCAGTACGCCAAATTACCTAGAACAGTCAGGACGATGTTGTCTGAAATGATTATCAACTTATGTACCCCGTCCTGTGGGAAGGTAAAGTCTCCCAGTGATACCAACTCCCTCGTGTCGCTAGCCACTACAATCCCGTCTTTACCTACTAATGCGACCGCCAAGCTCATTGTGACCTTCCTCTTATCATCAACCTAATAAGTGTCTATAGCATCATTGTCAACACAATGCAAGTAGTACCCGCTTGCCCCATTTGCCCCCGCGGCTGCCGCCGGCTATAATGCGGGTTGCACACCATGCCCGGCAGCGTCCGGCCACAGCACTGGTGCCCTGCATGCCTGCCGGGGCTTGAAGGGAGTTGGCTTGGAGCAGGCCCTTTCCGACGTCAAGGTGGTTGACCTGACACATTACATTGCCGGGCCTTACTGCACCAAGTTGCTGGCCGATTTCGGTGCCGAGGTCGTCAAGGTGGAGAGGCCCGGCGTGGGTGACGGCGCCCGGCGGCTGGGGCCCTTTCCCGGCGACGAGCCTCACCCGGAAAAGAGCGGCCTCTTCCTCTACCTGAACACCAGCAAGCTCGGCATTACCCTTGACCTCAAGACACGGCGTGGTGTCAGCATCCTCAAGGAGCTGGTGCGCGAGGCGGATATCCTGGTGGAGAGCTTCAGTCCCCGTGTCATGCCCTCGCTCGGTCTGGACTACACCACTCTGGAGAAGGTAAACCCGCGCCTGGTGATGACGTCTATCTCCAGCTTCGGGCAGACGGGGCCGTACCGTGACTACGCCGCCACCGAGATAGTGGCCGATGCCATGGGTGGCTGGATGAGTATCATCGGCGAGCCTGCTCGCCAGCCGCTCAAGCCCGGCGGCAGCCAGGCGCAGTTCGTGGCCGGGCTGATGGCGGCCGTCGCCACGATGACGGCCTTCCACGCCCAGCAGGTGACGGGGGTTGGCCAGCACGTTGATGTCTCGGTGATGGACGCCGTCCTCTACATCCAGATGAACATCACCCAGGTCTGGGCCTACTACCGGCGCCTGGTCAAGCGGGCGGGGAACATCGTACAGCCGCCGCCGGGCTCGGTGCTGCCCTGCCGCGACGGTTACATCGGCGTCATTGCCGTCACCAACAGCCAGTGGCATGCCCTGGCCGACTGGATGGGGATGCCGGAGCTGAAGACTGACCCGCGCTTCCGCACCCGGCTTGACCGCATGGAGAACCTGGACGAGCTCAACGCCGTCCTTATCTCGTGGACGCTCCAGCACGATGCCGCCGAGCTCTTTGAAGAGGCGCAGCGCCGCCGTATCCCCTTCGCCATCCCGGCCACCTCGGAGATGCTGCTGGCCTCGCCCCATCTGCGGGAGCGCGGCTACTTCGTGGAAGTGGAGCACCCCGTAGCCGGCCGGCTGACCTATCCCGGTGCCCAGTTCCGCCTGGATGACCTTCCCCACCGCCTCGGGCCGGCCCCCACCCTGGGACAGCACAATGAAGAAGTCCTTTGCCGGCGGCTCGGCTACTCGCGCGAAGACCTGGTGACACTGAGCGAGGAGGGGGTCATCTAGGTGCCGCTACCGCTGGAAGGAATCAGGGTGACTGACCTCTCCATGTGGTTCGCCGGGCCGATGTGCACGCGGCTCCTGGCCGACATGGGGGCCGAGGTCATCAAGATAGAGTCCACCCGTCACATTGACCCGTGGCGCGGCCCGGCCGTGATAACCCCCGAGCTGGCGGCCAGGCTGCCGGAGGGGACCGTTATCGGTGAGCGCCCTTACAACTGCAGCCCCGGTTTCAACCTGCAGAACCGCAACAAGCTGGGTATAACCCTTGACCTTACCACTGAAACCGGGCGCGCCGTCTTCAAACGCCTCGTTGCCATCAGTGACGTTGTCGTCGAGAACTACAGCCCCCGGGTGATGGCCAGCCTGGGGATAGACTACCCCGTGCTCAAGGAAATCAGGCCGGATATCATCCTCATGTCGCTGCCGGCCCTGGGGCGTACCGGCCCCGACCGTGACAAGATTGCCTTTGGCCAGACGATTGATTGCCTCAGCGGCATGGCTGCTCTCACGGGTTACCCCGGCGAGGGGCCGATGCTCCAGAGCGGCCTCTCCTACGGCGACCCGCTTTCCGGCATGAACGCCGCCTTTGCCATCCTGGCGGCCCTGCACCACCGCCGCCGTACCGGCCGGGGGATGCACATTGAGCTTTCCCAGGTGGAGGGGGTGATTGCCTTCAACGCGGACTCAATTATGGACTACGTGATGAACGGCCGGGTGCGGGGGCGGATGGGCAACCGCCACCGCACCGCTGCCCCGCACGGCTGCTACCGCTGCCGTGGCGAGGACAAGTGGGCCGTGATTGCCATCACCAGCGACACCGTCTGGCGGCGTTTCTGCCGGGCGATTGGTTCCCCGGCCTGGACGAAGGACGAGCGCTTCGCCGACGCCGTGGGCCGCTACCGGCACCAGGACGAGCTTGACCGGCTGGTTGAGGCCTGGACAGTCTGCCACGACCACTACCAGGTGATGGAGGTACTGCAGCGGGCGGGTGTGCCGGCCGGGCCGGTGCTGGAGGCGGACGAGCTGCTGGCCGAGCCGCACCTCAACGCCCGTGGCATCTTTGAGACTGTCACCCACCCGGAGGCCGGCACGCACCCCTACGTTGGCATGTACGCCCGCTTTTCGCGGACGCCGGGTAGCATCCGCCGCCCGGCCCCGTGCCTGGGCGAGCACAACGAGTATGTCCTCGGCGGGCTGCTCGGTATGTCGGCCGGGGAGATTGCCCGGCTCGAGGCAGAAGGTATCATCGGCAAGACGGCTGCCCCGCAACAGCAGGGTGGTATGTACTGAGACAAGGAGGCGATTGAATGCCACTGGTGCTTGAAGGTATTCGGGTTCTTGACGTTTCCCAGGTGGCGGCGGTCCCGATGTGCGCCCGGCACCTGGGCGACTTCGGGGCGGATGTCATCCACGTTGAGCCGGCGGCACGGGGTGACTCGTGGCGGGTGCTGCAGGCCGGCCACGGTGGTAATGCCGGCGTGCCCTCTGAAATCAACTACAACTGGGAGGCCTTCAACCGGAACAAGCGTAGCCTGGCCCTTGACCTTTCCCGGGAAGCTGGCCGCGAGGTCATGTACCGGCTGGTGGAGCAGGCCGATGTCTTTCTCACCAACCTGCGCCTGCCAGAGCGGGAGAAGTTCGGCCTGACATACCCGGACCTCAGGCGTATCAACCCGCGCCTGGTCTACGGGGCACTCACCGGGCACGGCCGGAAAGGCCCCTACCGTGAGACACCGGCCTATGACACCACCGTTTACTGGGGACGGTCCGGTATTGCGAGTGCTCTGACCGCACCCGGGCTTTCCTACCCGCCCCCCCGGCCGGCCTTCGGCGACGTGATGGCGGGCATGAACCTGGCCTTCGGGGTGGTGCTGGCCCTCTACCACCGCCAGAAGACCGGGCTCGGGCAGGAGGTGGAGGTCTCCCTGCTGCAGACCGGTATCTACCAGCTCACCTTTGACGTGGCGGCGGCCCTGGCCACCGGGATTGACAGCCCCAGGTACCGGCCGGCCCCGCCTGAGGCGGCGAGCGAGGAGCTGCTCCGGCAGCAGGAGGCCCTGGTGGCCGAGGCCCAGGCCGCTATCCGGCGGCTGCGGGAATTCTACCGGGAGCATGCCCCCAACCCCCTGAGCAACCCCTACGAGACGAAGGACGGCCAGACCATCTTCTTTAACGCCCTGCAGCCGGACCGGCACTGGCCGGAATACTGCCGTGCCATCGGGCGGCCGGAGCTGGTGGACGACCCGCGTTTCAACACCACCGAGGCACGCACCGCCAACAACGCCGAGCTCTACCACATCCTGCGCCAGGCCTTCGCGGCGCGTACCCTTGAGGAGTGGATGCCCCGCCTGGTGAACCTGCCCTTCGCCCCGATGCAGGACACGGTGGCCGTTACCAGGGACCCCCAGGCCGAGGCCAACGGTTTCTTCGTACCGATTGACCACCCCACCTACGGGCCCATCCGCATAATTGCCAGCCCGGTTGGCTTGAGTGAGACCCCGGCCACCTACCGCCGCGTTGCCCCGGAGTTTGGCCAGCACACCGAGGAAGTGCTGCTGGAGGCTGGCTACAGCTGGGAAGACATTGCCCGGCTCAAGGAGGGTGGCGCCATCCCGTAAAGGGTGGGGTGGACTGGCGGCTACGTCAGGTAGCCTGCCAGCTCGTCAAGGCGGCGGATGCGGGGGCAGTCTGTGACCTCGGGAAAGACACCGGGGCGGTCAAGCAGTATCACCCTGATGCCGGCACGGCGGGCACCGAGGACGTCCATCTCGTACTGGTCACCCACCATGAGGGCCTCGGCCGGGGCGACGCCCGCCCTCTGTAGCGCCAGGTTGAAAAAGGCGGGGTGGGGCTTGCCTACCCCGGCGCTGCGGGAGCTGAGCACGAAGTCGAGCCGGCCGGCCAGGCCCAGCTCCTGGAGCAGGCGGTCCATGTCACGTTCCAGGTTGGTGAGGAGACCGGTGATGAGGCCGCGTTCCTTCACCATATCCAGGGCAGGCAGGGCGTCATCGTAGAGGGCGAAGCGGCGGCCGGCGTTCAACTGGCGCAGACGGCCGATGGTCTTCTCGGCCAGGCCGGGGTAGACGGAGATTCCGGCCCGGGTGAGGACGTTCTCCTGGTGGCGGATGGCCATGCGGGCCCGCTCTTCGTCGGTCTGGTCGCGGCCGGGGGCGGCTGCCAGCCGGGCGTACATGTCGCGGTCGGCCATGGCCAGGGCGTGTGCCAGGGTCTCCACCGGCACGGTAAAGCCCAGGTCCGCAAGGACCTGGGCTTCCAGCTCTTCCCTGGGAGGGTCGTAGCGGGCGAGGGTCCCAAACCAGTCGAAAAATACCGCCCTTGTCAAGCCCCCTCCTTCTGGCTATTCGTCCTTGATGCCGAGGTCTATCAGGTAGTCAACGGCATTCTGGACGGTGACAATCTTCTCGGCATCCTCGTCCGGGATTTCGATTTTCTGCGCCGGGGTGCTGAACTCCTCTTCGAAGGACATTATCAGCTCGACGAGGTCAAGCGAGTCAGCCCCGAGGTCATCCACGAAACTGGCCGAGGGCACGACCTCTTTCTCATCAACACCCAGTTGCTCGGCGACGACCTTCCTAACCCTCTCAAGAACAGTTGCCACTTCCTACCTCCTGGTTGGTGAAGGTGCTGATGGCCCCCAGCACCCCGTTGACGAATCGTGGTGAGCTCTCGCTGCCGTACTTCTTGGCGAGTTCAACGGCCTCGTTGATGGCCACCCTCACCGGTACGCTACTGTCCAGCAGCATTTCATATATTGCCAGCCTCAGCAGGCTCCTGTCAACCACCGCCAGCTGCTCCACCGGCCAGGCCGGGGCGAAACGGCGGATGTAGGTGTCAACCTCGGCCTGGTGGTCAAGCACGCCGTGCACCGTGCGCCGCACGAAGTCAACCCCTTCCCCCGAGAGCCGGCTCTTGCCGAGGAGGTGCTCCAGTACCGTGTCAGGGTCGTGGCGGGTGGTGTCCACCTCGCACAGGACCTGGAAGGCAACCGTTCGGGCCTGCCGGCGTGAACCTCGCACCTGCCGCACCTCCTGCCGGGGCAGGCTTGCCCCTGCTCTGTCTGGTAATGTACTGGAGACGAGTGTAGCAGAGATGGCCGCAGCCGGTCAACGCACCGGGTGGAGCGGGGGTGCGGCCCTCATGCTACAATAGGGGCAGGCAGGATAGACCGGGCAAGCCGGGGGTGACAGTGGCCGCATCAATCGGGCCCATCAGGCCGCCGTCGGAGGCGTATTCGCTGCTCATCCGGGTCACGGAGAACTGCCCCTGGAACCGCTGCGCCTTCTGCAGTGCCTACAAGGGGCAGACCTTCCGTGTCCGCCCGCTGGAAGAGGTCCGGGCCGATATTCTGGCGGCGCGGCGGCTGGCCGACGAGGTGGCGCTCTGGGCCGGGCGAGGTGGCTTGTCCGTGGGGGCGGTGGCCCGGGCGAACGGCCTTATCTGGCTGGGTGATGACGGGGTCAAAAGCGCCTTCCTGCAGGACTCGGACAGCCTGGTGGTGAGGACGGACCAGCTGGTGGCTATCATTGAGCTTCTCAGGGAAGCCTTCCCGGAGCTGGAGCGGGTCTGCTCCTACACCCGGGGCAAGACACTGGCCCGCAAGAGGATGGAAGACCTTGTCCGCCTGCGCCGGGCCGGGCTGACACGGGTGCACGTTGGCCTTGAGACGGGCGATGATGAGCTCCTGGCTTACATCAGCAAGGGGGCGACCGCCCGGGAAATGGTTGAAGGCGGGCGCAAGGCGGTTGCAGCCGGGCTGGAGGTATCGGAGTATGTGATGCCGGGCCTGGGCGGAAAGGAGCGCTGGCATCAGCATGCCGAGAACTCGGCCCGGGTGCTCAACCAAATCAACCCGCACTTCATCCGCCTGCGTACCTTTCACCCCATCCCCGGTACCCCGATGCATGACCGGATGCTGAACGGTGAGTACCATCTCCAGACGGTGGTGGAAGTCCTCACCGAGGTACGTCGCTTGGTTGAGTGCCTGGAGGTCTCCTCCGAGCTTGTCGCCGGTGATTATGCCTGGAATGCTTACCTGGGCAACGTTGATGGCCGCCTGCCGGACGAGAAGGCAGCCGTGCTGGCCGGGATTGACCGGGCACTGGCCCACTGGCGGGAGCGGGGCGAGCCGGGGCGCCGCTTCTTGCGGCGGGCCCTGAACTGAGGCTGCCATGGCGGGTGAGATTGACATAACCGTCTACTCGGACTATCTCTGACCCTGGTGTTTTGTGGCAGCGGTCCGGCTGCACCGTGTGCGGCAGGCCTACGCCGGGGTGGTGGGCCTTACCTGGAAGAGTTACCCCCTGATTGTGGGTGAGCGCCCTGCCATGCCCATCCCACCGCCCAGCGCCGGGGCACGCCAGCGGGCCGAGGAAGAAGAGCCGGGCCATTTCAGTGCCTGGAAACCGGGGGTGATGTACCCCTCCTCCAGCCTGCCGGCACAGGTCGCTGCCAGGAGTGCCCGGCTCCAGGGGCAGGAGGCCTTTGAGCGCTACCACGGTGCCCTTTTCAGGGCCTTCTTTACCGAGTGCCGTGACATCAGCCGCCGCGAGGTCCTCCTGGAGCTGGCGCGTGAGGCTGGCCTTGACCCGGGTCGCTTCGAAGCGGGCCTGGATGACGGGGCGCTGGAGGAGGCTGTCCTGGCCGACCTGGAGGAGGCGCGTGAGTACGAGGGGTGGGGTATTCCCCTGGCCATCGTCGGGGGGCGCTACCCGCTGGCGGGGGCGGTGCCGGAGCAGCTTTACCGGCGGGCGATAGACCTGTGCCTGGGGAAGGTGCACTAGGTCACCCCGTCCGGGTCCGCCGGGTGGCATGCGCCGGGGGGCACGTATCTGCCGGCGCGGGCCTGATTTCCGTGCCAGCAGCGGTGCAATTGAGCGGCTGGCGCGTACTGGACCTGTATCCTGCCGGCGCAGGCTTGATTTCCGTGCCAAGGCAAGCAGGGCAGAAGCGGATATTGCGTGCGTGATAGCGGCGTCGTTGGCCGTGGGCAGGTCTGGACGGCCATAAACTCACCTGAGCGGAAAGATACGTGGTTGTACCTGTTGACAGGCTCGTTGTGATGGGCTAAGATGCAGCGAACGCAGGGCAAGGAGGTAGTCCCCATGGAAGCATATTGCGTGAAGTGCCGTGCCAAGAGGGAGATGAAGGACGCCAGGTCCATCACCATGAAGAACGGCAAGCCGGCAACTCAGGGTGTCTGCCCCGTTTGTGGCACCAAGATGTTCCGCATCGGCAAGAGCTAGAGTAGCCGTTCCACACAGGATATGATGGGGGGATGCTCCAGAGCGGGCATCCCCCTCCGTTTTGCCCACGGCCATGCCTGGCTAATGCCGGGCGGCGGTGGGCTTGCGTAGTACCAGTGCCCCGGTGGGACAGACCTCGGCGCAGGCGGTGCACCGCCGGCAGTCGCTCTCTCCCAGCGGGAGGTCTCTGAAGGTGGTGAGCCGGCGGCCGAAGCCGCGGTGGGCCATGCCGAGCACGGTGTTGCCCTGCTGGCGGCAGGCCCAGACACAGCGCTCGCAGAGCACGCACTTGTTAGGGTCGTACACGAGGTCCGGGTGGCTGTTGTCCACCGGCAGGTCTTTTAGCAGCCGGCGCAGGCCTCGCGGTCGGAGGGTGGTCTTCAGGTGGCGGGCAATCTTCTGCAGCTCGCAGGAGCCGTTGCGGGCGCAGTGGGCACAGTCCACCGCGTGCGAGGCCATCAATAGCTCGAAGGCGCGCCTTGCCAGCCGCAGGGCAGCCTCGCTGCGGGTGCTGACTACCAGGCCGGTGGTGGCGGGTTCGGTACAGGCCGGCACCGGTCGCTCCTTGCCACTGACCGTCACGAAGCACAGGCGGCAGCTTGCCAGTGGCTCGTCCCGGCCGGGGATGTGACACAGGTTGGGGATGTAGATACCGTTGTCCAGCGCCACCTGGAGGACGCTCTGGCCCTCCGGGGCGGTGACTGGCTGGCCGTCAATTATAAGGCTGACCTTGGCCATTTCACTTTCCTCGGGCCGGTACCCTGTCCGGGGGAGATAGCTTCACGATGGCATTGTACTGGGGCGGGCAGGCCAGGCGGCAGGTATCGCACTTGACACACTTGTCCTGGTCGATGACCTTGATGCGCTGGCGGTTGGGGCTGATGGCCTCCACCGTGCAGGTGCCGACACAGGCGTCGCAGGAGCGCTCGCACCGGTCCGGCAGGATGTAGTAGGCAATCAGGTCACGGCACATCAGGGCCGGGCAGCGGCCTTCTTCAATGTGCGCCCGGTACTCGTCTTCAAAGTAGCGCAGCGTTGTCAGTACCGGGTTCGGGGCCGTCTTGCCCAGCCCGCAGAGTGACCCGGCGGCCACGTCCGCTGCCAGGTCACGCAGCCGGTCAATATCACCCGGCTGCCCGTGGCCGCGGGTAATGTCCGTCAGGATCTCCAGCATCTGCCTGGTGCCGAGGCGACAGAAGGTGCACTTGCCGCACGATTCACGCTGGGTGAACTCGAGGAAATAGCGGGCAATCTCTACCATGCAGTCATCCTCGTCCAGCACCACCAGCCCCCCCGAGCCCATCATGGCGCCTGCCTTGGCCAGTGAATCAAAGTCAATCGGCAGGTCCAGGGCCGATTCCGGCAGGCAGCCGCCGGAAGGCCCGCCAATCTGTACTGCCTTGAACCGTTTGCCGTTCGGGATGCCGCTGCCGACCTCGAAAATCACCTGCCGCAGGGTGGTGCCCATCGGCACCTCTACCAGGCCGGTGTTCACCACCTTGCCGGCCAGGGCAAAGACGGCCGTTCCCTTGCTCCGGGTGGTACCGATGCCGGCGAACCAGGCGGCCCCGTTCTGGATGATGGGGGGCACTGAAGCCAGCGTCTTGACGTTGTTGATGAGGGTTGGTCGGCCGAAGAGGCCCCGGCTGGTGGGGTAGGGGGGGCGGTGTCGGGGCAGGCCGGCTTTGCCCTCGATTGAGGCTATCAGGGCGGTCTCTTCGCCGCAGACAAAGGCCCCCGAGCCTTCGAAGATGCTGATGTCAAAGCTGAAGCGGCTGCCCAGGATGTTCTGCCCCAGCAGGTGCTGCCTTTTCGCTTCACGCCGGGCCTGGCGGACTCGCTCCACTGCCAGCGGGTACTCGGCGCGGACGTAGATGTAGCCGCGGCGTGCCCCGACGGCGTAGGCGGCGATGGTCATCCCCTCGATGACGGAGTGCGGGTCACTTTCCAGGATGGCACGGTCCATGAAGGCACCGGGGTCACCCTCGTCGGCGTTGCAGATGACATACTTTGTACGCCCGCGTTCCTGCTGGCAGAGTGCCCACTTCTGGCCGGTGGGGAAGCCAGCCCCACCCCGGCCCCGCAGCCCGGACTGTGCCACCTGGCTGATGACTGCTTGCGGGGACATTGTTTCCAGTGCCTTGGCGAGGGCAGCATAGCCCCCGCGGGCGATGTAGTGGTTGATGTTGGCCGGGTCAATTATCCCGCAGTTCCGCAGGATGAGCTTCTTTTCATAGCCGGCGCGCGGGAAGTCCTCGAAGCTGGGGATGAGGTCATTTGGTTCCAGCGCCCCGAGCACGAATTCAAGGCAGGGGTTGTCCCCGGCGATGAACTCGCGTACCAGCCGTTCGGCGATGACAGGGTTTACGTACCCGTAGCAAATCGGGGGGAAGCCGGGCTTGCTGATGACGGCCAGCGGCTCGGCGTAGCAGTGGCCCAGGCACCCCACCTCTATCACCGGCACGTCAAGCCCCTGCCGCTGCAGTTCGGCCCTGAAGGCCTGCAGTACGTCCAGTGCCCCGGCGGCGCGGCCGCAGGTGGCCGTGCCCACGGTGATGAAGGCCCGCTTGCCGCCGAATGTCTCCTGCCAGTGTGCCCGGGCACGCTGCGCAATATCATCGAAGGTGATGGTGGTGGCGGGCCTCGCTGCCATCAGTCGCTGGCCTCCTTGGCATCCCGGGCGGTACGTTCCAGCTCGAAGGCCAGCAGGATGCCGTCCACCCGGGTGGGTTCCACCTTGCCCTTCGGCTCGCCGTCCACCACCGTTACCGGTGCCATCGTGCAGCAGCCCACGCAGGCCACAGTATCCAGGTCAAACTCGCGGTCCGGGGTTGTCTGGCCCTCGGCGATGCCGAGGCGGCGTTTCCAGGCGTCGAGGGTTATGTAGCCGCCCTTCATGTGACAGGCCGTGCCCAGGCAGACGCGGATGGAGTGACGCCCCGGCGGGTTGAGGCGGAACTGGTTGTAGAAGGTGACGACGGCATAAACATCTATCTCCGGGATGCCGAGGTGGGAGGCTATCTCGGACATGGCCTCCGGCGGCAGGTAGCCGAGCTTCTTCTGGACGTGCTGCAGCGCCGGGATCAGGCGAGAAGGCTGGCGTGAGAAACGGCGCAGTACCTGTCGCGTTGCCTGCCGGTGGTACTCTTCTTCAGTTGTGGCTGGTACTGTCATCTGTATCCCCTGAGCGGACTACACCGTGACGAGGCGTACTGCCTTCTGCGGGCAGGCGCGGACACAATCAGCGCAGCCGCGGCACACGGCCGGGTCTGGCATCGGTACCTCTCCGGGGTTCTCCTGCCTGAGTACCTTGCGCGGGCAGGCCCGGGCCGCCAGGCAGACCCCGTCGGGGCAATTTTCCGGGTGGCACTTCGGGAAGTCCACCAGGGCCATCTTACGTGGCATTGCCGGCGGTCTCCTCCCGCTTCGCCTCTTCCAGCGCCTCCTCGAGCTCCTCCAGTTCTATCAGCATGGCCGGCTTGACCGAGTGCTTCGGTAGCCTCCCTTTGAGGTCGGCAATTTTTTCTTCGAGCTCCTTGACGCGTTCTGACACGGAAACCTCCTCCGCTCCCCCTATCCTTTCTGGCTTTCGGGCGGCTCGCAGCGCGGGCAGTGCCCCTCGAGGTAAATCTCGGCCCGTGTCACCCGGCAGCCGCGGGCCTCCTGAATCTGGCGGGCGATTTGTTCTACCAGCGGCGTGGTAAACTCGATGACAGCTCCGCATTCGTAGCAGACGAAGTGCAGGTGCTGGCGGGCCGGTTTGGCCTCGTAGAGGCGGCGCGACCGGCCGAGCTGCCTTTCTTCTATCAGCCCGAGCTCACAGAAAAGCCGCAGGTTGCGGTAGACCGTGGCCAGGCTGACGGACGTGGCCCCGCGGTTGGCCCGGCGGTGCAGCTCACGCGCGTCAATGTGGCCGGTGCTGTTCTGAATGAGGCTGAGCAGCCGCCGCCGCTGGGCGGTGACGGGCCGGCCGAGAACGGGTGCGTATTTGCGAACGTTTCTCATCCCCGGTTAGATTATAGCCGGCGGGAGGGGGCTGTATCAAGCGGCGGGCTGTGGCTGGCATAGTTCGGCCACCAGCAGGCCGAGGGCAAGCTCCGGGGAGTAACGGCTCGTCTTGATATCAATATCCGTTTGCAGCAGCCGGCTGTAGGCCTGCTTGAGGCGGACCATGGTGTAGGCCCGGGCCTGCTGTAGTAGCTTGCGGGCCACGAATTCACTTGCCAGGTTGAGCCGGCTCTGCAATGCCGCCGGCGAGGTGCGGGCGCTGGCAACCTCGCGGGTGAGTATCAGCAGCCGGAGCTGGCGGGCCAGCATGGTCACGATGAATCCGGGGGCTGCCCCGTGCCCGAGTAACCGGGTGAGGGCACGCTCGGCGGCGGCCGCCCGGGATTCCATGATGGCGTCCACCAGGTTGAAGATATTGGCCTCCTGCACGTAGCCGACCAGTTTTTCAACATCGGCCGGCTCGATGCGGCGCTGGCCGGCGTAGAGCAGGAGCTTGTCCACCTCACCCGCCATGGCCCAGAGATTGCTGCCGACCGACTGCACCAGCATGTCGACCGCTTCCGGGGCAATGCTGCCGCCTTCTTCCCTGACACGGCGCTGTACCCACGTCCTGAGGGCGGCATCCCGGAGCAGGGGGAACGATTTCACCGTGGCCTGTTTTGAGAGGGCTTTGAAGAGCGGGTTGCCGGGGCGTATCTCTTCGTCCACCATTACCACGATGGTGCTCTCCGGTACGGTGGGCAGGTATTCGGCCAGGGGCTGGTGGTCAGGGACTTGCCGGCCCGAACGTGGTGAGCGGGGGCGGGCCGACCTCGGGGCGGCCTGGAAGCGCTGCATCAGGCCACGGATAATCACCAGGCGCCGCTCGGCCAGGAACGGGGCCGCCTCGCAGACGGGCCGCAGGCTGTCAACCGTGACCTGGCCACCTTCCAGGACGGTCAGGTTACCTTCGAGGGCCGCCGGCCCGCCGAGGCCGGCCTTAATCTCATCGATGTACCGGCTCAGCGAGTAATCATCCCGGCCGGAGAGTATGTACAGCAATCCTGCCTTCCGCAAAATCAGGTGGGGATGATACCGTGCTTCTTCCGGGGCCGCTCCTCCTGCTTGTTCAGGGCGGCCTCCAGGGCGGCTATAAGCCGGGGGCGTGTCTCTGCCGGGTCGATAACATCGTCAATGTGAAAGCGTTCGGCGGCACGGTAGGGATTGGCGAACTCCTCGCGGTACTGCTTTATCTTGGCCTGGAGCAGCTCCTGCGGGTTTTCGGCCACCTCGAGCTCGCGGCGGAAGATAATCGGTGCGGCGCCCTCGGCCTCCATCACGGCCAGCTCGGTGGAGGGCCAGGCGAGGACCGTGTCTGCCCCCAGGTCCTTGCTGCACATGCCAAGGTAGGAGCCGCCGTAGGCCTTGCGGAGCGTCACCGTTAGCTTGGGGACGGTTGCCTCGGAGTAGGCGTAGAGCATCTTGGCGCCGTGGCGGATGATGCCGCCCCATTCCTGGTCGGTGCCGGGCATGTAGCCGGGAACATCTACCAGGTTGATAACCGGAATGCCGAAGGCATCGCAGAAGCGAATGAAGCGCGAGGCTTTGTCGCAGGCGTCAATATCGAGCGCGCCGGCCTTGGAGAGGGGCTGGTTGGCGATAATGCCCACCGGCCAGCCGTTAAGCCGCGAGAAGCCGGTGATGATATTGGTGGCAAAGAGGGGGAAGAGCTCGAAGAAGCCGGGCTTCCCCTGGCGTTGGTCGAAGATGCTCCCGATGACCTTGTGCATGTCATAGGGGCGCCGCGGGTTGTCCGGCACGATGTCAAACAGGGTTGGGTCGGTGCGGGCCGGGGTGTCCCCCCAGTCCTCCCGTGGCGGGGCTTCCCGGTTGGAAGAGGGCAGGAAGCCGAGGAGCTCGCGGATGCTCTCGAAGCAGGCGGCTTCCGTGTCCTCGGAGCGGCACACCACCCCGGCCTTCTTCTGGGCCACCACGGCTCCCCCCAGCTCGTCCTCGGTGATTTCCTGGCCGATGGCTGCCCTCACCACCCTGGGCCCGGTGATGAAAGCGTAGCTGATGCCCTTTACCATGAAGATGAAGTCCATCAGGGCGGGGGAGTAGACCCCTCCGCCGGCGGTGGGGCCGAGGATGGCGCATATCTGCGGGACGACGCCCGAGGCAAGCACGTTGCGGTGGAAGAGCTGGCCATAAGCGGATAGGGAGTCCACCCCGTCCTGTATGCGGGCCCCGCCGGAGTCGTTGAGGGCAATCACCGGGCAGCCGATGCGTATGGCGGTGTCCATCAGCTGGCAGATTTTGCGCGCCTGCATCTCGGCCATGGTGCCGCCCATGCTGGTAAAGTCCTGGGCATAGATGCAGACCAGCCGGCCCGCTATCTTGCCGTAGCCGGTGATGACACCGTCGGCCGGTACGTCGGCGTAATCGGCGGAGCGGTTACGTACAAACATGCCGGTCTCCTGGAAGCTGCCGGTGTCCAGGAGCTGGTCAATCCGCTGCCGGGCGGTGAGCTTGCCCTTTTTTGCCTGGGCGGCCACGCGGCTCTCGCCGCCCATGGCCAGGACCTTCTGGCGGCGCTCCCTGAGTTCGGCCAGCTGTTTTTCCCTGGGCGTCTGCGGCCCGTCTGTCATCGGGCGCTGTACCTCGTCCGTAGCAGTCGAGGGGGCCGGCTACCGGTCCGCTTCCGGAGGCTCCTGCCCCCATTCCTGCATCATCTGCTTGATACGCCGTGCCAGTTCCTCGCTGGAGCGCAGCCGCTGGATGAACACGGGGCAGCCTTCCAGCAGGGAGTTCTGGGCGGCCGTGGCCATGCTGGCGAGGAAGTCCTGGATACCGCCTGTCTCTGACTCCCCCGGCAGGCCGATGGCCCCGGGGGTGTTCTGGAGCTGGCGGCGGATGTCTTCCACCGTGAACCTCATCGGCATGACGCAGGCCTTGTACCACGGGCATGTCTTGCACTGGGCTATCCCGTAGGCCTCGTCTAGGATGTCGCTCATGTAACTCCTGCTCCCTGGGTTCGGTGTTCCCGGGCCGGGTGCCGGGTGCGGCCCGGCAGTGCCTTCGCCTTTCCCTGCCATGCTAGTGGATTCGGGAGGGAATATCAAGTCGCATTGTGCCGGAAAAGGGCGGCGGCTGAGCCTCTCTGTCCGGGTGCATTCCCGGAGGGTTGTTGTGGATGGCTTCGGGCTAGCGCCGGCGCAGGTAGTGCACCAGCCGCCAGGTCATGATTTCGCAGGAGACGGTCACGTCTTCCGGCTCCAGGTAGTCGGTGATGCTGGCATCGAACATGATTTTCACGTCCGGCGGGAACTCGTCGTCACCATGCCAGAGTACCAGCGTCAGGGGCACGCGCGGGAACGGGTGGATGACGACGCTGGTGTCTCCCAGCGTGCCGGGCTGGCCGCCCAGTTCCCGGCTGGCCGCCACCAGTTCTTCCGGGGTGCGCCCGAAGTACCGGGCCAGCGGCTCGGTGGTCCGCCTGGAGAAGGTGGGGAAGTAGACCAGCCCGCTGGGCAGGTCACGGTAGGTGATGAGGCGGCCGGTGAGGGGCATGCCTCCGGCCTGGGCGAGGTAGCGCAGCACCAGCACCCGCTCCCGCAGCGGCAGCTCGCCTGCCCCGTCGCCCGGAGTTACCGTGGCCTCCGGCAGCCGTATCAGGTGGGGCTGCCCGAAGTAGGGCAGGGTTATCCTTGCTCCGGCACCTTCGGCTTCGTGGGTGGCCCCGGCGCGCCGGCACTGCTGCGGGATGTCTGCCTCGGCCAGGCGTTGCCGCACCAGGCCAAGGGCAACGTTCAGGTTGTAGACCGTCCGCTCGGAATCGGGCAATTTTCCCTCGCTGCCGCTAGTCATAAAAGAGGCGGGGCCGGGTCTGCCTGCCCTGGTGGCAGGTCTGGGCCGGCCCCGGTCTTTTGCTCCTGTGCCCCCGGGCTAGAGTTCGAGCCAGGAATGGGAGTAGAGGGTGGCCCCGGTGAGCACGTTTACGGTCTTGGCGTACTTGGCCTCTTCCGGGTCAAGTGACTTGATGTCCACCTTCTCGCCGTCCATCAGGCGGTGGACCATGGCCACCCTTTCCGGCCGTTCTCCCCGGGCAATGGCAATAAGCTCCTTGTCAAAGGCGTCCACAATGGCGGAGTGCAGCCCGTGTTTCATCAGCATCATGAGGTAGGTGCGGTTGAGGTAGGGGCGCAGCTCGGTGGGGGTGCCGTTGGAGACGTTGGAGAGGCCCACGGCCGACTTGGCCCCGGGGGCAATGTCCTGCAGCGTGCTCATGAACTCCAGGCACGGCTTGACCTGGTTGGTGTCCACGTTGCTGGCCGGGGTGACGATGGGGTCAAACCAGATGGTCTCGTTGGGGATGCCCATGGCGTTGGCGGCCATCATCATTTCAACGGCAATCATGCCGCGCTCGTCCTCATCGCGGGGCATGCCCTCGCGGCCCCAGAGCAGGCCGATGAAATCGGCATTGTACTTGACGACCAGCGGCAGCTCTTCTTCCATCCGTACCAGGGAGATGGAATTGATTAAGGCACGTCCCCGGTGGACCTTGAGCCCGGCCTCCATCGCGGCCACGTTGGTGGTGTCCAGCGAGAGCGGCAGGTCAACCACCTCCTGCACCACCTTGACCACCCACTCCATCAGCTCCTCGCCGTTACGGCGGGCCGGGCCGATGTTGATATCAAGGTAGTCCATGCCGGCGGCGGCCTCGGCCTTGGCCAGCTCCTGGATTGGACCGGCGTTCCTCTCCCTGAGGGCGGGGCCGATTGTCTTGGACATAATGTTAAGGTTCTCGCCGATGAGAATCATGCTTCCCTCCTAGGGCTTCCACGACTTCAGGAATGCCGGTATGTGGGCTGCCTCCCTGGGGCCGACCTGGATTTCCCAGTCGGGCAGCTCTTCCTCCAGGCCACCGCTTTCGGCGGCTGCATAGCCAGGGATGATGAGTTTGCGGTGCTTTACCTTGTCGGTGATGCCGCTCTTCTTGACGAACGGGGCTATCAGGTCGGCCACGAACTTGCCGGCGGCCCAGGCCGTCATCACGGAGAGGCCTTCCGTGTCCATCACGAGCAGGTACCCCGGCACGCGGCTGCCGTCGATTTCGCCGGAGACGATGAAGTAGGTCAGCGAGAAGTTGGTGGTGATGAGCACCGGGGAGTTCTCGCTGGGGTTGTTTATCTCGTAGATACCCTGCTCGGTGGCGAGCGGACGCTGTGGGTCGGTAAAGATGTTCATCCGCTCCACCAGCAACGGGAAGAGGGCCTCGCCCCGCAGGTCGGAGAGGACGATGATGCCGGCGTACTTGGCCACCAGCATGGAGGCTATTACAGCCTCTTTCATGGGGTCATCGGTCATCTCGCCGGGGAAGGTTATCGTCGGGAAGCCGAAGGGCTTGAACTTCTTTACCAGGGCCGAGTTGCGGATAATCACCTGGTCCTGGAAGACCTGCTTCACCGTGCGTGCGCCCGAGTCCATGACAATATCGTTGATGCCGGCGGCGGTGAGCTTCTCGGTGAGTTCTGCCAGCTCTTCCAGGTTCGAGGCAGCCACGCCAACCGGGCAGGAGTTCTCCTTGGCCAGGGTGGCCACGGCCTCCAGGTTGTCCTTATTGGCCCCGAACAGGAGCGGCTTCTCGGCGGCCACGTCCTTGAGGCCGGCGGCCAGCACGGCCGGGTCAGGGCTTATCAGGATGAGGCGTGCGTCCGTGTCCTTGGCCACCTTGTTTACCAGTGCGGCGAATTTGGCGGCCTCGCCCGACTCGCTTTTTACGGCAACCAGCTCGGCCCGCAGGTGCAGGCCCACACGTTCAAATTGTAGCTCCTTGAAGCGTTTGAGGCGCGCCTCTACCTCGGCTTCGGGCATGGTGTCCGTCACGAGCACGGCTATCCCCGGTGGGTTCTCGAAGCGTTTTTCGTGGCGGAACATTACCGTTTCGCCGCCCACCTTGAGGGCGCCGGCCCCGGTGCCGATGGTGACGGTGCGGATGGGTGGTGCCGAGGCCTCGGCCAGCTTGGCCTTGGCTTCCTCGGATACGTGCGGGCAGGCGCTCAGCTCGGCCTTGCCGGCTGCCAGGTTCATGGCAAAGGCAAGGCAGGTGGGCACCCCGCAGTCACCGCAGTTGGTCTTGGGGAGCAGCTTGAATATCTGTATCCCGGTGAGTGCCATATCTCACCCTCCTTAGTATTATCCGATAATCGGGTCCATGTTCAGGGCAGGGTGTTCCTTCTCCTGGAGGAACGGCAGGATTTCTTCCTCGGTGGTGCCGATGGTCTCGTCGGCAATCCTGTCCAGCAGGTCGGGCACGCCGAGCTCGGCGGCGCGCACCTTGAAGCGGTCGGCAATTTCTTCCTTGAGCATCTTGGGCATCCAGACGAGGCGCAGGATGCCGCCGTCACCGATGAGGAACTTGCGCTGGGTGATGTTGTACTTGCCGTGCCCAACGAAGCCCGGTGTGCTGATGCCGCCACCGATGGTACCGGCCAGGGTGGTGAACTTCATGCCGCAGGGCGTCATGCCGGTGTACTCGCGGTTGACTGTCATCACCCCGTTGCACAGCGGCAGCACGGCGGCGATGCACTCGCAGCAGCCGCAGGTGGTCATGGGGTCATTGACGATGCTGTAGAAGTAGTAGTGGTCAATCTTGCCGCGCGATGCCTTGAAGACGAACTCGTCCACCCCCTTCCAGCGCCCCAGCTTGGCGTCGATGGTCTCGCCCTTCGGCACCGGCTGGTTGGGGCCGGTGGGGTTAATCTCGTACGAGGCCTTGCAGTCCATCCAGTTGTAGGAGCCGCACAGCCCGGTACGCTCCGGGCTGATGACGCAGACGTGGCTGGGAGCGAATGACTGGCACAGGGTGCAGGAGTAGTAGATGTCGGTCGTCTCGTCGGTCATGCCCTCAATGCGCATGTCGCGCTCGTTGTAGACGGCGCGGGCCTGCTCTACAATGCGGGCGACATCATCTTCCTTGGTGTAGAGCTTCACCTGGAGCTTGTCAAAGATGCGCCCGAAGTCCTGGTGGAGCTTGGCGTGCAGGAGCCGGCCGATGTCCTCCAGCTTGAAGCCCTTCTCCACCGCCCCCTTGCTGACGCGCAGCCAGGCGATGTCGCGCTGGCCGATGTGCATCACGCCCTGGGCGTAGTTAATCAGGTGGTGAATCTGGCGCTCCAGGATTGGCTCGTAGTCAGCTTCGAACTGGCGCCCGGCCACTTCAACTACAATCGCCAGCGGCAGGCGTGAGCCCGGCTCAACGTCTGTCAGGTCTGGCCCGATGAGCTCTACCCGCCCGTCATCAACCTCGTCCATGCGCTTGGAGGTGACCCATTCTGCCATCTGGGTACGGCCGCCGCCGCATTCCAGGTAGATGTCATCGCCGCGGACACGCTCGCCCTCGAAGGCGGGGCCGTAGGGCACCGGGATGGGTACCTCGGTAACGGTCACCTTCAGGCCGCGGACTTCAATTGCCTTGGAGACGATTTCATCGTGCGGCACGTTTGAGACAACGTGCTCGTAGGTGCAGATGCCGCTGGGCAGTATCTCCGGGATGGGGGTGTCGGCGATGACCGGGAACCCGTAGTTGATGGCGCCGGCGGCGTTGGCGTACCACTCGTCGGTCACGAATCCGAGCGGCATGACAAAGGCGAAGATACGGTCCTTGTTGTAGATGAGGATTTTGCGGAACTCGCCCGGCTCGATGCCGCCGAAGGACATGGCGGCCCGGGTGGCGAATCCCATGGCATAGACGGTGGCACTGACACTCGGCCCGAAGGAAACGAGCCGGGTGGGCCAGCCAATCTGCACGCCGGCCTCAACCAGCTGCTCGGCAAAGGTAGTGCCGGCGTAGGAAGCGCTCATGAAGACGTAGAGGTTCTTCTCCTGCAGTTCCTGGGCTATCTTGCGGGCGATTTCCGGGTTCGGGGCCGCGCCGAGGACAGCGGCAAATCCCGGAGCAGTGCCATCGACGAACTCAATCCCGCGCTTGCGCAGGATGACGTCGTCGGCGGCACCCAGCCAGATGTTCTCGTCGGTTACGTCCTCCCCCCGCAGGTAGAAGTTCGGTTCTTCCAGGTAGCGAATGGCCTCGATGATTTCCTCGGCAAACAGGGTGGCCATGCCGGCATCCAGGGCGGGGGCAAGGTAGGGCAGGGGGTGCACCTCCTTGACCGGTGGCGGCAGCAGCAGCCGGCACTGCTTGAGGACGGGTTCCATGTCACCCAGCTTCTCCACCTTCTCCCCGAGGATGCCGTAGATGACGGGCAGGTAGTAGGCGGTGTTGGGGAAGCCTACCGGCTCGTTGGCGCCGTGCTTGTCCATCGCCTCCTGCCATTTCTTCTCCGCATCGGCAACTATCTTGTAGGCCCCTCTGATGGCTGCCGAGGCAATTATCTTAGACATCTTGTCAGACCTCCATATGTTAGTGGGCCTCTAGGTGAGTTCGCGCCGCATTGCCATGTCAAAGAGGACGCGCTCCCGGGCCTTGTCGATGCCGAGTGCCTTGCGCTTGGCATCAATATGTTCAATCATCTTCTCCGCCATCTTGATGGGGTCAGATTCGAAGTCCCACTTTCCCCCGCACATCTCTTCCATGTCTTTGAAGAGGTACTCGGTTACCTCCTTGTTGCCGATGGTGGGCCAGGTCGCCCCGAAGACGGTGTACACCCCGGAGGCAACGAAGTACTGGCCGATGGATATTGCCTTCTCGCTCATCCACTCGGGGGCAGCCCCGGCGACCGGCAGGTCGCTGATGTCGTCGCCCAGGCCACCGTCCTTGACCATGGCCGTGGCGGCAATGAGAATCCGGGCGTTATCAACGCAGGACCCCATGTGCAGCACCGGTGGGATGCCGACGGTCTCGCAGACCTCGGCCAGGCCCTCTCCGGCGAATTCCCTGGCGGCCTCCGGCACCATCAGCCCGGCCTTGCCGCAGGCTATGGCGGCGCAGCCCGTCTGCAGCACCAGGACGTCGTTTTTGATGAGCTCCTTTACCAGCGTGACGTGGGCACTATCGTGGGCGACACGGGCATTATTGCAGCCCACCACCCCGGCCACGCCCCGGATGCGCCCGTTGATGATGTTGTCATTGAGCGGGCGGTAGGAGGCCCGGAAGAGGCCGCCCAGCAGGTAGTTGATGGTCTCGTGGCTGAAGCCGGCAATCAGGTCAGTTTGCTGGCTGGGAATTTGGATATTCTTCCCCCGGTTGGCGAAGTTCTCAATAGCGGTCCTAACTATAGCCTGGGCTGACTTCAGGGCGTCATGCTCATCAAACTCGATGTGAATAGCTCCGGGAATCTTGGCCTTGGGCGAGGTGGTAACAATCTTGGTATGGTAGCACTCGGCTACGGTGGTCAGGGACTGCATAATACATTGGACATCTACCACCATAGCATCCACTGCCCCGGTTACTATTGCCAGCTCTTGCTGCAGGAAGTTCCCAGCAA
>CAZBPZ010000022.1:0-21839 GCA_964493955.1 uncultured Dehalococcoidales bacterium | reverse complement strand
GGCAATGGCGGTTGCCTCACGCATCTGCTGCCGGTATTCCCGCACGGCCTCGGCCAGGTCGGAAGTATCCAGGCTCAGGTTGAGCAGGCGCAGCAGTACCTCCAGCACGGCCAGGGCAGCGGCGGGATTATCAATGCGGGAGGCGTGGGCCGGGACCTCCCCCAGCAGGCAGATACCTTCCAGGCCGTGCTCCTTGGCCACCCCCAGCAGCAGCCCGTTGAGGCCGGCAATCTGGATGGTGCTGCGGTTCTCCAGGCCCATCGCGGCGAGCTCGTCGGCCAGCTCGCGGCTGGTGGCCACACCCCAGACACGCGGCGGCTCGGTGAAGTGGATACGGGTGAGGGCGGCGGCGCAGGTAATGACCCGCCGCACCTGGAAGCGTGTTGCCACGGCCAGCACCGCCTCGGCCAGACTGTAGGTGTCGGTAGAGGGCTGGTCATCGCCGATGAAGAGTATCAGGTCACGCTCCTGGCCCTTGCCCTTGTAGTAGTAGAAACGGCTCGCCGGGAACTGGGGGACGTCTACCACGTTGTCGCGGGCGAGCACGCCGATAGGCTCAAAGAAGAGCGGGGCGATGAGCTCGCCCAGCTTCTTGAAGGGCAGCTTCTCGTGCAGGTAGCCGGCCACGATGGAGGAGATATTACCCACTCCCGGCCAGGCCGCCAGCAGCAGCGGGTCGGTGAGCTTGGGCCGTGCTTTGATACGGGCGGTGCGGTTCATTGAGATAACCCTCGCTGGAGGCCGGGGCAAACAGGGGGGTGGCAGGTGTTCAACTGTTCCAGATGCCCTGAGTCCCTCCTGGCATGAGTAAGGGGGGCGGCTGGTAGTATTATGGTACTACGCCTGCTGGAGGCCGGTCAAGATGAGCCGAGGGTGCTCCACCCCGGGGGATGGTCCTGTGGCGGTGTGTGGCGCCAGGGTTGTACCGGCCTCTGGCAGGGACGGGCCTCAGGCGGCGTGTTGCTGGAGGAAGCGGTGGTGGTGGTAGCGGCGGGCCAGCGCCCGGGCGGCCGCCTCGAGGCTGGGATAGACCGGTACTCCCTGCCGTGGTAGCTCCACCTGGAGGCGGCTGCGCAGGGCAAACTCGCCCGGGTCATTGGCGAAGGAATGGAAGACGAGCACCACCGGCTTGCCCCGCGGCGGGTGGCGGCAGATGTCGCTCAGGTAGCCGATGACCTCGTCCATATGCTCCGGGTCGGCCGCCCGTATCATGTCAAGGTGGGGCCGGACGATGAGCATGTCAATGCTGGGGTCGGCCGTGACGAGCTCTACCTCGCGCTTGAGGCTGTTGGCATCGCGGAAGACGTGGCCGGTATCGAGCGGGTTACGCACGCTGGCCCCGGCGATGTTGATGAAGGTCTTGAGCTCGGCCTGTGTCTCGGCGGTGAGGGGGGGTGTATCAAGCCCGGCGCGGGCGCAGACGTCGGCCGCGGCCACGCTGGAGCCGCCGCCCAGCACCAGTACCGCCGTGCGCAGGGAGGCCGGCGGCCTGACGTAGAGAAAGGTCATTGTCATCTCGGCCATCTCTTCCAGCGAGTCCACCCTGACGGCGCCGGTGCGGGCGAAGAAGCCCTGCCAGATGGCGGCCGAGCCCGCCAGCGAGGCGGTGTGCGAGGCTACCGCCCGGGAGCCTGATTCGGTCAGGCCGGCCTTGAGGATGATGACCGGCTTGGTGCGGTTGATTTCTTCAACCTGGCGCAGCAGCTTGCGGCCGTCCTTCACACCCTCCAGGTACATGCAGATGATACCGGTCTCCGGGTCGGTGGCAAGGTATTCCAGGTAGTCGGTCGAGTCCAGCACGTAGGCATTACCGAAGCTGATACTCTTGCTGAAGAAGATGCCGTAGTTGGGGCCGTAGTGGCTGTACCAGTTAAGGTGCCCGCCGCTCTGGGAAAGAAAGGCCACCGGTCCGCTTTCCCGTGGCATCCGGTCGAATGTACCCACCCCGGCTTTCGGCACGTAGAGCCCCATGCAGTTCGGGCCGATGAGGTTGAGCCGGCCGCGCCGGGCAATCTCGCGCACCCGCTTCCCCAGTTCAATCCGCTCCGGCTCCCCGGTCTCTTCGAAGCCGGAGGTGAAGGCGTGGACGTTGCGGGCACCGGCGGCGATACAGTCTTCCAGCACCTCGGGCAGGGCCCGGGCTGGCACCGAGACGATCACCAGGTCAATCTTTTCCGGGATGGCAGATACAGCCGGGTAGGCCTTGAGGCCCATGATTTCGCTGGCCCTGGGGTTCACCGGGTAGATACGCCCGCGGAAGCCGAGCTGCTCGAAGGCGGTGATGAAGGATGCTCCTCCGGGAGCCCAGGTGCTCCCCCGCTGTGCCGAGGCCGAAACACCCACGATGGCCACGGTTTCTGGCTTGAAGGCTCTTTCAAGGGCGGGGTCGTAGGGCATCCAGTCTCCTTGGGCCAGGCTGAAAACGCAGACAATTGTAACGGGTTGGGGTGGCGGATGTCAAAAAGGGAGTGGCGCGCCTCAGGCGGCGGGGAAAATGGACTGGTAGCGGCGGGCCTCGCTCACGGCGGCCGCCTGTTCCTCGGCGGTAAGCGGCCGGTAGCGCTCGGCCGCATCAATCACCGCCGGCCAGAGCGCCACGTTGAAGTGGGGTTGGTACCGCCATCGGGCTGGCAAAAGTGAGAAATGGGCCGCGCAGGCTTGACATGAGCCTGCTGGATGGTCTATCCTTCGGGGCAGAAAGGAGGTGAGTTGCGTGGAAGCTTATTGTGTCAAGTGCCGTGCCAAGCGCGAGATGAAGAACGCTAAGGCAATCACCATGAAGAATGGTAAGCCAGCCACCGAGGGCGTCTGTCCGGTCTGCGGCACAAAGATGTTCCGAATTGGTAAAGGCTAGTCTGATACTTTGTCCGGTTATCCGGTTGATGATAGATTGTAAGAGGCCGGGGGTCACCCCCGGCCTCTGTTTGCGGAAGCGAACTGGGTGGTCCGGGCGGCCCCTGGACCCGACCGGCGTCCTTACAAGTCAGGCGGCAACCAGGCCAAAAAGGCAAAAGACCTGCCAGAGGCCGCCCGTGCCAGCCAGTTCTCCCCTCCGGGCTTCAGCCCCCTCTGTTTCCGGCCATGACAAGCTCCTGGCCCTCGGCCGGCCGCCTGGCCGTCCACTGCTGCAGGGCCCGGGGTGAGGGCCACCCGCCCGCTTTTTGTACCAGCAGTGCCAGCAGCTCTGGCAGGTCCAGCAGGCTGACCTGCCAGTCGGCCCGGGCGATGGCATAGACCGGCCCGGGGCCAGGCTGCGGGAGCACGTCTTCCACCGGTACGGCTATCAGGCCGGCCACGGCGTCAACCAGCAGGCCGAAGCATCGTTGGCCGGCTCCCAGCACTACTACCCGGCTTTCATCCGCGGGGGTGGCCGGGGGTTGCCCCAGGAACTGGTGGGCCTCGAAGACGGGGATAACCCTGCCCATGAGGCTGACACTGCCCCGGACGGGGTGCGGGGCCTGCGGGAGCCATGTCAGGTTGTCCAGGGGCAGCGAGCGGTAGACCTGGCTGACGCCAGTCCCGTAGCGGCTGCCGCCGAGGTCCAGCATGACGATGAGGACGTGCCGGTTGGCCCTGACCTGACTTTTCATCTTGCTTCCCTCTGTACCGCGGTTGCTAACCAGGCGCAAGGGCCCTGTCCCGCTGGTAGAGTGGTTGCAGGGACGGTGTTATGGGGCAGGCCCCGGCGTATACCTGGTGGACGGCGCGGACTATCTCGCGGTGGTCACAGTCCTTCAGGAGGTAGCCGGATACCCCGGCGGTAATGGCCTGGCTGAAGTGGTCCTCACCGTACATTGTCAGGGCCAGCACCCTGACCTGGGGCATCATCTGCTTGAGCCGCCGGGTGGTGTCGATGCCGTTCATGCCTTCCATGCGGAGGTCCATCGTGACCACGTCAGGTGCAAGAAGGGCTGCCTTCGACAGTGCCTCTTCGCCGCTGGTGGCCACACCCACCACGTCGATGTCCTTGTCCATCTGGAGCAGCCGTCTCAGCCCTTCGGCGACGGCCCGGTAATCGTCCACGATGAGGACACGTACCCGAGGTCGTGACATGCCACCTACTCCCGCGGTACTTCTGCCAGGTGGCGGTATGAAGACGGGGTGAAGGCAAGGCTGACCACTGCACCTCTGCCTGGCGCGCTGTTGATGTTCAGGGCTGCCCCCAGGATTTCGGCGCGGTCCTTCATGGCCAGCAGGCCAATGTGGCCGGGCCGGGCGCGGGGGTCCATTGCCTCGGCCGGGTTGAAACCGCGGCCGTTGTCCTCGATTTCCGCCGAGACGATGCCGGCGTGGAAGTGCAGTGATACGCTGGCCCGGGAAGCGTTGGAGTGCCTGCGAATGTTGACGAGGGCCTCGTGCACCACCCCGTAGAGGGCCCGCTCTTCGGCCGGTGTCAGTGCGGGGGGCTC
Source organism: uncultured Dehalococcoidales bacterium (assembly GCA_964493955.1). Lineage (GTDB taxonomy): Bacteria > Chloroflexota > Dehalococcoidia > Dehalococcoidales > Fen-1064 > CAZBPZ01. The sequence goes on along the minus strand of CAZBPZ010000022.1, from coordinate 17,430 downwards.
GCCGTGTACATCCACGCGGCAGGCAATGCCCTGCTCTTTGAGGCGGCCGGCACTTTGCTGGATGGCCCCCACCAGCCCGAGCTCACCCAGGGCCGGGGGGCGCAGGTCGGCGATGACACGCCTCAGCTCCCGGACACTCTCTTTCAGGGTGGTGGCGATGGACTCCATCTCGTCGGCCAGTTCCCGGCAGGCCGATTCGGGCAGGAGCTGGCGGCAGGCGCTGAGGCGGTAGAGGGCGCCGACCATCCACTGTACCACGCCGTCATGTATCTCGGCGGAGAGGCGGCGGCGCTCATCGTCACGGGCGAGGTGTATTTCCTCGAGGAGTGTCTCGGGGTAGCGGGGTTGCCTTACCGGCTGGGCTGTCCCTGGGCTGGCGATGACCACAGCTGCCCTACCTGCCTTGCGCCGAGTAGTACGCCCAGTGTAGTAGAACAGGATGACAGGCGCCTGACAAAAGGCGGGGGCAAACCTTACAAAAGTCTGACAGCCCGGGCTACAAAAGTATCATCCGGCGGGCGCCGGTACGGCCCGGCGTGTTCAGCCCCCTGACCTGACAAAGACATAGCCGATGCCGGGCCGGGTGAAGATGAAACGGGGGTCACGGGCATCCTCGCCGAGTTTACGGCGCAGGCGGGCGATGTTGGCCTGGACGAGGTTATCGTCGTGGGCGTACTCCTCGCCCCAGATGCTGGTCAGTATCTGCTCGGGGGTGAGCACACGGTCAGCATTGCGCACCAGGTAGGAGAGGACGCGGTACTCGGTGGCGGTGAGGTTGACTTCCCGTTCTCCCAGGAAGACCTGCCGCCGGGCGAAATCGACCTTCAGGTCCTGGCAGCGGAACACCGGGACAATCGGCTCCTCGGTCAGCGAGGAGCGCCTCAGTACCGCCCGGACACGCGCTACCAGCTCGCTGGCAGAAAACGGTTTTGTGACGTAGTCATCAGCGCCGGCGTCCAGGCCTTTTACCTTTTCCTCGTCCTTGCCCTTGGCGGTCACCATGATGATGGGCAGCTGTGAGAACTCGCGGATGCGCCGGCAGAGCGTGTAGCCTTCCAGGCCGGGCATCATCACGTCCAGCAGCATCAGGTCAGGGGCTTCTTCGCCGTCCAGGAGTTGCAGGGCGGTCTCGCCGTCGGAAGCGGTGATGACGGCATAGCCTTCCATTTCCAGCATGCGGCGCATCATGCGCAGCAGGCGGATGTCATCATCTACCACCAGCACCCGGGTCTTGCGCGCCGGCATGGCTAGGTATTGCCTCCCTGGCCGAGTCCGGCCGAGACGGCCGCCCTGAGCCGGGCGGCGTCCAGGGGCTTCACCAGGTAGGTGATGGCCCCGGCCGCCGCGGCACGTTGCCGGTCCGGCTGGGCCGCCGAGGCACTGAAGACCACCACCGGTACCTGTTTTAGCCTTGAGTCAGCCTTCAGTTTGGCGATGACTGTCCAGCCGTCACAGCCGGGCAGACGCAGGTCAAGCAGGACTGCCCCCAGCCCGGCCGTCTGGCGCGCCAGCGAGAGGCCTTCTTCGCCGGAGCCTGCCTCCAGCACCCGGTAGCCTTCAAGCTCCAGGACACGCCCGGCAAAGCGGCGTATCTCGGCATCATCCTCGATTATCAGCACCGGTCTGGCTGTCTGCTCCTGGGGCACGTTCCTCCTCCCGGGCTAGGTGGGCAGTGTGAAGAAGACAGTTGTGCCCCTGCCTTCCTGGCTCTCAATCCAGATCCGGCCGCCGTGGGCCTCGACCAGCCCGCGGCAGATGGCCAGCCCCAGCCCCACCCCGCTGGAGTCGCTCTTGCGTTTCTCCGCCCGGTACATCCGGTCAAAGACCCGCTCCACCTCGGCGGCGGGGATGCCGATACCCTGGTCGGCCACGCTGACCAGTACTTCACCCTCCCTCGCCTCGGCGCTGGCGGTTATCTCGGAGCCGGGGTCGGAGTACTTGATGGCGTTGTCCAGGAGGTTGTCCAGTACCTGGCGGATACGCTTTACATCGAGGCGGACACGTGGCAGCCCGGGGGCCACCCTGGAGACAAGCCGGTGCTCCGGCGCGCGGAGCCTTGCCTCGGCCACGGCCTCACGGATGAGGCGCGCCAGGCTGGCCGAGGTCTTTTCCAGGCGCAGCATGCCCGAGTCCAGCCGGGACATATCAAGGATGTGGTCCACCAGCTCCACCAGCCGGGTGGTGGCCTTGTCAATCGACTGCAGGTACTCGTGCTTCTCCTCGGCCTCCAGCCGCTCGTCGTAGTCGAGCAGCAGGGAGGAGTAGCCCTTGATGATGGCCAGCGGGGTACGCAGCTCGTGGGAGACGGTGGAAAGGAGGTTGGTCTTGAGCTCGTTGAGCTCCTGGTACTGGGTTACCTGCTTCTCCAGGATGCGGCGCTCGGTGATGTCCTGAATGGTGCCGGAGGCTCGCACCGGCTTGCCGTCATCGTCGAACTCTACCTCGCCGCGGACATGCACCACGCTTTCCGAGCCGTCCGGCTTGAGGATGCGGTACTCGTAGTTGTAGGGGCGGCCCTCGAAGAGGGCCTGCACCACCGCCTTCTGCACCGTCTCGCGGTCCTCCGGGTGCACCCGCTGGGACAGCAGGCTGGCCGGCTCGGTCACCTCGCCGGGTTCGAGCTGGAGGATGCGGCAGGCTTCGTCGGACAGGGTGAGGGTGTCGCTGGGGATGTCCCAGTCCCAGTTCCCGAGGTGGGCGATGCGCTGGGCATTGGCCAGGCTGGCGCGGCTGGCGCGGATGGTGCGCTCTGCCTCGATGCGCTCAGTAATATCGCGGGCAATCCCGAAGACCAGCTCACCATCAAGCCGGGCGGTGGCCACCAGGGCGGTGCGGGTTGTCCCGTCGGGCCGGTGGAAGGTAATCTCGCTGGGCGGGGAGCCTTCACCCGCCGCCAGCAGCTCGGAGAGCTGCTTCAACCCGTCCGGGCTGTCCGTGGCATCGGCCGCCATCTGCCGCAGCTCCCCGGCGGCAAGGCCGGTCAGGTGCTCGGCGGCTGTGTTACAGTCAACAAAGCGGCCGGTATGGCGGTCCAGGATGAAGATGGCGTCGCTGGCTTTCTCGAAGAGGAGGCGGTAGCGGTCCTCGGACTGGCGGCGTAGCATCTCGGTGCGGCGCAGGTCGGTGATGTCAACCGTGACACCGCGCAGGCCGGTGACCTGGCCGTCGGTAGTGATGGGGGCGGCGTAGACCAGCACCGGGAAGGTGGAGCCGTCCTTCCGCCGGGCCGTGTAGCCGACCCCTTCGCTCGTCTCGCCGCGGAGGATGGCCTGCAGGTCGGCCCTGGCCCGTTCCCGGTCCTCGTCAGCGAAGGTATCAAACACGTTACCCGGCTCGTCTTCGTCAGAGAGACCGAAGGCCCGGCGGCCCTGGCGGTTGATGAAGGTGAAGTTGCCGGCGGCGTCTGTTTCCCAGATGCTCTGGGGGAGCAGGTTGGCCAGGTCATGGAAGCGCTGCCGGCTCTGGCGCAGGGCGGTCTCGGCCCGTTGGCGCTCGGTGATGTCCTGGTAAAGTGCCAGGAAGCGGGGTTGCCCGTCCCAGAGGACACTCTCGCGTGACATGAGCACGTGGCGCACCTCGCCGTCGCGCCGGACGATGCTGACTTCGTAGCTGCTGGCGGCCGGCGCGCCCTGTCGGACCCGCCTTTGCCTTTCCTGCAGGCTGGCGTAGCTTTCGGGTGTGTAGCGCCGCTCCGCCGGCAACGCCATGAGCTCCTCGGCGGTGTCATAGCCGTAGAGGTCAAGCAGGGCCTGGTTGACGTAGAGGAGCTTGTCCGTGCTGGTGGTGATGGCCGTGCCCAGCGGTGAGCCGGCGATGGAGTTACGGAAGTTGCGCTCCGAGCGGGCCAGTTCCTCTTCGGCCTGGCGGCGCCTCTGTACCTGGCGGTAGGCCTGGAGCATGTTGCCGCAGGTTGCCAGGAAAGGCTGCAGGAACTCGATGAGCTGGCTATCGTAGCTGCGCGGCCGGTTGGCAATCCCGACCATACCCACGAGCTCACCGTTGCTGAAGAGGGGCAGCCCCAGGAAGGACTTCAGCGGTGGCCCGGGCTTTCCCGGTGCCTTGAGCCGGGGGTCTGTCTCCGGGTCATGCACTATCAGTGGCTGGCCCGATGTCATCACCGCCGTTACTAGCGGCTGCAGGTCAGCGAAGTTGAGGGCGGCGGGCCCGGTCGCCTGCCCGCCGCTGCTCCCGCCGAGCGGGATTTCGGTGATGGCATGCGTCTTCAGGTGGGGCTGGCCGCTTGCGTCACGCAGCACCTGCCCGATGAAGCCGAACTGGCTGTCTGTCAGCGAGAGCAGGTCTTCCAGGAGCCGGTCGAAGAGGAGGCGGGGGTTCTCCTCGGAGATGAACTCCGCCTGGGCGTTGCCCAGCGCCTCCAGCAGCCGGTTGCGCATCTCAAGCTGCTCGTTGCTGGTGCGCAGCTCGAGCGAGCGCTCCTCCACCATTTCTTCCAGGTCTTCCCGGAGCTGGCGCAGTTGCTCCTGGATACGGCGGGTGTGGGTGATGTCACGGCAGGTGAAGAGCAGGCGGCTCTTGCCGGCGGTGATGCTTCTTATATTTACCTGGACGATACGCCGCTGCCCGGCCCGGTCTTTCAGTGTGCATTCAATCTCGCGGACGCCGCCGCTGGCGGCCAGCTCGGCCGGGTCGGCCGGCACGTCACCGAGCAGCCGCGAGATGGTACCGAGGCGGCGCACCTCCGCCGGCGACTGGCTGAAAACGTCGGCCACGTTGGGTGAGACGAAGGTGAAATGCCCGGAGCTGTCCGTCATGAGGATGGCATCCGAGATGCTGCCGAGGGCCGCCCGGCACTGCTCTTCGGTCTCCTGCAGGGCGCGGTTGGCGGCCTGCAACTCTTCAAGCTGGCGGCGCAGGGCGTCAATGTCGCCCGGGCCGTGGCTGCTATCCTGCACCATCTGGTTACCCCGCCTGCCGGAAGTCCACCCGGGGGTGATTGTATCCGGGCGTCCGGCTTACATAACGTAGGCAGCGCTTTCGGATAGCGTAACATTGGCCCCGGGCATTGTCAACCGGGGCCGGGGGCAGGCTAGCGGTAGCGGACACGCGGGTCAAGGAAGGCGTAGCTAGGGTCGGTCAGCAGAATCAGCACCATGCCGATAGTGGCCAGCAGGATGTTGATGCCGCTGACAAAGGGGTAGTCCCGGCGGTTGATGGCGTCCAGGAAGAGGCGGCCCATGCCGGCCAGGGAGAATATCTGCTCCATGATGACGGTCCCGCCAATCATGACGGGTATCTGGCCGGAAATGATGGTAACCACCGGGATGAGGGTATTTCTCATGGCGTGGCGTATCACCACCACCCTTTCCCGCAGACCCTTGGACCAGGCGGTGCGGATGTAGTCCTGGCGCAGCACCTCGAGCATGGTGGTGCGCAGCATGCGCATTGTGGTGGCCGACATGGCCATGCCCATGAGGAGCGCCGGGATGATGGACTGCTGCAGGTCCCCCAGCGGGTCCTCGGTAAAGTGTATCCAGGACATCGGTGGTGACCAGCCCTACCAGAGGGCCGGGAAGACCATTATCATGGTGCCCGGCCAGAAGGCCGGCGTGGGGCCAGGTTGATGATGGCGAAGCCGCGCCCCAGGAAGCCCTCGAGGCTGTCCTGACGGATGGCGGAGTAGATGCCGATGGGTATGGCAATGGTCTGGGATATCAGGAAGGCCAGCGCCCCCAGCTCGAGGGTGACGGGCAGGCGGCCGATAACCTCGTCTATCACCGGGCGGCCGGTGGAGAGGGAATCGCCGATTACCCGGTGCTGCCGAAGCCGGGGGCAATGGTGAAGGTCATTGTAGTGTAATGGCCGCCGGCTGGCAATGTTCCGGCTGCCCTGCCCGGCGCGTTTCGGGCTGGCGCGTCCCGGGTAAGATTGCTATACTGGCCCTACCAACTGCCACCTGTCCGAGGAGGTGTCATTGTGACCCGCGAACTTGCCCCCAAGCCCGGCTGGTTAGAGCCGCTGTTTCCCTGGCAGCAGAAGGCCATTACTGTCAACGGGCGCACCATGGCCTACGTGGACGAGGGCGACGCTGCCGCCCGGCCCGTTCTCCTGCTGCACGGCAACCCTACCTGGGGCTTTCTCTACCGCGACTTCGTGGGGCCGCTGACGGAGGCCGGCTACCGTGTCATCATCCCTGACTGGATCGGGGCGGGCTACTCGGATAAACCGAGGGTCGATGCTGCCCTGACATCGGCCCACCATATTGCCGACCTCGTTTCGCTGATGGACCAGTTGCGGCTGCGCGGTTTTGTCATCGTCGGGCAGGACTGGGGTGGCCCGCAGGGAGTGGGGGCTGCCCTGCAGCGCATCGAGCGGCTGGGGGCGCTGGTGCTGATGAACACCTGGCTCTTCACCGGCTACGTGGGCCGCTTCCATGCCTCACCTCGGCCCTGGACCACCTGGCACGCCCCGCTTATCGGGCAGTTCTTCATGAAACGGCACAAGGTGCTTTCGCAGGCCGGGCCGTCCATCACCAGCCGGCGGGGTATGAGCCGGACCGAGGCCCGCGCCTACCACCACATCTACGACGAACCAGACTCCGACCACGTGGTGCTCACCTGGCCGCGCACCATCCCCCTGCGTGAGGGCGACCGCGGCTGGCAGGACATGCTGTACATCGAGCGGCGGCTGCCGGAGCTGGCCGGGGTGCCTGTCATCCTGCTCTGGGCGCCGGAAGACAATGTCTTCCCGATGGAGTATGCCTGGCGCCTCAAGGAGCTGCTGCCGCACGCCGAAGGCCCTGTCACCTTCGAGAACGCTGCCCACTTCCTGCAGGACGACCGTGGCCCTGATCTGGCCCGTGCCATCGTTGGTTTTCTGGACCGCACCGTCGGGAGGTCATTCTGATGCAGTTTATCACCCCGGCCGAGGAAGAGCTTCTGTACCTGCGGGCCGACCCTTTGCTGGTGGAGCCAGAGCTGGACGTGCGGCCCGAGGTGGCCACGGCCCTGGAGCAGGCCACCGGCCGGCGCGCCGGCCGCGTCTACTGGCGCTCGGGACACGAGCACCTCTACGCCCTGGAACTGGGCGACCTGGGCAGGGGCCGGCCCTCCACCGCCACCGTCTACGGCTTCTGGGAGCGCTACGAACCGCGCCCCCCGGAGCACGAGATCGAGGCTGACCTGCTGGACTTCAGCCGCTGGGTGGCCGAGGTCACCGAGGGTATGGACCCGGCCGATGTGCAGCTGGTGGCACAGTTTGCCCGGCGGCAGACCGGGCGCGTCCAGACCACCTGGCCGGACGGTTCGGTGCTGCGCACGCCAGAAGAGTGCTTCGCTGACTTGCCCGGTTTCCCCTGGGAGCCGAATTACGTGGAGGTTGAGGGGCTGCGGATGGCGTATGTGGAGGCAGGGAAAGGCGACCCGATTCTGATGCTGCACGGCGAGCCGACCTGGGGCTACCTCTACCGCCACATGATTGCGCCCCTGGCCGAGGTGGGCCGGGTTATCGTGCCCGACCAGGTTGGCTTCGGGCGGTCCGACAAGCCGGTGGCCGATAATGCCTACAGCTACAGGGCCTTTGTGCGCTGGATGCGGAAATTCGTGGAGGCGCTTGACCTGCAACGTATTACCCTGGTGGGGCAGGACTGGGGTGGCCTGGTAGGCCTGCGGGTGGTGGCGCAGGTGCCGCAACGCTTTGCCCGTATCGTGGCAATGAATACCGGAATCCCCGATGGCACCGCTCCCCGGGGTGGTGCCCGGGTGGGTGGAGCCTTCATGCAGTGGCGGCGCTTCTCGCAGCAGGTCACCTGGCTCGATGTACCGGCCCTGATGAAGGCGGCGGTCACAGGGCGCCAGCTGAGTGATGCCGAGGCGGCCGCCTACGGTGCGCCCTTCCCCTCGGCGGAGTACCAGACGGCTGCCCTGCTGTGGCCGCGGCTGGTGCCTGTCCGTCCTGACCATCCCGGCGCCTATGACAACCGCCGGGCGATAGAGGTCCTGCGGCGACTGGACATCCCCGTGTTGTTGCCGTGGGCTGGCAGGGACGCCGTTACGGCCGCCGGGGAGCAGGCACTGCGGGGAATCTTCCGCCACTGTGCCCCGCCGCTCCCCGTACCCGAGGCTGGCCACTTCATCCAGGAGGATGCCGGTGAGAAGGTCGCCGGGTATATTCGCCGCTGGCTGCAGGAAACACCAATCGGGTAGACCATGGCCCGGGAAGGAGGAACGAGTTGAAACTTGAAGGTAAGGTGGCACTGGTGAGCGGGGGTGGGCAGGGGATTGGAGAAGGTATCGTCCGTTGCCTGGCTGAGGAGGGGGCGGATGTGGCGGTGGTGGATATCGAGGGCGTCCATGCCAGGCGGGTGGCCGGGGACGTTGCGGCCATGGGCCGCCAGGCACTGCCGGTGGTGGCCGACTGCACCGTCACGGAGCAGGTGGAGGCGGCCGTGGCAACGGTGGCCGGCCACTTTGGCCGGATTGATATCCTGGTTAACAACGTCGGTGGCCAGAAGGGTGCCCCGGCACGTACCGAGCCAGGCCGTATCACCAACCGCTCCGACGAAGAATGGTTTGGCTCCTACGAGATCAATCTCAAGGCAACGATTGCCATGTGCCGCAGCGTCGTCCCCCACATGGTGGCACAGCGCAGCGGCAAGATAGTCAACATCTCGTCAATCTCCGGCCGGCTGGCTGATTTTGGCAACATGCCTTACTCCGTGTTCAAGGCGGGTGTTATCTCGCTCACCTGGTCCCTTTCGCGCGAGCTTGCCCCCAGCAATATCAACGTCAACTGTGTCTGCCCCGGCTGGGTCTATACTCCTCTCTGGGAGCGCGGGGCCACTGCCATGCTGAACCACATCAGGGAGGTCAGGCAGTCCGGCGAGGAACTGCCGGAGCGGTTCGCCGGCATCGAGGTTGAGGGGTTGAGCCCGCGGGAGTTCTGGCTGCGCTACATAGTGCTGCCCAATGCGCCGCTGGGACGTGAGCAGACCGCTGAGGACATGGGCCGGGCGGTGGTCTTCCTCGCCTCGGAGGATGCCCGCAATATTACCGGCCAGGTATTGCATGTCGATGGTGGGTTCGTGATTCGCTAGGCCTCGGCCGGAAGTACCGCCACTGCGGTAGTGGAGGAATCGTCATGACGCGTATCAGCTTGCCGGACGAGGCAGAAATCAGCCGGGCGTTGCCGGAAATCTTTCAGCCCGGCCGGGAGCGCTCTGCCCCGGTGCTCAATATCGCGCGGCTGGTGGCGCTCTGCCCCGGGATGGGAGGCCAGTATCTGCGGTTTGCCGGCGCGGTGCTGCGAGGTGAGAACGTTCCCATGAGACTGCGTGAGCTGGCCACCCTGCGCGTTGCTCACCTGGGTGGGGCCGAGTATGCCTTCCAGCACCATATCCCGCTGGGCCAGGCCGCCGGCCTCACCCGGCCCCAGATAGAGGCGATACGTCACTGGGAAGACTCGCCCGAATTTGATGATACGGAGCGGCTGGTGCTGGCTTACACCGACGCAGTAGCCCGCGATGGGCAGGTGAGCGATGATACCTTTGCTGCCATGCAGGCCGTCTTCAGCGACCATGACATCGTCGAGCTCACCCTGGTGATTGCCTACTTCGTCATGCTCGGCCGTATCCTGGTGGCCTTCCAGGTTGACCTGGAGCCGGGTTTCACGCCGTGGCCGTCGGCTTGATGGGGTGTCAGGTGCACTACAATCCTGCAATCACGCCACCTGGTAGCTAGGTGGGGCGGCACCTCGCCGCCGCCGGTGCGCACCGGGATGGTGGCCGGTGCCGGGCCGCAGTTAGTCCTGCCAATCCAGCCGCCTGACCCTCCCCCGGGCCAAACTTGGCCGCCACGGGTCATGGTTCCAGACCCTGCTGGAGGCCCGCCGGGCGTTTGCCCGTGATAAAGTATCCTTGCTGGAAAATCTGCGTGTAGGGCCGGTGGCGTGCCGGAAGTTGACCCATTGCCGATGCTGAACGATGTGCCAGGATGGCCCTTCCTCTCCCTGCCGGCCGGTGGTGCTTCCCCTGAAACGGATGCCCGGCAGGCCGGGGCGCCCCGCGTTCTCATCGTGGGGGCCGACCGGCAGCTGGTGAGTCAGGCGTGGCAGTACTTTGAAGAAGCGGGCTATCAGCTACTGGCGGCACCGGACGGGGCGTCGGCACAGGCGCTGGTGCAACACTACCCGTGTCAGGTTGCCGTGATTGAGGCCAGCCTGCCGGACATGCCCGGCCTGCTGCTGGCGGACGTACTGGCCGAGAAGAGCCCCGCGACTGACTGCATCATTGTTACGGCGGTACCCGGTTTCAAGGGGGCCTCCGAGGCCTGCCGGCGGCGCAACATCATCGGTTATGAGGCCCGCCCCCTTGACCGGGGGCGCCTGCTGGATATCGCTGGCCGGGCAGTTGAGGAACACCGGGCACGCAGGCGCGAGGTCATGGCGGCCAATGCCGCCGCCCGGCAGGCGGGGGCTGTCCCGGGCGAAAAGTGCTACCGGACTTATGCCGGCCAGGAGCAGCCGTGCCCGCACTGCCTGGCCCCGGCAGTCTGGGGTGGCTGTGGTCCCCAGCGGGCAGAGGTGGAGAAGGCTGACCGGGTCTGGGACCTGCACTGGGTGCCGATTACCCCCGATGTTTACATGCACTATGCCTTTGACATAACCGAGCGCCGCCGTACCGAGGAGCGCTACCGGATGCTGTTCGAGCGCTCCGGCGACGCCATCTTCCTGATAGACCGCCGGACACGGCGTTGCCTTGATGCCAACCAGGCGGCCGCGAGGCTCTGCGGGTGGACGGTGGCCGAACTCCGCAACATGTCCATTGACGATATCTCCCCCCTGGCCACGGTGGAGCGCCTGCAGCAGTTGAGCGTGGTTGAGGATGCCCTGGAACCGGGTGAGGTTACCTTTGTCCGGCCCGATGGGACACAGCGCACCGCCTGGCTTTCGGCTGTCCACCTCGGGGGTGACCTGTGGTACAAGATTGCCCGTGACATAACGGAGCGCAAGCAGATGGAGGAAGCCCTGAGGGAGTCAGAGCACAACTTCCGCAACACGCTCTACAACTTGCCGCTGGGGGTGCTAATCACCGGTACCGATGGCGAAATGCTCTACGGTAACCAGGCGGTGCTGGATATCTTCGGCTATGACAGCTTTGACGAGCTGAAAAACACGCCCATCAACCAGCTCTACACCCCGGACAGCTACGCCGAGTACCTGGAGCGGCGCCAGCGGTTGCAGCAGGGCCGCCTCCCCCCTGGCCCGTTCTCTGTCACCATCGTTCGCAAGGACGGCCAGCCCCGCCATCTCAATGTCTTCCACGAGGCGGTGGTCTGGGACGGGCAACCTCGTTACCAGATGCTCTACCAGGATGTGACCGAGCTCAGGCGGGCCCAGGAGCAGCTCCAGCACTCGCAGCTACTGGCTTCCCTGGGTGAGATGACGGCCGGTATTGCCCACGAGGTGAATAACCCGCTGGGTAGCATTCTTCTCTATTCCGAGCTGTTACTGGCAGCCCAGGTGCCGGCCCCGATGAAGCGTGACCTGCGCGTCATCCACGAGGAGGCCAGGCGGGCCGCCCGCATCATGACCGACCTGCTCACCTATAGCCGGAAGGTGGACTCGCAGGGCCGGCGCTTTGACCTGCACCGTGTCATCCGCAAGGTGGTGGGCATGCGGCGCTATGCGGAGAGCGTGCAGAATATTACCGTTACCACCGACCTGGCGGCCGGGCCCCTCTATATCAGGGGCAGCCCCACCCAGCTCACCCAGGTCCTCATCAACCTCTTCCTCAACGCCGAGGAGGCCCTGCAGGAGAAGGGCGGGGGTAATATTACCGTCACCAGCGTGCGTGAGGGTGACTGGGCCAGGATAACCGTGGCCGACGACGGCCCCGGCATCCCGGAGGAGAACCTGAAGCAGGTGTTCTTCCCCTTCTTCACCACCAAGGCGGTGGGCAAGGGCACCGGCCTGGGGCTCAGCACCTGCTATGGGATTATCACCCGCCACCGCGGGCTCATCCGGGCAGAGAACAACCCGCAGGGTGGGGCCAGCTTTATCATCGAGTTACCGCTGGCCCGCCGTGTGCGCCGCCCCAGGCGCACCTACCAGATGGCCTGAGGGGTGGCCGCCGCGGCCGGCGGGGACAGCCCCGGGCAGGGCCGTTCTGCTATAATACCAGTCTGGTACTGCCATAGCAGGAGGACCCTTATGCTCACCGTTGCCGAGGCCATAAAGAGGCGCCGCAGTACACGTAGCTTTACCGGCGAACCCGTCTCACGCCAGCAAGTCCTGGAGATACTGGAGGCGGCGCGGCTGGCCCCTTCTGCCAGCAACTCGCAGCCGTGGCGCTTTGTCGTCGTGACTGACCCGGAGGAGAAGCGGGCGCTGCGGCGGCTCTGCTTCGGGCAGGCATTCATTGAGCAGGCCGGGGTCGTCTTCGTCGCCTGCGCCGACCTGTCCTCGTACTCGGGGCAGACCCGTCTCAAGCGTCGCCAGGAGGCAGTCGATGCCGGTGTACTGCCGGCCGCCAGCCTCAATGACCCCGTCTTTCAGCAGATGGTCTCAGCGCCAGACCCGGACCTGAGGACCTTTATCACGTCTGCCACCGCCAATACCTATATTGCGGTGGAGCACATGGTGCTCATGGCCGAGGCGCTCGGCCTGGGTTCCTGCTGGGTGGGGGCCATCAGTGACCGCGAGGCGGTGAAGCGCCTGCTGGGTATTCCCGAAGAGATGCCGCTGCTGGTGGTGCTGGCGGTGGGCCACCCGGCGGGTGAGAGGCCGGAGCGGCCCAAGCTGCCGCTGCCGGAGATTTTGCTGCGGCCGCTGCCGGATGACCTGTAATAACTAGGCCGGCTTGAAGCGGATGGTGCAGGTCTGGTCGCCCTCGCAGATGCGGCTGTCCTGCTCCCAGGTAATGCCCGGCCCGAACTCGGCCGCCCAGACCCCATACTCGGTGGGGCAGATGGTGCTGCCAACCCGGCCGGAGAGGTGGCCGCGCCCGGAGCGCAGCATCACCCCGTGCCACGGGCACTCGCTCAGGGTAATGCTGAAGCCGCCGCCCGGCAGGTCCTCCACCACGAACTCATAGTCTTCCAGTTCGAGCTTGGTGGTATAGGCCTCTTTCAGGGCCTCGAGGCCGTTTCCCAGGCCGGTCAGCTCTTTGAGCTTGCGTGCCTGTATCTTGGGAAAGACCTCCCACACGGCCCTGTCAACATCCAGCGCCACCTCAAAGCCGTAGCGCTCTTCTACTTTCATGCACCACAGCCCGTCAACGGCGCCGAAGCAGCGGCGGAAGTAGTCGGCCGCCTGCTTGCCCGTAAGTCTGGCCACGAATATCACCTCGCACATGGGAGTGGCCGGAGCCCGGCCTGCCGCCATGTTAGCACGGGACTGGCGGGTGGTGCAAAGGCGGGTGCGTTCTAGCGGGCGCTGCGGGCAGCCAGCAGCCGGCCGGAGTACCGGCTGAAGGCTAGGGCCACCGGTAGCAGCGGCAGCAGGTAGAGCAGGGCGGTGGGGGCTGCCGTGGCGTCGCCGGTGGCAAGGCGGGCAATCAGGTTGAAGGGTGAAGGCTCCAGCAGGTAGCTCAGCCCTACCAGGCCTACCAGGGCCATCGAGTAGGTGAACTGGGCACGTTCCCTGTCCTTGAAGTACAGTGCCACCAGGGCGGCCCCGAGCGATACCAGCGTGCCGACCACGAGGGCCAGCAGCAGTACCGTGCCGGCGTTGGCTACCGGCAGGTTGTTGGCGTGGAGCAGGCCGAGCCAGGCACTGCACTGGAGCAGCACCATGGTGACGGCCGCTGTTACCTTGGCCCCCAGTATCTGCCCCAGTGATACGGGCGCTGCCCGCAGCGTGTCCAGGGTCTTGTTCTCTGTCTCCTCGGAGATGGTGTCTATGACCAGGCTACCGGCCAGCAGCGCCGGGAAGAACATCAGTATCGGCAGTATCAGCGAGTAGTGGAACTCGAAGGTGGTATCGGCCCGGGCCTCAAGTCCGGTGTAGCCCGGGGTGATGCCGTTCTGCCGGCGGAGGTAGTCCTCGTACTCCTTGAGCGGCTCCTTCAGGACCATCGTCAGCACCGTGGCCTTGGAGTCGAGCTCGGGCAGTACCAGCCGCATGTTGGTGGTGGCGCCATCGGCCGGCTCCGGCAGGAGGATGGCGGCGTCAATGTATCCGCGGCTGAAGGCGCGCTCGGCCGCCCCGGCCGTGCGCATCGGTAGCACGGAGAGGCTCTTTTCCGCCAGTATTGCCGCCAGCGGGCCGCCGGTCTCGTCCACCAGGCCGATGCGGAAGCTGGCGCGCGCCGTCTGGCCGATGGAGTCCGGGTCATAGAAGGACATCAGCCCCGTGACTATCACCGAGGAGAATGAGGCGATGAAAAGCTGAATCACGATGGCCAGCATGATGGTCTTCTCGCGGGTGACGGCCCTGAGCTCGCGCTTTACCATGGTGATGAAGCGGCTCATGACATCACCCCCATCACTGCCAGGTTGTAGAGGGCGTGGAGCAGTGCCCCGCCCAGCACCGCCAGCGGGTAGCGCTTCACGCCGAAGCGTTGCGTTGCCAGGCACACCACGAAGGTGAAGGCGAAGTGCGCCAGCAGGGGCATGACGAGCAGGCCGGAGCCGAAGACGGCCGCCGTGAACATGGACTCGGATATCACCTTGAGCGTCACGAAGAGCAGCAGCTTCTCGCCGGCGAAGAAGCCGAGGGCGGCCGCCGCCGACAGGGTGGCCACGGAGCGCACCGAGCCCACCAGGCCGTTCTTGATGAGGACGGCGATGCCGGCCGACTTGGCGACCTCCTCCACGATGACGGAGGCCGCCAGTACCCCTATCAGCGAGGCTGGCAGCGGCAGGTTGAAGGCCACGGCAATGCCGCCGAGCTGCACCATGAAGACACCGGGTATGACACAGAGCCCCAGCAGGAAGATGGACAGGTGCCGGTGGTGCCGGTTGATGACCAGGCTGACGGCGTCCGCCAGCTTGCGGTACAGCGGCCGGAAGGTGAGCAGGTACTCCTCGTTGAAGATGCGTGTCCCTACGAACAGGCTGGTGCCGAACACCAGGTAGAGCGGCGTGGTTGCCAGCAGGTACTCGGCCGGGCCGAAGCTTTCTCCCTTGTACATCTGGATTGCCAGGCTCAGGGGGGACACCTGGCTGATGTCATTCACCCCGGAGAACATGGAGGGGAACACCAGGTAGACGGTAATGGCGGTGACCGCCAGCAGCGAGAAGAAAGTCTGGTCCTTGAAGGTGCGGTAGAGCAGGGCCACCATCAGGTAAACAGCCAGGATGAAGAGTGCCAGCGGCACGAAGATGGCCAGCGCCAGCGGCACGTTTCCCCCCAGCAGGAGGGTGATTACGACGGTGCTCAGGATAGAGTAGGCCAGGTAGGGCAGCATCTTGCCGATGATTATCTGCAGCGGGGTGACCGGGGCCGAGAGGAGGATGTTCAGCTTGCGCTGCAGCTTCTCCTCCATGAAGCTGCTGGTAAAGAAGACGCTGGCGAAGATGATGGGCAGCACGTAGAGGAAGGCCAGCACCACCTGCGCCAGCGGCAGCGGCGGCTCCATCAGCGAGGGGATGATGACCTCGCTGTCCGAGACGAACTCCGCCTGGAAGTCCGGCAGGCTGGCCTGGTTGCCCCGCAGGCCTTCAAGTCCGCGGACGACCGCCGAGGAGGTACCCGCCGGCGCATCTGTGGCGGGGGCTGGCTGGTCTGTCCCGGCGCGGGGGTCGGCCAGGTGCCAGGGGGAGGAGGTACTGGCCGCCGCGATGACATCCGTCCCCGGTGCCGGCACGCGGTGCACCTCAACCCGCAGCGGGAAGGCCCGGTCAATATCATACTGGCAGGCAAGCCGGAAAAGCTCCTGCCTTTCCAGGGCCTGCCTCAGGGCGCCGGCGGCTGCCCGCGAGCGCCGGTCGCTGCGCCAGATGACCCGTTCGCCGTTGAGGTAGATGTCAATCCGGCCCTGCCGCAGCAGGGCGGCGGCGTCTGCCGGCTGGACCACCACGGTGCGGAAGCGCGCGTCGGCAATCGGCGGGCTGGCGGGGCTTACCCCGGCGGTGTAGAAGCCGGCCGTCGGCATGAAGCCCTGCTGGGAGATGAACCAGGACATGAAGGCCGCCAGCCCCAGCACCAGGCCAATGACAAGCCGCGCCCGGCCCCGGAACCTGGTGCGGAGCCGGGTGACTTCTCTTCGGGCAATTACCAGGGTCTCTCGCATGGCTGTCCTGGCCCCTGTCAGGCGGTGGTGCCGCTCATGAGCTTCACGTAGATGTCCTCCAGGGCAGACTGCCGGATGGAGAGGTCAACCAGCGCCCAGCCGCTATCGGAGACCTGCCGCAGTATCCCGGCCAGCTGGCCGGCATCGGGTGACCGGAAGACGTAGTTGCCGTCCACCTTCGGGTAGGGCAGGTCCGCGGGGGCGCTGAAGGTCACCTCGTACTCGCGCTCGCCGAGGGTACGGCGGATGGCTTCCATGGTGTCGCACACCACCAGCTCGCCGTCCTTGAGGATGGCCACCCGGTCACAGATGTACTCCACGTGGAAGAGGTTGTGGGCGCTGAGGATGATAGTCTTGCCCTTCTTTCTGAGTTCCCGCAGGTAGTCAATGATGAAGAATGACGTCAGCGGGTCGAGGCCGGAGTTGGGCTCGTCCAGCACCAGCAGGGCAGGGTCGTGCAGCAGGGCACGGGCGATGGCCACCTTGCGCTTCATTCCCTTTGAAAGCTCGCCGGTGAGCCTGTCCCTCTCCGGCAGCTTGAGGGCACCGAGGAGCTCCTCCGTCCGCTCTCTCACCACCCGGCGCGGCAACCGGTACAGTTCCCCGAAGAAGGCCAGGTATTCGGTGACCGTCATGTTCTCGTAGAAGGGGCTTTCTTCCGGCAGGTAGCCGATGAAGCCCTTGGCCCGGGTGGCCTCTCTGGCCATGTCAGTACCCATCACCCGGATGCAGCCGGTGGTGGGGGCCACCAGGCCGGCCAGCATCTTGAGGGTGGTGGTCTTACCGGCCCCGTTGTGCCCCACCAGGCCCAGTATCTCGCCCCGGGCCACGCTCAGGTCAAGGCACCTGACGGCCGGGAAGTCGCCGTACAGCTTGCTGATGCCGCTGAGCTCCACTACCGTGTCGGCCGGGGTGGCTGAGCTGTGTGCCGCCGCCGGTGGCGTGCCTGTTCCAAGCAAGGGTTTTCCCCCTTTCTGAGCGGTGCCTCTTTCCATGGTAGGGGGCGGCGGCGTCTGCGGTAAGGCCGTCGGGGGGATGGGGGGGGGGGCGGCGGGACATTCTTGGTGAGCCAATAGTTCGCCGGCGGGTGCGGGGCTCTCAGTACGCCAATGGTTCGCTGGCGGGTGCGGGGGTTGCTGGTGGTGCTGCGGCGGCTGCCTGCTGCAACGGGCCGCAGGGAAAAGATGGCCCACCCCGGCGGCCTGGCCCGGCCGGTTGTGGTTGCAGCCGGAGTCTGCCCC
>CAZBPZ010000021.1:20870-23445 GCA_964493955.1 uncultured Dehalococcoidales bacterium | reverse complement strand
AGAGGACGGCGGACTACTCGGTGGCTGGTTGGTAGTAGGCGACTGGCTGCACCCCGTGGCCAGCAATAAAACAAGCGAGAAGGTGATTACCAGCCACCACTTACGTATTAGATGACAGCTTGTCAATGCGTCCATCATTGGTCCCCTTCCCCGTTTTCTAATTCCCCTAACATTATAGAATTTCAGACTCGTGGTGTAGTGGTCAAGGAAAAGGTTTCATTGAAAGGCAGTGCTTGACTTACCCGGCAACCGGTGCTAGCATATCTCAAACAGTAAAGGCTGTGAACGAGACTAGTAGGCTCTGAAGCGGGGCCCAGAGAGTCGGGGTAAGGTGGAAGCCCGATGCCAGCGCCGGGGCTGAATGGACTCGGGAGCCGCCGGCCGAAGGAAGGCCAACGGCCTTCTGCGTAGGCTGGGACGGAGAGGGCACCGTTATCAGAGCCCAGGGTATCGCCCGCCACGGCGGGCCGTACCTGGAAAGAGGTCCGCCCCCGGCGGACGAACCAGGGTGGCACCGCGAGAGGACCCCCTCGCCCCTGAGGCGAGGGGGTCTGTGTTTTTAGGGGCCAGATGTACACGCCAACCCTTGAAGAGGTGAAGCGCCGGGCGGGAGAGGGTAACCTCGTCCCTGTTTACCGGGAGATACTGGCGGACATGGAGACGCCGGTCTCCGCCTTCCTCAAGGTTGCCCGAGGGAAGCATTCCTTCCTGCTGGAGAGCGTGGAGGGCGGGGAGAGGATGGCGCGCTACAGCTTCATCGGCACGGAGCCGTACCGTGTCCTGCGCACCGGGCCCCGTGAGGAGGCGGGGGCAGTTGACCCCCTGCGGCTGATAGAGGAAGAGCTTTCACGGTTCCGGCTGGTGCCGGTGGCGGGGCTGCCTCGTTTTCACGGTGGGGTGGTTGGTTACCTGGCCTACGAGACAGCGCGCTACTTTGAGGCGGTGCCGGCCCCAGCCAGCGACCCCCTTGGCCTGCCAGAGGCCATCCTGATGTTTGCCGATACGCTGCTGGTCTTTGACCACCTTCTCCACCGGATGAAGGTGGTGAGCCATGTCCGCCTTGATGGTGATATTGAGGCCGCTTACCGGGGGGCGGTTGCGCGCATTGAGGGGCTGGTCTCGCGGCTGCGCCAGCCACCACCGCCGGTGCGTCACGAGTGGGAGGCGGCAGTGGTGCCGGGCGAGGTGCGCTCCAACCTGACCGAGGAGCAGCACCGTGCCATGGTGGAGCAGGCCCGGCGCTATATCTACGAGGGTGAGGTAATCCAGGTGGTGCTCTCGCAAAGGCTGTGGCGCCGGACGGGTGCCCACCCGTTTGACATCTACCGCTCGCTGCGGGCCATCAACCCCTCGCCCTACATGTACTACCTGCACCTGGACGACTGTTACATCGTCGGCTCGTCGCCGGAGCTGCTGGTACGGGCCGAGGATGGCTGGCTGACCTACCACCCCCTGGCCGGGACACGGCCCCGGGCCGCCAGCGACGAAGAGAACGCCCGCCTCGAGGCGGAGCTGCGGGCCGATGAAAAGGAGCGCGCCGAGCACATCATGCTGGTGGACCTGGGCCGCAACGACATCGGCCGGGTGAGCCAGCCGGGCACGGTGCAGGTTACCCAGCTCATGGACGTGGAGCACTACAGCCACGTCATGCACCTGGTCTCCAACATCGTCGGCCGGCTGCGGCCGGAGTGTACCCCGTATGATGCGCTGCGCGCCTGTTTCCCGGCGGGCACCGTCTCCGGTGCTCCCAAGATACGGGCGATGGAGATTATCGCCGGGCTTGAGCCGGAGCGGCGCGGGCCGTACGCCGGGGCGGTGGGCTACTTCTCCTTCTCCGGCAACATGGACACGGCCATTGCCATCCGTACCATGGTGGTGAAGGACGGCGTGGCCCACGTGCAGGCCGGGGGTGGCATTGTGGCTGATAGTGTCCCGGAGACGGAGTACCAGGAGACGCTGCACAAGGCCAGCGCCCTGCTGCGGGCAATTGAACAGGCGGAGGCCTTCACGGGGGTGAGGCGGTGATTTTGCTGCTAGATAACTATGATAGCTTCACCTATAACCTCTACCAGTATCTCTGCGAACTCGGGGCCGGGGTGGTGGTGGTACGCAGTGATAAGACCACCATCGCCGGGATTGAGGCGATGTCACCGGCCGGCATCGTGATTTCGCCGGGGCCTTCCCACCCCCGGAACGCCGGCATCTCCAGCGAGGTGGTGCGGCACTTCGGGCCGAGGCTGCCATTGCTGGGGGTCTGCCTGGGGCACCAGTGCATCGGCCATGCCTACGGCGGGGTGGTGGGCTATGCCGGCGAAATCATGCACGGCAAGAGCTCGCCGGTGTACCACGACGGCAGGGGTGTCTTTACCGGGCTGCCCAGCCCCTTCGAGGCGATACGCTACCACTCCCTGGCCATCCAGCCGGAGGGCCTGCCGGACTGCCTGGAGGTGACGGCCCGGACGGACAGGGGCATCATCATGGGGGTGCGGCACCGGCACTACCCGGTGGAGGGTATCCAGTTCCACCCGGAGTCCATCATGACCCGGGTGGGTAAAGACATACTGAGGAACTTCTT
>CAZBPZ010000021.1:16876-20770 GCA_964493955.1 uncultured Dehalococcoidales bacterium | reverse complement strand
GTCATGGAAGACATCATGTCGGGCCGGGCCACGCCGGCCCAGGTGGCCGCCTTTGTTACGGCGCTGCGTATCAAGGGTGAGACCGTGGCTGAAATCACCGGCCTGGCCCGGACGATGCGCTTATACGCCCGGCGGGTGCCGGTGGATGGGCTCACGGTAGATACCTGTGGCACCGGGGGCGATGCCGCCGGCACCTTTAACATCTCCACGGTGGCTGCCTTCGTGGCGGCCGGGGCTGGCCTGCGGGTAGCCAAGCATGGCAACCGCGCCATGACCAGCCAGTGCGGCAGTGCCGACGTGCTGGAGGCGCTGGGGGTGAGGATAGACCTGGGGCCGGAGGAGGTGGGCCGCTGCATTGAGGAGGCTGGCATCGGCTTCATGTTTGCGCCCGTCTTTCACCCTGCCATGAAGCACGCCGCCGTGCCGCGCCGCGAGATTGGCATCCGCACCGTCTTCAACATTCTGGGGCCCCTGACAAACCCGGCCGGGGCCACGGCCCAGCTTATCGGGGTGGCTGATGTTTCGTTTGCCCCTGTACTGGCCGGGGTGCTGCAGCGGTTGGGCTGCCAGCATGGACTGGTGGTGCATGGTGGGGGAGGTCTGGACGAGCTTTCTACCCTCGGCCCTTCCACCATCTGGGATGTAACGCCGGAGGCGGTCTACTCGTACTCCATCACGCCGGAGGAACTGGGGCTGGCCCGGGCTGGCCCCGGTGATATCCGGGGCGGGACTGCTGCCGAGAACGCCACCTTCGTCAGAGAAGTGCTGGAGGGCGCCCCCGGGCCGAGGCGTGACGTGGTTCTGCTGAACGCCGCGGCCGCCATCGTGGCGGGTGGCCTGGTTGATGGCCTGGCCGACGGCCTTAGGGTGGCGGCCGAGTCCATTGACAGCGGCCGGGCCGGGCAGCGGCTCGAGAGGCTGGTCGAGGTGAGTCAGTCGGTAGGGTGAGCGGGATACTGGACGATATTGTGGCTGCCAAGAAAAGGGAGCTGGTGCGGAGCCGGAGGGCCGTTCCCCTGGCAGAGCTGAGGCGGCAGGCGGCACAGCAGGCGCCGGCGCTCGATTTTGCGGCCGCCCTGAAAGGCGGGCGTGTCCGCATAATTGCCGAGGTCAAGAAGGCCTCGCCCTCGCGCGGGCTGCTGGTGCCCGACCTTGACCCGGTGGCGCTGGCACAGACCTACGCCAGGAACGGGGCGGCCGCCATTTCCGTGCTGACCGAGGCCGGGTTCTTCCAGGGCTCGCTTGACTTCCTGCGGCAGGTGCGCCGGGCACCGGGGCTGAAAGACGTGCCGCTCCTGCGCAAGGACTTCATCTTCGCACCGTACCAGGTGTATGAGTCGCGCGCCGCCGGGGCGGATGCCATCCTTCTCATTGTCGCCATCCTGGCCGATGAGCAGTTGAAAGCCCTGCTGGGGCTGGCCGGGGAGCTGGGTATGCAGTGCCTGGTGGAGGTGCACGATGCCGCCGAGCTGGTGCGGGCGCTGGCGGCCGGGGCAGGGCTTGTTGGCATCAACAACCGCGACCTGCGTACCTTCCGGGTTGACCTGGCGACGACCCGGCAGCTGCGACCCCTCGTGCCAGATGGGGTGGTGCTGGTGAGCGAGAGCGGCATCGGCCGCCGCCAGGATATAGAGCAGCTGGCGGTCTGGGGAGTGGACGCCGCACTGGTGGGCGAGGCACTGGTAACGGCGCCGGACGTGGCGGCGCGACTGCGGGAGCTGGCATGACACGGGTCAAGATTTGCGGCATTTCGCGCGTGGAGGACGCGCTGGTAGCCGCCGGGGCCGGGGCGGACTTCATCGGGCTGGTCTTTGCCGAGAGCCCGCGCCGGGTGACACCCCGGCAGGCAGAGCAGGTGGTAGCCGCCCTGGAGGGTGTACCGGGACGTCCTGAGGTTGTGGGTGTCTTCGTCAACACGCCCGTTCCCGAGGTAAACCGCCTTGCCCGCCAGTGCGGCCTGGACCGGGTGCAGCTCAGCGGCGACGAGCCCTGGCACGACTGTCTTGCAGTTGAGAGGCCGCTCATCCGGGCGGTGCATGTTACGGGACGCACCGCGGGTGATATTCTGGCGGTGCTGGCGGAGGGCGAGCGGGCACTTGGCGGGAAGGACCACATCTGCCTGCTGGACGCCGGGTCCGGCGGCCGGTACGGCGGTACGGGCAGGGTGCTTGACTGGCGGGTGGCGGCCGAGGTGAGCTGCCGGTACCCGGTTGTCCTGGCCGGCGGGCTGACGCCGGAGAACGTGGCAGCGGCGGTGGCGCGGGTACACCCCTGGGGGGTGGACGTCTCCAGCGGGGTGGAGACGGGTGGCCTGAAGGACGCCGCCAAGATACGTGCCTTCGTGCGGGCGGTAAGGAGGGCGGACGATGAGTCTAAAGCAGGTGCCTGACGAGCGGGGCTACTACGGGCCCTTCGGGGGGCGGTTCGTGCCGGAGACGCTGATGTATGCCCTCGACGAGCTTGAGGCCGCCTACCGTGAATCACAGAATGACGCCTCCTTTCAGGAACGGCTCGAAAGGCTGCGGCGGGACTACGCCGGGCGGCCCACTCCCCTGTACCATGCCAGCCGCCTCAGCCGGCAGTGGGGTGGGGCACAGGTGCTCCTGAAGCGGGAAGACCTGGCCCATACCGGTGCCCACAAGATAAACAACGCCCTGGGGCAGGGCCTGCTGGCGGCGCGCATGGGCAAGCGGCGTGTCATCGCCGAGACCGGGGCCGGCCAGCACGGCGTGGCCGTGGCCACCGTCTGTGCCCTGCTCGGGCTGGAGTGTGTGGTCTACATGGGGGCGGAGGACATACAGCGCCAGTCCATGAACGTCTTCCGCATGAAGCTGCTGGGGGCCGGGGTGCGGTCGGTCGATACCGGCAGTCGCACCCTGAAGGACGCCGTCAACGAGGCGATACGTGACTGGGTGACCAGCGTGGAGACGAGCTACTACCTGCTGGGCTCGGCGGTGGGGCCGCACCCCTACCCGATGATGGTGCGCGACTACCAGTCTGTCATCGGCAGCGAGACACGCCGCCAGGTGCTCGAGGCCTACGGCAGGCTGCCCGACTGCATCGTGGCCTGTGTTGGCGGCGGCAGTAATGCCATTGGCATGTTCTACCCCTTTATTGACGACCCGGTGAGGCTGGTTGGCGTGGAGGCGGGGGGCCGGGGGGAGACCACCGGTGAGCACGCCGCCTCGCTGGTGGCTGGCAGCCCCGGCGTGCTCCACGGGGCCCGCAGCTACCTGCTGCAGGACACCGCCGGCCAGATTGCCCCGACCCATAGTATTGCCCCCGGCCTCGACTACCCCGGCGTCAGCCCGGAGCACAGCTACTACCGCCAGGTGGGCCGGGTCAGCTACGTGGCGGTGAATGACGACGAGGCACTGGAGGCGTTCCACCTCCTGACAACCACCGAGGGTATCATCCCGGCGCTGGAGTCGGCCCACGCCGTGGCCTACGCCGCCCGGCTTGCCCCGGCCATGCCGCCTGATAGCCTGCTGGTCATCAACCTCTCCGGGCGGGGTGACAAGGACCTCGGGATTGTGGCTGATTCAGGCGGGGTGAAGGTCTGAGCGAGCGATGACACGTATTGAGAATGTGTTCCGGGACCGGGCCCGCAAGGCCCTCATTGCCTACGTAACGGTCGGTTACCCCTCGGTGGAGGCTACTCTCTCGGCCGTGCCGGCCCTGGTGGCGGCCGGCTGCGATATGATTGAGCTCGGCATTCCCTTCTCTGACCCGCTGGCGGACGGGGCCACCATCCAGGAGGCCAGCGCACGTGCTCTCGGGAACGGGGTCACGCCGCAGGTGTGCCTGGATGTCGCCGCCCGGCTGCGGCAGGCCGTGAGTGTACCGCTGCTTTTCATGACCTATTACAACCCGGTGCTGCAGTTTGGCCTGGCA
>CAZBPZ010000021.1:12929-16776 GCA_964493955.1 uncultured Dehalococcoidales bacterium | reverse complement strand
CGGCACCTGCCGCCCGGGCTGGAGGCCTTCGTCAGGAGAGTACGCTCGTTTACCGGCAAGCCGCTCTGTGTTGGCTTTGGTATATCCGGCCCGGAGCAGGCGCGGCGGGCCGGGCAGGTGGCCGACGGTATCATCGTTGGCAGCCGTATCGTTGAGCTGCTGGCCGCGGGCAGTCCACCCTACCCGCGGGTGACCGCACTCGTGGCTGCCCTGCGGCAGGCGCTGGACAGGTGCACTGCCTGAGGGGTATCCCCGGCCGGTGTTTTATCCCGGCCTGATTTACGCTACAATGGTGCCTGAGTTTTAGCGGATGTCCGGTCCGCTGGAGGGTAGGCCCATGAAACCCGTGCTGGACGGCATGCTACTGGTGGAAATCTCAGCCGATATTGCCGGTGCCTATGCCTCCATGCTGCTGGCCGAGATGGGGATGGACTGCATCAAGGTGCAGCCGCCGGCTGCCAGCCCGGCCAGCCGCCAGCCGGGGTTTGCCTGCTGGGACCGCAGCAAGCGGGGAGTGGCGGTGGACGTGACCTCCAGCAGGGGGCGTGAGGTCGTGCGGGGGCTGGTGTCCCGGGCCGATGTGCTCGTCATTGATTACAGCCCGGCCCGGCTGCGGCGGCTGGGGCTGGACTATGACTACCTGGCGGCGTCCAACCCCCGGCTGGTCTACTGCCATATCCCGCTCTGGGGAAGCCGGGGCCCGCTGGCGGAGTGGCTCGGGGACGAGTACGTGGTGGCGGCTTATGCCGGCATCATGGGGCTCCAGGGGGGCTACGGCCAGCCCCCGGTCTACTTGATGCTGCCGCTGGCCAGCTACGGGGCGGCCATGCTCACGGCCTACGGCGCCGCCGCCGCCCTCTACGTGAGGGAGGAGACCGGCCGCGGCCAGAAGGTTGAAGTGTCGCTGCTGGCCGGGGCCGTCATGCAGCAGACGGCCAACTTCATCCGTTCCGAAGCGGTGGTCCCGCCGCTGCTGACGCACAGTATCCAGCAGGGCGCGGCGCCGGTGTACCGCCTTTACGAGTGTGCCGACGGGCGCTGGCTCATGCTGTGCTGCGGCAACCAGAACTTCTGGAACAAGCTCCTCATTGCGCTGGACCGGCTGGACCTGGCGGCCGACCCCCGCTTTGAAGGGGCGCCCTGGGCGGTGCAGCCGGTGGAGAACATCCTGGCGCTGGTTGACATCATGCGCCAGATTTTCATCAAACGGCCACGGGAGTACTGGCTCAAGCTGCTCTCCGAGGCTGATGTCCCGGTGGCCCCGGTCAGCACCCGCCGCCAGTTCATGGAGGACCCCCAGGTCCGTCACAACGGCATGGTGATTGAGATTGAGGACCCGCAGTTCGGCCTGACGCGGCAGATTGGTGTCCCCATAACGCTCACGGAGAACCCCGGCGTGGTGAAAGGTCCGGCACCACTGCCGGGGCAGCACACGCGCCAGGTACTGGAGGAACTCGGCTATTCCGGGGCCGAGATTGCACAGATGGCGGCGCAGGGGGTAGTTGCCTGCGCCGGGGAGGGTTAGCCGGTGCAGCACGCCTTCGAGGGGATACGGGTGATTGAGCTGGGTGGGTACATTGTTAGCTCGCTCTGTGCCACCCTGCTCGGCGAGATGGGGGCCGATGTCATCAAGATAGAGTCGCAGCAGGGCGACGGGCTGCGCCCGCAGCTCGGCGCCTTCCAGGGCTGGAACCGGGGCAAGCGCGGTATCGTGGTGGACCTGCGGGTGCCCGAGGGGCAGCGGATACTGCACCGGCTGGTGGAGCGGGCCGATGTCCTGGTGCAGAACCTGCGCCACGGGGTGGCCGAGCGGTGGGCGGCCGACTACGAGACGCTGAGCCGCCTCAACCCGCGCCTGGTCTACCTGGCGATGCCGGGCTACGGGCAGAGCGGCCCCTACATCAGTATGCCGGCGTTCGACCCGCTGCTGCAGGCCCGCAGCGGTGCCATGGCAGCCCAGGGCGGCGAAGGTAGTCCCCCCGTCTATCACCACGTGCCCATCTCGGACAATTCCGGGGCCATGCTGGGGGCGTTTGCCGTGGCACTGGCGCTCCTGCAGCGCCGGCGCACGGGCAAGGGGCAGTTCGTGCACGGCTCGCTCCTGAACTCTTCGATGGCAATACAGTCCGGCGAGTTTGTTGACTTTCCCGGCCGGCCGGAGACACCGCGCCTGGACTACCTGGGGGAGGACGCCACCTACCGCATGTATCCGTGCCGGGACGGTCACATCTTCCTGGGCTGCCGCGACGACGCCACCTTTGCTGCCCTGTGCCGTGCCCTGGGGCGCGGGGACATGGTGGACGACGAGCGCTTCGCCACGGCCGAGGCCCGGCGCCGGAACGGGGCCGCCCTGGCGGTGGCGCTGGGCCTGCTTTTTGAGGACGGCACCGTCGGCGGGCTGGTGGCGAAACTACAGGCGGCCGGGGTACCCTGTGCTCCCGTCAACTACGGCCGGGACGTTATCCTCGACGAGCAGATTGAGGCCAACTCCCTGGTGGCGGAGCACCTCCCCGTTGACATCGGGTTCGAGGTGAAGCAGCGCGGGCTGGTGGTAAAGCTCTCGGAGACGCCGGGGAAGGTCTGGCGGGCGGCCCCGGGACTGGGCGAGCACACGGCCGAGGTCCTGGCCGAGCTTGGCTATTCCCCGGAAGAGATTGCCCGGCTGCAGGAGGAGCACGTTATCATCTGCCGTTGATGGCACCCGGTAACACGCCCTGGACCGGAGGAGTGCGATGACCAATAACTGGCAGCACCGCTTCGTGGAGACGAACGGCATCCGGATGCACTTCGTGGAGCAGGGTACGGGCTTCCCGGTGGTGCTGCTGCACGGCTTCCCGGAGCTCTGGTACTCGTGGCGCCACCAGCTCCCGGCGCTGGCGGCGGCGGGTTTCCGTGCCATCGCGCCCGATATGCGCGGCTACGGCGAGACGGATAAACCCGGGGGAATCGAGGCCTATGACATGGCGCACCTCACGGCCGATGTTATCGGCCTGCTGGATGCCCTCGGCCTGGAAAAGGCGGTGGTGGTGGGGCACGACTGGGGTGGTGTCATCGTCTGGCCGCTGGCCTGGATGTACCCCGGGCGGGTGGAACGGGTAATTTCGCTCAACGTACCCTTCCACGGGCATACCCCGGAACGCCCCACCGAGACCTTCCGCCGGCTTGCGGACGGGCGCTTCAACTACATCCTCTACTTCCAGGGGCCGGGCCGCGCCGAGGCCGATATTGAGCCGGACATCCCCGGCTGGCTGGAGCGGACGCTGCGCGGCCTTGCCGTGCAGCAGGACTGGATAACGCCCGGGGTCGTCAGCGTCTTTGCCGCCGCCTTCCAGAAGGGCGGGCTTACCGGGCCTATCAATTACTACCGGAACGTGGACCGCAACTGGGAGCTGACGGCCCACCTGGCCGGCACCAAGATAGGCGTACCGGCGCTGATGGTGGCCGCCGAGGGCGACCCTATCCTGCTGCCGCAGAGCGTGCGTGGCATGGAGGCAGTCGTTCCGGACCTGGAGCACTACCTGGTGCGCGACTGCGGTCACTGGACCCAGCAGGAGCAGCCGGACGAGGTCAGCCGGGTCATCATTGACTACCTGGCTGATTTGAGGGGGCGGCGGGCAGCCTAGCCTCGCCGGCTGGCCGGGGGCTATTCGGGCGCCGGGAGCTCCCACTCCCGGCCGACGCGCTCGTTGTAGCGGCAGAGCGGCGCGTCCGGCGGCAGCCGGCGCGGGAAGGCCGGCGCGCAGCAGTTGACGTTGCAGCTATCACAGGTGACCACCTCGTCGCGGCGGCCCTCTCTGACCTTCTTCGGCCAGAACGGGTCGGCCACGAGCTGGCGGCCGATGGCTAC
>CAZBPZ010000021.1:0-12919 GCA_964493955.1 uncultured Dehalococcoidales bacterium | reverse complement strand
CCTCCTTAACAGGCCCGGCCAGGTAGGTAAAGGTGCCCATCCGGTAGCGCCGGGGAGGGGTGACCGGTATCGGGCCGTAGCCAGCGGTAGAGACGTCCAGACAGTCCACCCCGGCCTTCTCCAGCTCCCGGGCGTAGGTCAGGCTGTCCGGGTGGATCTTGCCGTCCTTTTCCAGTGCCCCGAAGCGAAAGAATATCGGGAAGGCCGGCCCCACGAAGGCACGCACTGCCTTCACCACGTCCAGCCCGAAACGCATGCGGCCTTCCAGGTCACCGCCGTACCTGTCGGTGCGCCGGTTGATATCCGGGTTGGTGAACTGGCAGAGCAGGTACTGGTGGGCGCCGTGAATCTCCACGCAGTCGAACCCGGCCTCCTTCACATTGCGCGCCGCCTTGGCAAAGCGGTAGATGATGGACTCTATTTCCGGAACAGTGAGGGCACGCCGGCCCTCGTAGTCAGAGGCTGCTACCAGGTCGCCGCTCGACGGGTCAACTTCCTGGCCGGCCACCTGGGTGCCGCGGCCCTGGGGGAAGCGGTGTCCCTGCCAGAGCTGCACTCCTACCCGGCCACCGGCGGCATGCACGTCGTCGGTCAGGCGGCGCAGCCGGCCGATGAAATCGGCCAGGCCCCGGCTGCCGCCCCACAGCTCCTCGCAGGCAAAGTTGTCGATACTGGTGTTTGCCCCGATGACCAGGCCGGCGCCCCCTCGGGCCCGTTCGGCGTAGAAGGCACGGGCGCGCCGGTTCGATAGCCCCATATTCATCTGGAAGGCGGGGAAGACGATGCGGTTGGGTACCTCCATGCCGCCGATGGTAATCGGCTCAAAGAGTTTCATAGTGCCTCCGGTGCCTGTTTGGTCTATCCTAGACCGGGGTGTGTGGCCCCGTCAAAGCCCGGGGAGCGCGGGTTTGACGGGGCGGCTGGGGTCGTGTATCGTGGCGGGGAGCGTGCCCGCCAGTCCTGGTTGAGGAGGAACACCATGCTGTACCTGGAAGAGACTCTTAACCTGGTCCCGGCCAGCCCGGAGACGCTGGATGCGTTTTCGGAGTTTGCCGCCGGGAAGCTCGTGCCGCTCTGCCATCGCCTCGGGTGCCGCCTGTTCGTTGCCTGGTACAATGACCTGGAGTGGTTCTGCCAGGTACGCCATCTGCTGGAGTTTGACAGCCTGGGGGCGCTGCAGGGGTTCCGCCGGGCGGCCAGCCGGGACACGGACTGGGGAGAGTACGCCGCCTACCTGGAGGAGGTGGCGCCGGTGCGGCGCAGCCGCCTGCTCGAGCCGCTGGCACCGGTCTGGCCGCAGGTATTGCACCGGGCCGCCGAAGAGAGCCTGCAGACGCCGCAACGTGCCTATACCATGGCCGTCCTGGAGGTAGCCCCCAACCAGTGGGACGCTTTTGTGGCGGGCCTGTCGCAACCCCCACCCGGGCTGCCCATCGTAGCCCGCCTGAGACCGGTCTCCGGCAGCCCAAACCAGGTAATCGACGTCTGGAAAGGGGCCCTGCGGATGGACGGCTACCGGCCGGCGGATGACACCACGCGCCAGTTCTTCCGCAACCTGCGCCCGCGCGCCCCGAAGGAGCGGCTGGAGCCGGTCTTTACGCTGCCTTATTCTGAGCTTCGCTGAGGATCGGTGATGGCAGAAGGCACCGGCCTACCGCGCCTGGAGCTGGAAGGGGCCGGCATCAGGCTGCGGCCTTACCGTGAGTCTGACGCCGTGCCCCTCTACGCGGCGGCCCGCGAGTCTGTGGCCGAGGTGTTTCCCTGGATAGACTGGTGTCATCCGGGCTACACGCTGGAGGAGGCAAGCCAGTGGGTGAGCGGCCAGCCCGAAAAATGGGACATCGGCACAGCCTTTGAATTCGTCATCACCGGGGCAGCCTCCGGTGCCTTCCTCGGCGGGTGCCCGCCGGAGGGCATGCTGCGGGACCGGCTCAGGCTGGGGGATACGGTGCATGATGCCGTGATGTTCTCACTGCTGCCGGGCGAAGTTACCCCGGTGGGTAAGCCTTAAGTAGTCCTGAGGGCTGGTCCGGCTGGCCTCCGCCGGCCCCGGTGCCGGGGGCTACCAGTATTCGCAGATTGTTACCTGCCGGGCGCTGTCCGCCTGACCTGATTTCACGGTACGGTGTGGTTACCGGAGGTTTTCGGGCCAAAGTTGCAGGTTTCATGCAAGACCACCCCTTCAGCCGGCCCGGTGTCTTTGTTTACGTGAGGCCGGTATGCTATGCTGCAGGTGGAGGCACGGGGTGTTGGTGTCAGCCGGCACCCCAGGTGGCAGGTATGGAGCTGTCCCCGGCCAGTATCAGGGGTGAGCTGCTGGAGCAGGTCACCCGGCTCAGCGGCGAGGATGTCCGCCTGTGCTATCAGTGTGGCAAATGCTCGGCCGGTTGCCCGATGGCCTTTGCCATGGACCTGCTTCCCAACCAGGTAATGCGCGGCGTACGCCTCTCGCTCTCAGAAGAACTGCTGGCCTCCAGCACGCCGTGGCTCTGCGCTACCTGTATGACCTGTTCGGTGCGCTGCCCCAGGGGCATTGATATTGCGGCGGTGATGGAGGCCCTGCGGCAGTTGACGCTGCGCCAGAACCGTGACCGTGTCAGCCCTTCGCGGCTGGGCGAGGAGGCGGCTGCCCTGCCGGTGATTGCGATGGTGAGTGCCTTCAGGAAGATGACAGGCTAGGCGGAGGCATGGACCTGGCTTTCTTTCCCGGCTGCACCCTCAAGACATCTGCCAGGGAGCTGGAAGTGTCCACCCTGGCCGCCATGGAGCGGCTCGGTGTCCACCTGGTTGAGCTGCCGCGCTGGAACTGCTGCGGTACCGTTTACTCCATGACTGATGATGACCTGGCGCACCAGATTGCGCCGGTGCGTGACCTGGCGCGTGCCGCCGAGCAGGGGAGCGAGCGCCTGGTGACGGTGTGCTCCTTCTGCTACAACACCCTGAAGCAGGCCGATATCCTGATGCGCACCAGTCCCGAGAAGAGGGACGCCATCAATGCCTTCATGGATGACGAGGTGGACTACACCGGCCAGGTAGAGGTCATCCACCTGCTATCGCTGCTGCGGGACGACATCGGCTGGGGGGAGGTGGCGGCCCGGGTGGAGCGGCCGCTCGCCGGGCTGAAGGTGGTTGCCTACTACGGCTGCACGCTGACGCGGCCGCAGGCAGCCGCCATCGACACCGTGGAGGCCCCCACCGTTATGGAGGACTGCCTGCGTGCCCTCGGGGCGGATGTACCGGGCTTCCCGCTGGCCACCGAGTGCTGCGGTGCTTACGAGGTGGTCGGTAGCCCCGGGGCGGTGGAGCAGCGCCGGCAACGCATTATCACGGCGGCGCAGCGGCTGGGGGCCGGGGTAATTGCGCTTAGCTGTCCCCTCTGTGCCAGCAACCTGCAGCAGCCGGACCTGCCGGTGGTGTACTTTACCCAGCTCCTGGCCCTTGCCCTGGGTGCGACCCCGGAGGAATGCGGGCTCAGCCCCGACGAGGCCGGGGCGCTGCAGGGCGGGGGCCCGGTGGGAGGCTAAAATGGCTGTGAAGGCACCGGTCAGGCGGGCGCTTGTCATTGGCGGCGGGGTGGCTGGCATCCAGGCGGCGCTTGACGTGGCCGATGCCGGCTATGAGGTGGTGCTGGTGGAGAAGTCACCCAGCATCGGCGGCCACATGATACAGTACGCCGAGGTCTTCCCCACGCTCGACTGTCCCCAGTGTATTCTGACCCCCCGCATGGTTGAGATTGCTCACCACCCCCGGATAAAGCTCCTCACCAGCGCCGAGGTGCAGTCGGTGGCCGGTGAGGTCGGGGCGTTCCGGGTGCAGGTGCTGCGCCAGGCGCGCCGCGTGAACCACGACCTCTGTAACGGCTGTGGTATCTGCTGGCAGAAGTGCCCGGAGAGTGTGCCGTCGGAGTTTGAGGCGGGTGTGGGGGAGCGCAAGGCCATCTACATCCCCTTCGCCCAGGCGGTGCCGGCCAAGCCGGTGATTGATGCCGCTCACTGCCGCTACATCCGCTACCAGGAGTTCATCAGCTCGGGCGCAGAGGGTAAGAAGCCGCCCCAGTGCCGTATCTGCGAACGGCTGTGCCCGCGCCAGGCGATTGACTGGGAAGACCAGCCCGAGCTTATCAGCGAGGACGTCGGGGCCATCATCGTGGCCACCGGGTTTGACCTCATGCCGGTCTCACGACTGCCGGAGTACGCCGATGACCCGGACGTGGTGGACGGCATCAAGTTCGAGCGGATGCTCTCGCCCGGTGGGCCCACCGCCGGGGCAGTACGGCGCCCGTCCGACGGCCGGGTGCCCCGCGAGGTGGTCTTTGTTTCCTGTGCCGGCTCACGTGACCCCGAGCACGGTGTGCCGTACTGCTCGCGGGTCTGCTGCATGTACCTGGCCAAGCAGGCAATGCTCTACCGCCACGCCGTGCCCACCGGTACGGCCCATGTCTTCTACATTGATACCCGCACCACCGGCAAAGGCTACGAGGAGTTCCTGCAGCGGGCCGTTTCCGAGGGGGCGCGGTACTGGCGCGGCAAGGTATCACGCGTCTACCGCGATGGTGACCACCTGGTGGTGCAGGGGGCTGACACCCTGACCGGCCGGCAGGTGGAGGTAATGGCCGACATGGTGGTGCTGGGGATGGCCATGCTGCCGGGCAACGGCAGTACCGACCTGGCGGCCCGGCTTGGTATCGCCACCGATGAACACGGCTTTATCACGCCGCGCCATCCCCGGACGGCACCGGTAGAGACAACCCGCCCCGGGATTTTTGTGGCGGGCACGGCCCAGGGGCCGCGCGATATCCCTGACTCGGTTGCCCATGGTAGTGCTGCCGCGGCCCACGTGCTGGCCCTGTTTGCCGCGGCAAGACCTTCGGCGGAACGGGTGGTGGCCTGATATGCCGGCGCGACAGGCACGCATCGGCGTCTTTGTCTGCCACTGCGGCAGCAACATTGCCGGCACGGTTGACGTGGACCGTGTTGTTGAAGAGTTGCGCCGCTACCCCGGCGTTGTCCACGCCGAGGACTACCTTTACATGTGCTCGGAGCCGGGCCAGCAGCTGATGCGGCGTGCCATCCGCGAGCACCGCCTCGACGGCGTTGTCAATGCCAACTGCTCGCCCACGCTCCACGAGCGGACGTTCCGCCAGGCGGCCGCCGCCGAGGGGCTCAACCCCTACCGCGTGGAGATAGCCAACATCCGCGAGCAGTGCAGCTGGCCGCACCTGGACGAGCCGGAAAAAGCCACCGGGAAGGCCATCGCCATCGTGAAGGCGGCGGTCGAGAAGCTCCGGCTCAACCTGGCCCTGGAACCGATGGTGACACCGCTCACCCGGCGTGCCCTCGTCATCGGGGCGGGGCCGGCGGGCGTACAGGCGGCCCTGGATATTGCCGCCGGGGGCTACGAGGTGGTGCTGGTGGAGAGGGAGCCGTACATCGGCGGCCATGCTTCCCGGCTGGCCGGTACCTATCCCTCGCTGGAGCTACCCCGGGGACTGCTGGCGGAGCGCCTGGCGGCGGTGGTCTCTAACCCCCGGATACGCCTTTACACTTACTCCGAGGTTGAAGAGGTTGCGGGTTACGTGGGCAACTTCGTGGTTAGCGTGCGGCGCAGGGCCCGCTACATTGATGCGGCCCGCTGTGATGGCTGCGGTCTCTGTCTGGAGAGGTGCCCGGTGGAGGTGCCGTCCGAGTTTGACCGCGGCCTGACGATGCGCCGGGCAGTCCGCCTGCCGGTGCCGGGTAGTACTCCCTTTGTGCCGGTAATCGATGCTACCGTCTGCCGGCACTTTACCCGGGGTGACTGCCAGGCGTGCCGCGAGGTCTGCCCCGGGGGGGCAATCGACTTCGCGGCCGCTGATGAAGTGGTCACCGAAGAGGTGGGGACAATTGTGGCGGCCCCGGGCTACGACCTGCTGCCGCCGGAGCGGACGGCCACCTACCCGGCTGACCCGGATATCGTGGACGGGCTGCAGTTTGAGCGCCTGCTGGCCCCGGACGGGCCGACCGGCGGGGAGGTACGGCGGCCGTCGGACGGTACCGTCCCGCGGCAGGTGGTATTTATCTCGTGCGTGGGCTCGCGTGACCCCGAGTACGGTGTGCCGTACTGCTCGCGGGTGTGCTGCATGTACGTGGCGCGCCAGGCCGTCCAGTACCGCCGGGCGGTGCCGGATGGTACGGCCTATATCTTCTATACCGACCTGCGGGCCGATGCCCTGGGCTACGAGGAGTTCGTCCAGGCCGCCAGCGCCGATGAAGGTATCATCTACATCAGGGGCAAAGTTGGTACGGTGGGCCGCCAGGACGGCTACATTCGGGTGCAGGGCCGTGATGACCTGCTCGGCAAGGATGTTATCGTCAGGGCGGACCTGGTGGTGCTGGCAAGGGCAATGGTACCGCATCCTTCGGCCGGCGAGTTGAGCCGCCGTCTCAACATTGCTGTCGATGCCCACGGTTTCCTCAGCGAGGCGCACATCAAGCTCCGGCCGGTGGAGAGCCTGACATCCGGTATCTACCTGGCGGGTGCGGCCCAGTGGCCGCGTGACCTGCCCGATACCATTGCCTCGGCCGATGCCGCCGCCAGCAAGGTGCTCTCACTCTTCTCGCGCCGCCGGCTTCTCCACGAGCCGGTGGTGGCCGAGGTCGAGGTGGAGACGTGTACCGGGTGTGCCCAGTGTGTGGCTGCCTGCGCCTACCGCGCTGTTAGCCTGGACGAGCGGCGGCAGGTGGCGGAGGTCAACCAGGCGCTGTGCGAGGGGTGTGGGGCCTGCGCGGTGGCCTGCCCTTCGAAGGCGATGACGCTGAAGAACTGGACACCGCGCCAGTTTCTCGCCATGATTGAAGTGGCCGCCGGGTAGCGGCGGCGTCGGGAGCGGTCTATGGTGCCGGAAGAGCAGTCAACAGTGAGCGGACAGGAAGAGGCAGTGCGGCTGATACCGGTGTACATCATGGGGAAGCGGTACGACGTGCCGGAGACCCTGACGATAATGAAGGCGATGGAGTACGCCGGCTTCCAGTTTATCCGTGGCTGTGGCTGCCGCGGTGGTATCTGCGGGGCCTGTGCCACCGTCTTCCGGCGGGCGGGTGACTACAAGCTGCAGACCGGTCTGGCCTGCCAGACGGTGGTTGAGCCGGAGATGTACCTGGCGCAGATACCGTTCTACCCGGCCAACCGGGCCACCTATGACTTTGCCACCATCACGGCCGAGCCGCAGGAGATATTCCGGCTTTACCCGGAGGTCTTCCGCTGCATCGCCTGTAACCTCTGCAGCAAGGCCTGCCCGATGGACGTGCCGATGATGGATGTTATCTCGGCGGTAAAGCAGGGTGACATCGAGCGGGCTGCCAGGCTTTCCTTTAGCTGTATCCAGTGCGGGCTGTGTGCCAGCCGCTGCATGGGCGAGCTGCCGCAGTACCACATTGCCCAGCTGGCGCGGCGTATCTATGGCAGCCGCATTGCCCCGAGGGCGGCCCACCTGGCCGAGGCGGTGGCTGCCTGCCGGGACGGCCGCTACGAAGCCGGGCTCAGGGAGCTGATGGCGGCCGACGAGGCGGAGCTGCGCCGCCTCTACCGGGAGCGCGAGATTGAGCCGGATGTGGCCGGCGAGGAGTGGCGGCCCCGGGACAGGCGGTATCTGTAGGCGGGTATCATGCCGTACACGGAAGAGCTGAAAGAGCTTATCAAGGTGGTGGAGCGGACCCGGCCGGAGCGGGTGGCGGCCAAGCGGCGCGGTGAAGAGTTCCCCCTGCTGCCGCTGGAGGAGCGCCAGGATGTTCTGGACAGGTACCATCCTGATTACCGGCCCGAGGGGAAGCGGGCGCTGGCGGTTGGGCCAAGCAAAGGGATGGTCGTCCACAGCGAGTTTGCCGACCTGCTCGAGGCATGGAGCCGTGTTGACCCGGACAGGCTCGACCTTTCCACCCCGGACGTTGAGACGGATGTGCTGGTAATCGGCGGGGGCGGGGCGGGTACGGCGGCGGCCCTGCTGGCCGCCGGGCAGGGGGTGCGGGTCACGATTGCCACCAAGCTGCGGCACGGTGATGCCAACACCATGATGGCCGAGGGCGGTATCCAGGCGGCTACCAAGACCTGGAAAGACTCACCCTATTATCACTATCTGGACGTGATGGGTGGCGGGCATTTTGTCTGCGAGCCGGAACTGGTGTACACCCTCGTCACCGAGGCGCCGGACGTGCTGCACTGGCTTGAGGGGCTCGGCGTGATGTTCGACAAGTACCCGGACGGCCGGCTCCACTCCATCCACGGCGGCGGTACCAGCCGCAAGCGGATGCACTCCTGCGGCGATGTCACCGGCATGGAGATAATGCGCACCATCCGCGACGAGGCGCGCAATCAGCCCAATATCTCGGTGCTTGAATTTGCCCCGGCGGTGGAGCTTGTCCTCAATGAGCACGGCGAGTGTGCCGGGGCGGTGCTTTACAACCTTGAGACCGAGGTCTACAGCGTGGTCAGGGCCGGGGCGGTGGTGCTGGGGACGGGTGGCTCCGGCCGGCTGCACGTCAAGGGCTTCATGACCACCAACCACTACGGGGCAACCGCCGATGGCCTGGTGCTGGCCTACCGGGCCGGGGTAGGGCTGAGACACATGCACACCGTCCAGTACCATCCCACCGGCTCGGTCTTTCCGGAGCAGACCGAGGGGCTGCTCATCACGGAGAAGTTTCGCGGGGCCGGTGCCAACCTGGTCAACATTGCGGGGCAGCAGTTTGTGAACGAGCGCGAGCCGCGCGACGTGGAGACGGCCGCCTGCATCCGGGAGTGCCTGGAACGTGGCCTGGGGGTAAAGACCCCCACCGGCCGGCTCGGGGTGTGGCTGGACTCGCCGATGATAGACATCCTGCAGGGTGAGGGTACCATCCGGCGCGAGTTTCCGGGAAAGTACATCCTGTTCCAGCGGCATGGGATTGACATAACGAAGGAACCGATGCTGGTCTACCCGACGCTACATTACCAGAACGGCGGCCTGGAGATAGATGCCGGCGGCCGGACGGCGGTACCGGGGCTGTTTGCTGCCGGCGAGGTGACGGGGGGTATCCACGGTGATAACCGCCTGATGGGCAACTCGCTCCTTGACGTGCTGGTCTTCGGGCGGATTGCCGGCCGTAACGCGGCTGCCTATGCCAGGGAAGGGCGCCGCCCGGGGAGGCCCACGCTGGAGCACGTTCGTGCCTTTCACCGCGAGCTGGCGGCAGCCGGTGTTAGCCGCGACCGGGTGGCCCCGATGCTCCTGCCGGACTACACTGACCCCGAGGTGCGCCGGCGCCAGCTTACCAGCTTCTACCGCGGGACCCTCCGCTGAGGTGGCGGCGGCCCCGGCGGCCAGCAGTTACTCGGCGGGTGTTTCCTCGGGAAGCTCGCGCAGCTGCTGCGCGGCCTTCTCGCTGAGGGTGGGGTTGTCTGTAAGGCTGACGAACTTCTCCAGGTCTGCCCTGGCCTCGGCCACCAGTTCCAGTGCCAGGTAGGCCTGTGCCCGGTAGAAGTAGGGCAGGGCCAGCTTCTCGTCCAGCTCTATCGCCCGGTTGCAGTCGGCAACGGCCAGGTTCCACTTGCCCAGGCGGGTGTAGGCGTAGGCCCGGTTTACGTAGGCATTGGGCAGGCTGCGGTCAATCTCTATCGCCTTGGTGCTATCGGTAATGGCCAGGTCGTACTGGCCGAGGGAGTTATAGGCGAAGGCGCGGTTGACATAGGCAAGGGCAAGAGACGGGTCGAGGGATATTGCCTTTGTCGTGTCCGATATAACCTCCTCGTACTGCTCGAGGGCGGCGTAGGCGGCGGCGCGGTTGACATAAGCAGTGGCTTCGTTCGGCCTGGCTTCGATGACGGCGGTGTACTCGGCTATTGCTTCCTCGTACTGTCCCTTGTTGGCGAAGGTCTGGGCCCGCTCGAGGTGCCATTCGGGCGAGCCTTCAGGCGGCTGTGTGCAGGCCGGGACTACCAGGCCCAGAACAGCAAGCAGGCCAAATAAACAGAAAAGAGCGGCACCGCGCCCCGTCATGTCAACCTCCGAGATAGCCCACCGGCGGCAGCCAAACAATATCATCCGAGCCTGAGTCTGTCAACCGGTGGCCCTGCCGGCACCGGTGCGGCCCCGCCGGCGCTGGAAGAGGGCCAGCCCGGCGATGGCGAGCGGTGCTCCGGCTGCCAGCCATCCCCGGGGAAGGCCCCGGGGTGCGAAGTGTGCCACCACTGCGGCCGCGGTGTCGAGCCTGAGCACCAGCGGGTTGCGGCTGCCCCTGGCACGGCCGCTCCAGTGGCTGAAGCGGTAGCCCGGGGCCGGGCGGGCGCGCACGGTGACGCGGGTACCCCCGGGATAGCCGCCGGGCGGAGGGGCCGGCTGGAGCTCGACCTGGCCACCCTCGGCCGGCTGACTGCTAACGGTGAGGCGGTGGTGGTCTCCTTCAGCCCTTTCAAAGAGGGCCGTTATTTCTTTGTTGCAATCAATGATGATGGTGGCCGGGTTTTGCCGGCCGGCGAGGTCACCGCTCCAGCCGGTGAAGGTATAGCCCGGCGCCGGAATTGCCCGCAGCGCTACTGTGGTGCCTTCATCAAAGGTGCCGGAGAAGGGCAGAGGGTCGAGCCGGTACGAGTCCAGCTCGATACTGCCGCTGCCGTCGGGGCTGATACTGACCGTCAGCCTGTGGGCGGGGGCCGGTCAACCGGCCCGGGCCGCCGGGGCGGGCCCCAGGCTGGCCAGCACCGCGCTCAGAAGGACAATCACCGCCAGAGCCGGCAGGCGCCGTGGCTGGGGGTACATGGCCCTACCCCTCTTCCTCACCCATCTCGTAGAGCTGGCGCAGGATGAAGCGCAGGTAGTTGTAGCACTTTTCCTGGGGGACACCACTGTTGCGGAACTGCTCCCGCCCTTCCGGGGTGGAAAAATCGAGGCCCAGCAGGCCGATGCAGGTAATATCACCGAACCGCTGGCGGAAGGCGGAGACGAGCCTGTATGCCTGGCGGCGGGCCAGTTCCCGGCCGCGTTTGGCCCTTTCACGCTCGGACGGGTCACAGCGGTGCCGCAGCCCCAGGCAGACCGCCGCCGAGGAGAGGGCCCCGCAGGGCGCCGCCTGCTGGCCGGCGATGCCGCCGGTGAAGGCGGTGCTGGCCCAAAGTACGTCCGGGCTGCCGAGGCCTTCTGATTCCCACATAACTTGCAGGACGCTCGGCCCTCAGTGATAGCCCCGCGCCATCAGGTCGAGCGCCTTTTCGGTTGCCTCATCTAGCGTGTACCTGAATGCCATGTAACCCTCCGTGTAGCACAACCTACCTCAGTTTGAAGATACGGGCGGCGTTACCACCTAAAATGGCGTCCACCTCTTCGGCCGTGAAGGCAATGCCATCGTCACCTTTCTCTAGTAACCCCTTCATGAGGCTGACGAAGTCGGCGTTGGGGACCAGGGGCTCGAAGACCGGCCCGTCGGTGGCGAAGAGGACCTGTTCTGCCCCCACGATGTCCACAATCTCCCGGAGGTAGCGGCGGAAGAGGTGGGGCTTGCCGGTTGCCAGTAGCTGCCACATTGCCATATCACCGCTGATGGACTTCTTGTGCTGGGCAAGGGCGGCCCAGTTGTGCCACCAGAGCATGCCCATGTGGGCGGCAATCACCGGCAGGCCGGGAAAGTCAACCGCAATATCGTCCAGGTGCAGCGGGTCGGCGTACTTGGCGCGGGACTCCCCCGGCAGGGGCGAGCAATGTGTCAGCAGGGGCACTCCCAGCTCGGCGGCCACCTGCAGGACGGCGTAGGCTTCGGGGCTGTTGGGGTAGTAACCGTTGTCCGGGTGCCACTTCAGCCCCTTCATGCCGAACTCGCTGATGCAGCGCCGGAAGATGGCCGGGGCCTGGGGGCGGCGCGGGTCAACCCCGGCCAGGGCAATGAGGCGACCGGGGTGCCGGGCCGCCGCCTCGGCACAGAGCTGGTTGTAGCGCAGGACACGCTCGTCATCAAAACCCAGGCTGAAGTTGTCCACCACGCAGATGGCGGTTATGTCGATGCCGTTCTCGTCCATGCGCTGCACCAGCTTGTCGCACTGCGGGTCATCGATGTAGTCCCGGTAGCGGGGTAAGACGGCCTCGAGGTCGGCGGTCACACCCAGGCCGGAGGCATCGTTGAGGAACCGCTGGACCATCGTCCGGGCCACGCTCTCGTCCTGTGGCAGCCTCATGTAGTGGTAGTGAACATCAACTATCATGAGGGCTCCTTTCTGCTGCTGTCTGCCGTGTGGCGAGGTCAACAGGTACCGCCCAGTTTAGCGGTGGGGCCGGCGGCTGTCAAACCGGCGGATGGTGCCGGCTGTCCCTCTGGCGTATAATGGTCTGGCCTTCCGCCATGTCTGATAGCCGTGCCAGGTTAAGGGCCGGGTTTGCCGGTGGTATCAGGAAGGGATGGGGCAGCTTTCTCTGGATTGCAAAGATTGTGGTGCCCGTCTCTTTCGCGGTTGCCGTGCTGCAGTGGGGCGGCTGGCTCCAGCCGGCCAACGTGGTGCTTCGTCCTGTGATGGGCTGGCTGCACCTGCCGGCTGAGGCGGCCCTGCCGATTATGGCGGGTATGCTCATCAACATCTACGCCTGTATTGCCAGCATGAGTGTCATCCCGTTCACCACCGGCCAGATGACGCTGATTGCCGTCTTTACCCTTATCTGCCACAACCTCATCGTGGAGGGTGTTATCCAGCACCGTTCCGGTATTGGTATTGTCAGGATTACGCTGATTCGCATTGCGGCCGCTGTCCTGACAGTACTGGCCATTGCCCCGTTCCTGGGGGACACGGCGGTGGGCGTGCCGGCGGTGGCGGTTGACTTGGCGCGGCCAGCCCCGCTGGCTGCCCTGCGTGAGTGGTCCCTGGCCACGCTCCTGCTGCTGGGCAAGGTGCTGGGTATCATCATGCTTATCATGGTGGTGCTGGAAAT
>CAZBPZ010000020.1:9907-24743 GCA_964493955.1 uncultured Dehalococcoidales bacterium | reverse complement strand
CGCTGCGGGTAGGTATGACCAGAATAGCACCTTACGACTGGCCGGTTCAACATGGGCACTCCCGCCCTGCCTGTCAGTAAGAGGGCGGTACCGGCGAAGGAACTGCTACCTCCCCCGGAGACCCCGCCCTCCCGTCCGGTCACCGGGGTCCGGCCGGGTGGCAACTACCCGAGTTCGGCCACCTTTTTGTGCCAGTCGGTCACGCGCTGGTAGGCATCAGCCACGCGCAGCACCGTCGCCTCGTCGAAGGGCCTACCGATAATCTGCATCCCCACCGGCAGGCCGTCTACGAACCCGCACGGCACCGATACTCCCGGCAGCCCGGCAATGTTGACCGGCAGCGTGCAGACGTCCGCCAGGTACATCTGCAACGGGTCGTCCAGCTTCTCACCCAGCCGGAAGGGCACGGTGGGCGAGGTTGGTGTCACCAGCACATCGTACTTCTCAAAGGCAGCGTCAAACTCGCGGCGGATGAGGGTGCGCACCTTCTGGGCCTTGAGGTAGTAGGCGTCGTAGTACCCGGCCGAGAGGGCGTAGGTGCCGAGCATGATGCGCCGCTTGACCTCCGGCCCGAAACCGTACTGGCGCGTGCCGTCCATCGCCTCCCACATGCTATTGGTCTCCTGGTACGAGTAGCCGTACTTGACGCCATCGTACCGGGCCAGGTTGGCCGAAGCCTCGGAAGGAGCAATGATGTAGTAAACGGCCAGGGCAAACCGGGTAAGCGGCAGCGAGGCGTCGCGGTCGATGACGGCCCCCAGCTCCCCCAGCCGACCGATAGCCCCCTGCACAGCCGCTGCCACCTCCGGCTGCATCCCCTCAACAAAGTACTCTCCGGGAACACCTATCTTCAGCCCGCTGATGTCACCCGTCAGGGCAGCGGTGAAGTCGGGCACGGGGTCGGGGGCCGAGGTGGAGTCACGCCGGTCGTGCCCGGCGATAGCATTCAGCACCAGGGCAGAATCGTGGGCGTCGCGCGTCAGCGGTCCTATCTGGTCAAGCGAGCTGGCAAAGGCCACCAGCCCGTAGCGGCTCACCCGGCCGTAGGTGGGCTTGAGACCGGTCACACTGCAGAAACCGGCCGGCTGGCGGATACTGCCGCCGGTGTCCGAACCCAGGGCATAGACGGCCTCTCCGGCCGCCACCGCCGCCGCCGAGCCGCCGCTGGAACCCCCCGGCACCCGCGCCAGGTCCCAGGGATTGTGCGTGGCAAACAGGGCCGAATGCTCGGTGGACGAGCCCATGGCAAACTCGTCCATGTTGGTCTTACCCAGGACGACCGCCCCGGCCGCCTTCAGCTTCTCAACCACGGTGGCATCGTACGGCGGTACAAAGTTCTCCAGCATCCTCGAGGAGCAGGTCGTGCGCACGCCGCGGGTGCACAGGTTGTCCTTGAGCAGCACCGGTACCCCCGTGAGCGGTCCACCCTCTCCGGCCGCCAGCGCTCTGTCGGCCGCCCGCGCCTGCTCCAGCGCCATCTCTTCCGTCACCGTGACCACCGCCCGCACCCGCGGCTCCACCTCTTCAATCCGCTCCAGATAGCGCCTCGTCAGCTCCACCGCCGAAAGCTGCCGGCTCTCCAGCAGGTACCTGGCCTGGCGAATGGTCATTGCGTTACCGTCGCTTGCCAAGGTTAGGCTCCCCTCAGGTCAGTTGCAGCGAGAACGGGCCGGTGATAGCACTGCCCACCCGGGTGTGCGGACCGGCAGGTGACAGCCATCACTCCAGCACGGCACGGACACGGATGTACCCCTCGGCCTGCTGCGGGGCGTTGGCCAGGATATCTTCACGCGGGTAGGACTCGCCCGGCTCATCCGGCCGCATCACGTTCTGCAGCGCCAGCGACTGCGCCGTTGGGGGGACGTCGGTGGTATCCACCGACTGCAGCACCTCGAAGTTCTCCAGGATGTTGGAGAGCTGCCCGCGGGCCCGTTCCACTTCCTCCTCGCTCAGGCCGAGCCGGGCCAGCCGCGCGATGTGCAGCACCTCTTCTCTGGACAGCTTCATGGTTGAGTCCCCCGAAGGCTGACCCGATTATAGCACCGGCCTCGCCCGGCCCGCAATCGCCGCCGGCCAGTCTGCCGCTGCTATAATGGAAACAGATGGAGCAACACAGCAACCGCCTGTTCCTTGTCTGGCGCATTATCAGCACCACCCTGCAGGAGGGCGCCCTGGTGGCCGTCGTGCTGTGGGGCCTGCCGGCGCTGGGGGTGGAACTGCCGCCCTGGGTGATAGCCCCGGTCGGGCTGGCCATCCTCGTGGCCGACGTCATCACCTACCGCAAGAGTGTCAGGGCGCTGCGGGCTGCCCCGGCGCCCGGCCTCGCCACCATGCTGGGCACAGAAGGCGAAGCGGTGGAGTACCTGGCCCCCACCGGC
The DNA here is from genome assembly GCA_964493955.1 of uncultured Dehalococcoidales bacterium. Classification (GTDB taxonomy): domain Bacteria; phylum Chloroflexota; class Dehalococcoidia; order Dehalococcoidales; family Fen-1064; genus CAZBPZ01. The sequence continues at coordinate 22,365 of CAZBPZ010000020.1, read as the reverse complement.
CAGGTGAGAATCGGTGGCGAGCTCTGGCAGGCCAGGGCCGCCTCTGGCCGGATAGCGCCGGGGAGCCGGGTGGTGGTCGTCGGCCAGAAGAGGCTGCGGCTCATTGTGCGGCCGGCACAGAAGGCACCGCCACCGGGCACCCGGTTTGACACCACCCCACCCCCCACCTAGAATAGACCCTGGCCGCAGCGAACCGCGGGAGGTCCGTTTGGATGAACGCCAAGGAGATGGTCCAGTACTCGCTCAACCAGAGCCAGAGCTACCTGAAGCGTGCCCTCGAGGGGCTCTCACAGGAGGACGTCACCTGGAGCCCGGCCCCGGGCTGCAACAGTATTGCCTTCATCATCTGGCACATGACCCGGGTGGAGGACTACTTCTTTACCCGTGTTATCCAGCGCCGCCCCGAGGTGTACGAGGAGTGGGCAGGGAAACTGGGCACCCCGGCGCGGGAGTCCGGCTTCGGCTACACGGCCGAGCAGCTGGCAAGCTGGCCGGCCCCCCGGCTTGAAACGCTGCTGGAATATACAGCGGCGGTGCGCCAGAGTACGCTGGCCCTGCTGGAGAGCCTGACGCCGGAGAAGATGCTGGAGCCGGTGCGGCCGGAGCGTTCGCCGGACACCATCGGCCAGCTGCTGGCGCGCGTCAGCACCGAGCTGGCTCTGCACACCGGCCAGATAGACTACCTGGCGGGGTTGCGGCGCGGCACCATCAAGACCGAAGCCCCCCAGTACTAGCCGCCCTTACACCCATGTTTGAGCCGCGGTTCTACCGCCTCTGGTCGCCTGACCGTGACCTGGTCTCCTTCAGCGTGGTCATCAAGCAGACCGACCTCTACATCCGTGCCCGCCGTAACCTTGAAGAAGAGGCCCGGCAGGCCGTCCTGCGAGAGCGCGGCTTGATCGAGGAGTACATCCAGCAGCACCCCGGTTTCGCCGTGGCCCTGGAGCCGTTCCCGGTGGGAGAAGATGCCCCCGGGATAGTAAAAGAGATGGCACAGGCGGCCTCTGCGGCCGGGGTCGGCCCGATGGCCGCCGTAGCCGGTGCCATCGCCGAGCGTGTCGGCCGGGCGCTGCTGGCCCGCACCCCGGAGGTCATTGTAGAGAACGGGGGGGATGTCTTCATCAAGAGCCGCCGGAAGCGCCTGGTGGGTATCTACGCCGGGCAGACCCGCTTCAGTGGCAGGCTCGCCCTTGAAATCAGCCCCGAAGATACGCCGCTGGGCGTCTGTACCTCCTCCGGTACGGTGGGGCACTCGCTCAGCCTGGGCCGGGCCGATGCCGCCGTGGTGCTGGCGGCCAGTGCCGCCCTGGCCGATGCCGCCGCCACCGCCATCGGCAACCTTGTCACGGAGGAGGGCGACATCCCGAAAGGGCTGTACCTTGCCCGCGGCATCGCCGGACTCAAAGGGGGAGTCATCATCAAGGGTGAGCGTCTGGCTGTCTGGGGCAAAGTGAGGCTGGTGCCGCAGTGACAAAGCGGGTCGTGGTTGCCATGAGTGGCGGCGTGGACTCGTCGGTGGCCGCCGCCCTGCTGAAAGAACAGGGGCATGATGTGATTGGCGTCACCCTGCAGCTCCTGCCGCGCGACCTCGATGGTGAGGTAGAACGTTTCGGCGGCTGCTGCGGGGTGGGGACCATCCGGGACGCCCAGCGCGTTGCCCGCCACCTGGCCATCCCCCACTACGTGCTCAACTTCCGCAGCCTGTTTGAACAGACCGTCATAGCCGACTTTGTCCGGGAATACCGCCGCGGCCGTACCCCCAACCCCTGCATCCGCTGCAACCAGTACATCAAGTTCGAAGCCCTGCTGGAAAAGGCACGCCAGCTCGGGGCGGGCTGGCTGGCCACCGGCCACTACGCCCGCATCCAGCGTAACGGCCGCTGGCTCCTGCTGCGCCACCCGGACAGGAGCAAGGACCAGTCCTATTTCCTCTACACCATGACCCAGGCCCAGCTGGCCGCCACCCTGTTCCCGCTGGGCCAGCTCGGCAAGACACAGGTAAGGGAAATAGCCCGCCGCCTGGGCCTGCCGGTGGCCGACAAGCCGGACAGCCAGGACATCTGCTTCACCACCGCCGGGGGGCATGCCCGGTTCGTGGCCGAGCGTGCCCCCGAGACCACCCGCCCCGGCCCCATCCTGAGCCGTGACGGCGGCGTGCTCGGGACTCACCGCGGCATCGCCGCCTACACCATCGGCCAGCGCCACGGTCTCGGCATCGCCAGCCCCAGCCCCCTCTACGTGCTGGCGATTGACCCCGAAGCCAATACCATCACGGTGGGCCGGCGCGATGAAGCCAGCTTCCGGCGCTTCAGGGCGAGCCGCCTCAACTGGATTGCCCGTGATAAACTTGACGAACCCCTCCGGTGTGATGCCAGAATAAGGTACCGCCAGCGGGAGGTCCCGGCGGAAGTAACCCCGCAGGAAGGAAATGGCGTGATTGTCACCCTTGAAGAGCCACAGCCGGCCGTGGCCCCGGGGCAGGCAGTGGTCTTTTACGACGGTGACATCGTGCTCGGCGGGGGAACAATTGAGGGGGCGGAGTAGGAGATGGGAGCCCTGAAGGCTGATGCTAACCCTGCCGGCTGGTACCAGGACTACTCGCAGACACTACGCCGGGTGCTCGGACTGCACGGCAGCCCGGTGGCGGTGGCCTTCTCCGACCGGCCGGCCGCCAGCGGCACCCGCCAGAAGTACCGCGCCTGCGGGGCCGCCTCGGCCGCCCGCCACGGTGCCGTCATCAGCCTGAGCCGCGCCAACTCGGCCTGCCGCGGCGCCACCGGCAACCTTGGCCTCGGCCCACTAAGTCCCGTGGAAGACTTCTTCATCTGCAGCTTCCTGGCCCACAGTGAGAAGCTGTGGAAAACGGTGCCCGCCGCCCACCGTGCCCGGCGGCATACCTTCAAGCAGGCCCCGCCTCCCTGTGCCCACGGCCAGTACCTCATCTTCGCCCCGCTGGAAAAAGCCAAGGTAGAACCGGCGCTGGTGCTCTTCATCTGCAACCCGGAGCAGGCCTGCCGCCTCACCAGCCTGGCACGCTATCACGATGGAGTCCTCCCGCCGAGCCAGATGGAGGGCTCCCTCTGCTGGAGCACCATCACCTATCCCCTCGCTACTGGCAATATCAACGTTTCCCTGGGTGACTTCACGGCGCGGCGCATCGAAGGCTGGCAACCCGATGAGCTGGTGGTGAGCGTGCCTACACCCAAGCTGCATAACATTATGGAAAGTATGGATAGCTGCACCGCCGGCACGGCCAGCCCACTCATAAGGCTGCGCATGTCACCGGGGCGGGGTGAAGCGATAACAAGCAGGGAGGCACCGGGCAGGCCACTGGCCTGAACCCGGTACCGGCAGTGGAGAGCAGTGGAGAAATGAAAGGAAAGGTACTAGCAGTCTGCCGCAGTGATACCACCGGCACCCGCAAGGAAGTGGTGGCCGAGATTGTCCTCAGGGAAAACTACGGCGTGGAGAGTGATGCCCACGCCAGCAGCCAGTGGCACCGGCAGGTCAGCCTCCTGGCCACCGAGAGCATCCAGAAGATGCGTGACCTGGGCTATGACGTGGGCCCGGGCGACTTCGCCGAGAACATCACCACCGAGGGCATCGAGCTCTTCACCCTGCCGGTGGGCACGCGGCTCTCCATCGGGCGGGAGGTAGTCCTGGAAGTCTCGCAGATAGGCAAGAACTGCCACACCGGCTGCGCCATCTTCCAGCAGGTCGGCAAATGCGTCATGCCAAAAGAGGGTATCTTTGGCCGTGTCATCCACGGCGGCAGGATAAGGGCGGGTGATACAATAGAGGTAGGGCCGGCAGCCACCCCGGGAGAAAGTCCTGCCGCCCGCCCGGAGCAGAGATGACAGGTAGAGACGCCGCCCTGGTAGAGCAGATACTGGACCTGAAACAGCGCAGGAACGCCGTCCTCCTGGTGCACAACTACCAGCGCCCGGAGATACAGGATATTGCCGACTTCGTGGGTGACTCGCTGGAGCTCAGCCAGAAGGCCGCCCTGACAGGGGCGGATGTCATCGTCTTCTGCGGGGTACACTTCATGGCCGAGACGGCCGCCATCCTCTGCCCGGAGCGCGCCGTCCTCCTGCCGGATGCCCACGCCGGCTGCCCCATGGCCAACATGATAACCGCCGAGCGCCTCCGCCAGAAGAAGCAAGAGCTGCCCGGGGCAACCGTCGTCTGCTATGTCAACTCCAGTGCCGTCGTCAAGGCCGAGTCCGACATCTGCTGCACCTCCGCCAATGCCGCCAGGGTTGTCGAGCGGATCGAGGGGGACGAAGTCCTGTTTGTCCCGGACCAGTACCTGGGGCACTATGTCTCCACTCTGACAGACAAGACACTGCACCTCTGGCCGGGCTACTGCCCCACCCACGTCCGTATCCGGCCGGAGGACATTCAGCGCCGCCGGCAGGAGCACCCCGGGGCCAGAGTTGTGGTACACCCCGAGTGCCGCCCCCAGGTGATTGAGCTGGCAGACGCCGTCCTCAGCACCAGCGGCATCTGCCGCTTCACCCGGGAAACGGACGCCAGGGAAGTAATCATCGGCACCGAAAGCGGTATCATTCACCGCCTGCAGAAGGAAAACCCGGGCAAGACCTTCATCCCGGCGTCAAGCCGGGCCGTCTGCCCCAACATGAAGAAGATAACCCTGGAGAAGGTGCTCCGGGCACTGCGTGACATGGCCCCGCAGATTACGGTGCCCGAGCCAATCAGGCTCAGGGCAAAGCGGGCCGTGGACCTGATGCTGGAAGCCGTCTAGTGGCTGAGGGCTTCACCCACGTCGTGATTCTGGTCACCACCGGCAGCGCCGCCGCTGCCGAGCAGCTAGCCGGACGGCTGGTCGAGACTGGAAAAGTTGCCTGTGTCAACATTGTGCCGGCGGTGGACTCGGTGTTCCGCTGGCAGGGGGCCGTGGAGAGAGAGCGCGAGGCACTGCTGGTGGTGAAAGCACGGGCTGCCCGGCTGGACGAGGTAGTGGCGATGGTACGCGCCCACCACCCCTACGAGGTGCCGGAAGTTATCGCCCTGCCCATCATCGGCGGCAACCCGGACTACCTGGCCTGGCTGGACACAGCCACACCGTGATAGGCAGGCACCGGCAGCCGGGCAGTCCAGCGGCAGCTACACGTTGAACAGGAAGGTAATAAAGTCACCATCCTGCACCAGGTAGGTCTTGCCCTCGAGGCGCAGCCGGCCGCGGCGGCGCGCCTCGGCCAGGCCGCCACAGGCCACCAGCTCGTCCACCCCGATGACCTCGGCCCGGATGAAGCCGCGCTCCATGTCGGAGTGAATCTTGCCGGCTGCCACCGGGGCCGGGGTGCCGGCCGGCACCGGCCAGGCCCGCACTTCGCTGGAGACCCCGGTGAAGAATGTCACCAGGTCCAGCAACCGGTAGGACTCTGCCACCACCCGCTCCGGCCCGGACACCGTCAGCCCGAACTCAGCCCGCCAGGTGCGGGCGCTCTCCTCGTCCAGCCCGGCCAGCTCCACTTCCAGCCTGCCGCACAGGGCCACCACCGGCGGACCGCCCGCCGAAGCCCCCAGCCGCTCTTCAATGGCGGCGGCCCCGGCCAGGCTTTCCTCACCGATGTTTACCACCACCAGCATCGGCTTGGCGGTCAACAGCTGAAAGTGATTGATGAGCCGCAACTCCTCCGGGGACAACCCCTGCCGTCGCACCGGCACCTCTGCCTCAAGGCCGGCACGCACCTTCTCCAGCAGCTCCTGCTCCCGCCGCAGGACTGCCCGCTCGTCCGGCTTTGCCCCCTTGAGGGAGTCGGCGATACGCCCCAGCCGCCGCTCGACGATGAGCAGGTCAGAAAACGCCAGCTCCAGGTCCATGGCAGCAATATCGCGCGCCGCGTCCACGCTCCCCTCAACGTGAGGGATGCGCTCATCGCGGAAGTCCCGCACCACGTTGATGAGGGCGTCCACCGTGCTCAGCCGGGATAGCAGCCGGCCGCCGATGCCCTTGCCCTCGGCCAGGCCCTTTACCGAGGCACCGACATCAAGATACGAGATAGACGCCGGTACCACCTTTTCCGGCCTGAGGACCCCCGCCAGCCGCTCGAGGCGCGGGTCTTTCACCGGGGCCACCCCAACATGTGCCTCCCCCTCACGCGGCTGGCGGCCCGTGGCCGCCTGCCCGCCCGTCAGGGCACTGAACACGGTAGTACGGCCGCTCTGCGGCAGGCCAATGATACCAATCTCAATATTCATACCGGCCGTGGCACCAGCTATGCCGTGCAGGGCCATTCTACTCCCCGGCCGCCGCCGCTACAAGAAAGGCCTTGCAACCGCGCCCCCTTACCGCTACAATAAGTAGGTCTTAGCCGTGCCAAGGAGAACCGCTATCACCACGGCCCGAACCATCCCACCGGTACCGCCCGGCCGGTCCAGGCAAGCTCGCTCCGGCACGGCCCAGCCATCCCGACCGACCTCAGCACCAGGCGTCACCACCAGGCCTGCCGCCACATCCTCAGCAGAAAGGCAACCGGCAACACCTTGACCGACCGCTACGAGCTCCAGCTGAACCCTGTCTTCGAAGATGGAATCTTCGAGCGGCATCCGGAGCTTTTTGAACGCTTCACCCGGCGCGTCTCTGAATCGCTGCGGCAGCAGTTCAGCCAGGCCCGGGCCGCACTGACGGCCAGCCTTGGCCGCCTGACCTGGCCCCTGCTCACCGGGCCGGGACTCAATGCCGGGACGCACCCCGGCGCCGACAACGTCTTCGTGGAGACAATGCTCGGCTTCAACCCCTTCATCTACAACAGCGATTGCCTCTACGCCTTCCCGGCGCGGCGCATCTTCGCCGTCTCGGACCCGCCCGGCATCACCGAGACCTCGCGCCGCATTTTTGAGCGTCTTGACCGCCGCCTGCGGGAAGACGGCACGGCGAGCCTGGCAGAGATACTCAACGACCTCAACCGGCGCCTGCCCGTGAATGACGGGGCCACCCTTACCCTTATCTCGCTTGACGGCAACGGCCGGGCGCAGGCATTTATCGCCGGCGATACCTTCCTCTTCCACGGTAGCTCCCCCAGCGGCACACTGCGGGAAATCAGGGGCGGCCGCGAGTTCTTCGGCACACCCTATACTACCCTGCAGCCCATCGAGCTGGAGGTGGCCCCCGGTGATTACTTCATCATCGCCAGCGACGGCATCCTCTCGCTGCGGGGCAGCCAGCGACACCGCCCCATCACCGAGGTGCTGCTGGAGCACGCCGGACAGGGACTGGACGACCTGGCCCTGAGGGCACTCCAGCAGAGTAACCTGCGCCTGGAAGAGACCATCTACGGCCAGAGGCTGACGCGCTTCGGTGGCAACGATAATGTCACCATGGTGGTGGTGCAACCGGACAAGCTCGCGGATGGCAGTGGCGACAGCCATATCCTCGGCGGGAGTATCCAGCGGCGACCCGTCAGCTCTGCCTGAGCTGGCGGAATATCTCGCGCAGGCCGGGTGTCTTCCCGTACATCAGGGTAAATACGCGGAATGCCCTGGCGGCCACAAACACCCCCCCGACGATACTCAGCGCCAGCAGTAGCATACTCGTCACCAGCTCCCAGGCCGGAATCTCCGAAAGCCCCATGCGAATGAAGACGGACATCGGAGCGGTGACGGGTATCAGCGTCAGGATGGTGTTGAGGACATGGTCCGGGTGTTCCCGCAGGAAGAGGAGGAAGATGTAGAAAGGCAGCACCGCCGGCAGCACCAGCAGTACCACCATCTGCTGGCTCTCCTTGGCGCTGCTCCCGATGGCCCCAATGCCGGCCTGGATGACAGCAAAGAGCAGGTACCCCAGGATATAATAGGCAATCCCCAGCGCCATCATGTTATCCGGTACCCGCACCGCCGCCAGCACCCCGCCGATGACACCCGAAGCCAGCCGGGCCAGCACTGCCACCGCCCCCATCCAGATGACCACCTGCAGCAGGCCAGCCGCCCCCAGCCCCAGCACCTTGCCCGTCAACAGTTGCCGGGGCGAGACCGACGAGAGCAGCACCTCCATGATGCGGTTCTCCTTCTCCTCGCCGAGGCCCTGCAGCAGGTAGCCTGACGAGCTCCCAATTGAGGTTATCAGGAGAAAGGCAAAGACCATTGGTGCCAGGAACGAGGCAAAGCCACCCTGGTCAGGTGCGACCTCGCCCGTCTCCGGGTCCAGCCGGGTAGTTGTCAGAAAGAGCGGCTCGGCCACGCGCTCGGTTATCTCGGGTGGTGCCTTTCCCCGCAGGAGGTTGTTCTGGAGGAAGGCACGCATCGCCCTGTAGACCTCCTCCGGCGGCTCCAGCTCCTTCCTGGTGACGAAACGGAAGATGTGGCCGCTGGCCACGTAATCAGGCGGGATAACAAAATACTCGTCAATCTCGTCCGCCTGAAGGGCCGCCCTGGCCAGCTCCTCCGTAGCGTATGGTTGAAAGGTGATGTTCCCCTGGGAGGCAAAGCCCTCAAACCCGCCCAGTTCGTCCACGTAGCCAACGCGCGGCACCTCGGCCGGGGCACCCGCCCCGAGCCCGCTCACCAGCAGGTAGATGCCGATGGCAGCAAAGCCGACCGCCGGGAAGGCCAGCGTCATGACGATGAAGCCCCGCCGCTTCACCAGGTTCAGGAACTCGTGCCGTATTATGAGCCAGGTCTTACTCACGGCCCACCACCTGCAGGAAGATGTCATGCAGCGACGGCGTGGCCACCTCGAACCGACTGATGGCCACCCCCATCGCCACCAGCTGCGCCAGTACGTCCTGCGGGCTGGTAGTGCCATCAAGGAAGAAACGTGTCCAGCCGTTGCCATCATGCCGGCCCACCACCCCCCGCAGCTCTCCCGGCTCGCCCTGGTACTCCACCAGCACCGAGTTGTCACGGTAGGCTGCCTTTACGTCGGACAGGCGGCCGTGCAGCACGTCTTTGCCCTTGTCTATCATCAGCACCCGGTCACACAGCTCCTCAATATCGTCCATGTGGTGCGTGCTCAGGATGATGGCCCGCCCCTGCCGGCGTTGCTGGCGCAGCATGTCCTTGATAATCTCCGTGTTGACCGGGTCCAGGTTGGCGAAAGGCTCGTCCAGCACCAGCAGCTCCGGCTGGTGGATGATGGTCACCAGGAACTGGACGAACTGGCTCAGGCCCCGGCTGAGCTCCTTTATCCGCTTGCCGCGGTGGGGTAACATCCCCACCTGCTCCAGCAGTTCCCCGGCCCGCTGTGCCGCTGCAGCGCGGTCCACCCCTTTGAGCGTCGCCAGGTAGACGAGTGTCTCCTCCACACGCAGGTTAAGGTAAAGGCCACGTTCCTCCGGCAGGTAGCCCACGTGGTCCTTCACCGCTTCATCGGGCGGGCGGCCCAGAAGCCGCACCGTGCCCGCATCGGGCCGCACCAGGTCCAGCATCATGCGGATGGTGGTGGTCTTGCCGGCCCCGTTGGGGCCGATGAGGCCAAAGACCTCACCCCGCTCCAGCGTAAAGGAGACATCATCCACCACGGTGCGCCGGCCGAAGCTCTTACGGACGTGACTTACTTCAACAACCGGAGCAGTTGTCATGTTCGCCGCAGCAACCAGCCTGGAAGGTCTCCACTTCTTCAACCGCCACCCTGCCAGGCGCCAGGCCCGGTTCCGGAATCTGGCCCCGGCGTGGAGACGTACCCTTCAGCCATTATAGACTGCCTGCGCCCCTCGCGAAAGCCCCTAACGGGGACAGCATCCCGTGTTGTATAATGTGGGCGCTTATCACAGCCGCAGGAGGGAAGAAATGGACTGGGGAATGGCCAACCGCCTCGCCCGGCTGGTACAGAAGGACGGCCGTGTCATGGTGCTGCCGGTGGACCACGGTTACTTCCAGGGGCCAACGCACCGGCTGGAGCAGCCGCGCCGCACCATCGAGCCGCTGCTGCCCTTTTCAGACGCCCTGTTCATTACCCGGGGGGTACTGCGGAACTGCGTGGACCCGGACAACGCCCCACCCATCATCCTGCGTGTCTCGGGCGGTACCAGCATGGTGGGGGCCGACCTCGCCAACGAGGGCATCACCACCAGCCTGGAGGAGGCCATCCGCCTCAACGTGGCGGCGGTGGGCATTTCCATATTCGTGGGCAGCCAGTACGAAAAGGAGTCACTCCTCAACCTGGCGAAGCTCGTCAACGAAGGTGAGCGTTACGGCATTCCCGTGATGGCGGTAACAGCCGTGGGCCGTGAGCTGGAAAAGCGCGACGCCCGCTACCTGGCGCTGGCCTCGCGCATCGCCGCCGAGCTCGGGGCCCGGGTGGTCAAGACCTACTGGTGCCAGGAGTTTGAGAAGGTGGCCCAGGGGTGCCCCGTGCCGGTGATACTGGCCGGCGGGCCGCGGGTGGACACCGAGCGGGAGGTCTTTGACTTTGTCCATGACGGGTTGCAACGCGGGGCCATCGGCGTGAACCTGGGGCGCAACATCTGGCAGAACGAGCACCCGGTAGCCATGGCCCAGGCCATCCGCGCCCTGGTGCACAGTAACGCCACGCCCGAGGAAGCCGAGGCGCTCTACAACAGCCTGAAGAAAGGTGCCTGACCGGCCTGGGTGGCATGATGCGGGTAGCCGTCTGGTACAGCAACCGGGACGTCCGCCTGGAAGAGATGCCGGTACCCGAGATTGGCCCCGGCGAGCTGCTGCTCCGGGTCCGGGCCAGCGGTATCTGCGGCAGCGACGTGATGGAGTGGTACCGCCTTGACCGCGCCCCGCTGGTGCTGGGCCACGAAATCGGGGCCGAGGTGGTAGCTGTCGGCGCAGGGGTTGACCGCTTCCGGGTGGGCGACCGGGTCTGTGCTGCCCACCACGTGCCCTGCAACACCTGCCACTACTGCCTCACCGGCCATCACACCACCTGCGAGACCCTGCGCCGCACCAATTTCTACCCCGGTGGCTTCGCCGAGTACGTGCGGCTGCCGGCCATCAACGTGGACCGCGGCACCTTCCACCTGCCCGATACCATGACCTACGAGCAGGCCACCTTCATCGAGCCGCTGGCCTGCGTGCTGCGGGGGCAACGCCGGGCCGGCCTGCAGGCAGGGCTAACGGTACTGGTGCTGGGGAGCGGGCTGGCCGGTCTGCTCCACATCATGCTGGCCCGCCGGCAGGGGGCCGGCCGCATCATTGCCACCGACATCAGCCGCTACCGCCTGGCCGCCGCCGAGCGCTTCGGGGCGAACGACGTCTTTGAGGCCGGGGATGACATTCCGGCCAGGGTGCGCGAGGCCAACAACGGCCGCCTGGCCGATATCGTCATCGTCTGCACCGGGGCCACCCCGGCCTTTCACCAGGCGCTGGCGTCGGTTGACCGCGGCGGCACGGTGCTCTTCTTCGCCCCCACCGACCCCGGGGTGGAGCTACCACTATCGGTGAACGACCTCTTCTGGCGCAATGACATCACCCTGACGACTTCGTACGCCGGCAGCCCGGCCGACCACCAGGCGGCACTGGAGATGATTGCCGCCGGGGGGCTGCCGGTGGAGGAGATGATAACACATCGCCTGGGGCTGGCCGAGACGGGCAAGGGGTTCCGCCTCGTGGCCGGTGGTGGCGAGTGCCTGAAGGTCATCATCCTCCCGCAGGAGTAGCCGCTAGGTACGGGGTGGGGCCGGCCGCGGGAAGGTATTGATGCGGCCACCGTCCACCACCAGGGTGTGGCCGCTGATATAGCTGGCCGCATCCGAAGCCAGGAACAGTACCGCCGCCGCCAGTTCGTCCACCTCGGTGAGCCGGCCCAGCGGCAGCTGCGCCATGAAATTGCGGAACAGCTCCACGTTGGTGTTCTCCGTCCTGACGACGGTAGGGGCCACCGCATTGACACGGATACCATAGGCGGCCAGCTCCACGGCCAGCAGCTTGGCCATCATCTCGTCGCCGGCCTTGATGACGCTGTAGGCCCCCTGCCAGCCGGTGGGGCGGATACCGGCGGTGGAGCAGACGTTGATGATGCTGCCACGGCGCTTCTCCATCATCACCCGGGCCACCGCCTGGGCGCACAGGTAATAGCCCTTCAGGCCGACGTTCACCGTTCGGTCCCAGTCCTCTTCCGGCAGGTCCACCAGCGAGCCGCGGGCGTAGATAACGGCGTTGTTGACCAGCACGTCAATCGTCCCGAGCTCCCTGACGACCCGCTCCACCAGTGCCTCAACCTCTGCCCTCCGGCTGACATCGGTCTGCACCGCCAGGGCACGCCGTCCCCGCGCCCGTATCTCCCCGGCCACCGGCTCCAGCGCTGCCAGCGTCCGCCCGCAGATGGCCACGTCGGCCCCGGCCTCGGCAAACGTGAGGGCAATCGCCCGCCCGATGCCGCGTTTAGCGCCGGTGACAAGCGCCACCTTGCCACCCAGATAGTAGTCGGGCAGTGTCATTCCAGCCTCCTTTCCCCGTGCCGTGGTGTCATCGGCAGGTTAGCACCGGCCCGGCAGCAGGGTCAAACGTCCCACCACAGCGGACCG
>CAZBPZ010000020.1:0-9807 GCA_964493955.1 uncultured Dehalococcoidales bacterium | reverse complement strand
CGGCAGGTTAGCACCGGCCCGGCAGCAGGGTCAAACGTCCCACCACAGCGGACCGGCCGAGAGAGCCTGGCACCGGGGAGTGGCCCGGACGGCGGGCTAGTCCACCGGAATCAGGAAGAGCTCGCCCTGCTGCCCCACCTCTTTAACAAGGTCGCCGTGCATCAGGGGTACGAGCTGCACCTTGAGCTCGGTCTCACTGATACCAAGGCCATCAATTACTTCCTGGCGGCTCACCCTGCCCCGGGCACGGATGAACTCGTAGAGCTCCCGCTCCGGCTCCGTCAGGCTCTCCGCCGCCTTCATCCCCGGCTGCACCCGGCTCCGCTTGTCCACGTAGGTGGCCCAGGGGTCACACTCCCGCATTGACAGCCCGGTATCCATCAGGCAGTCCTCGCAAAAGACCCTGCCCTGGTACACGTAGGCCTGCTCCTCGCTAAGCTGGCGGTGACATCGGTGGCATTCCATGGCACACGCCTCCTTCGCGTCCTGGCCGATACCCCCATTCTACCACCTGAACGGGCATCACACCCCTCACCGGGTATTGCATCAACGCCGACCGCCAGTGTATTATGTAGCCTACCGCGGGCAGCGGGGCCAGAGTAGCCCCCGGTCCCCGGTAAGACCAGTATCCGGCAGGGCTTTACGCAACCAGTACCGGGAGCGCGTACCGTCGTGAAGATATGCCTTCTGACATACCGGGGCAACCCTTACAGCGGCGGGCAGGGCATCTACATCTTCTATCTCTCCAGGGAGCTGCAGAGGCTGGGGCACGAGGTCCACGTGGTCTCCGGCCCACCCTACCCGGAACTGGCCGAAGGCATTACCCTGCACCGGCTTGAAAGCCTGATGCTCTACGACGCCCCCATCCGCGACCCCCGGCAGCTGCGGCGCATCAACACCCCGCTGCGCCTCTACGAGTTCGCCGCCACCTGTGCCGGTACCTTTCCCGAGCCCTTTACCTTCAGCATCCGCGCCTATCGTTACCTGCGCGCCATCCTCCCGGAGCTACCGTTTGACATCATTCACGATAACCAGTGCCTTGCCAGCGGGCTGCTGCTGATGAAAGAGCGTCTCGGCCTGCCGGTGGTGGCCACCATCCACCACCCCATCGCCATCGACCGGCAGATTGAGCTGGAGCAGGCCCCGAACTGGTGGCAACGCTTCCGCCTGCGCCGCTTCTACTCATTCGTCGGCATGCAGCACAAGGTCTCACCCCGGCTGGACCGCATTATCACCGTCTCCGAACGCTCGGCCCGGGATATCCACCGCCTCATGAAGGTCAGCCGTGACAAGATTCGTGTCATCCTCAACGGAGTGGACACCGAGTTCTTCCGCCACGACAGCCTGCCGCGGGAGCCACAACGCCTCATCATGGTCAGCAGTGGCAACGGCCGCACCAAAGGCCTCAATTTCCTGCTGCAGGCACTGGTCAAAATCAAGGACGAGACCGATGCCCGCCTTACCGTGGTTGGCAATAATTCGCCCGACGCCGAGCCTTCACGCCTCGCCAGGGAGTACGGACTGCAGGACCGCGTTACCTTCACCGGCCGGATTGAGCGCACCGAGCTTGCCCGGCTCTATGCCACCGCCGACATCGCGGTGGTCCCCTCCCTGCACGAAGGCTTCGGCCTGCCGGCCGCCGAGGCAATGTCCTCCGGGCTGCCGGTAATCTCCACCCGGGCCGGGGCACTACCGGAGGTAGTGGGCGAAGACGGCCGGGCCGGTATCCTGATACCCAGCGCCGACCCGGACGCCCTGGCCGCCGCGCTGCGAACGCTCCTCGGTAACGAGGAGCTGCGGCGCCGCATGGGCGAGGCGGGCCGACGGCGGGTGGAGGAGCATTTCAGCTGGCGGCAGACAGCCCGCCGCACGGTCGAGGTGTACGAGGAAGTACTCCGGTGCTGACAGTTGAGTATTCGCTGCTCGATATCCGGCCCGGCGAACGCGTGCTGGACGTGGGCTGCGGCCAGGGACGTCATGCCTCGCAGGCCTGCAAGGAAGCCGCCTGCACGGTCTACGCCCTGGACATCGACCGGCAAAACGCCGCCCGGACACACTCGCTCCTCTGCCTGATTGAAGACGTCGGCCAGGCACGCGCCCGGTGGCTTGTCCTGCAGGCAGACACCCTGCACCTGCCCTTCCCCGGCGATTACTTTGACAAAATCATCTGCTGCGAGGTGCTGGAGCACCTGACGGATGACTCCAGGGCCCTGCAGGAGCTGCGCCGGGTGCTGAAGCCGGGCGGCACGCTGGCCGTCAGCGTGCCCACCTTCCTCAGCGAGGCCATCTACTGGCGTATCTCACCGGCCTACCATCACAGGCCGGGCGGGCATGTCCGCAAGTACCGTGCCCGCCAGCTGACCTCGCTGCTGCGCCGCCACGGCCTCAGGGTCTTTGCCGTCCGCCGCCGCCATGCCCTTCACTTCTTCTACTGGCTGCTGCGCTGCCTGGCCGGCATTGACCGCGAGCAGGCCTGGCTGCCACGCCTGTACCACCGCTTCCTTGTCTGGGATATCGAGCACGGCTGGCGGCCGGTCCGCCTCCTGGAACGCCTGCTGGACCCCGTCCTCGGTAAGAGCGTCGTCATGTATGCCCGCAAGGTGGAGGCGACCGGTGCTTGACCGCGTGCCGGGCCCGGACGGACTGCGGCGGCTGGTAGACAGGACGGGGGCCAGCATTGCCTCGCACCAGCTGGCCAGCGGGGCCATCCCCTGGTACCACGGCGGCCCGGTAGACCCCTGGGACCACGTGGAGTGCGCCATGGCCCTTGACCTGGCCGGCCACACCGACGCCGCCGAGCGTGCCTACCGCTGGCTGGCCGGGGTGCAGAACGATGACGGCAGCTGGTGGTACGCCTACCGCGACGGCCAGCCACAGGAACTCTGCAAAGACGCCAACCACAGCGCCTACCTCGCCACCGGCCTCTACCTCCACTACCTCATCACCCACGATACCGCCTTCATTAAAGAGATGTGGCCGGTGCTGGAAAGGGCCATTGGCTTCACGCTCGGCCTGCAGCAGCCGGAAGGGCATATCTACTGGTCGCGCGACTGTGACGGCAATCCCTGGCCCAGTGCCCCGCTGGCAGCCTGCAGCAGTATCTTCCGCAGCCTGACAAACGCCTGTCACCTGGCGGCCGCTGCCGGGTATGACCGGCCAGAATGGCAGCAGGCCGCCGCCCGGCTGGGGCAGGCAATCCGCACCCGGCCTGACCTGTTTGACGTCCACGGGGACAACCGCCGCGGCTACGCCATGACCTGGTACTACCCCGTACTCAACGGGGTCATCACGGGGCGCGAGGCCACCGAGCGCCTCCGGCAGGGGTGGGGCGAGTTCGTCATCAGCGGCTGGGGGTGCCGCTGCTCGCTGGACCAGCCCTGGGTGACGGTGGCCGAGACCTGCGAGCTGGCAATGGCCCTGGCCAGCCTGGGGGAGCGGCAGCCGGCCAGGACACTGCTGGAGTGGGTGCTGAAACTTCAAGACAGCAACTCCGGCTTCTATACCGGCATCCGGCTGCCGGAAGAGGAAATCTACCCGCCGGGCGAGACGACCACCTGGTCAGCGGCAGCCGTCATCCTGGCCGCCCTGGCCGATTCCGAGCTACCCGTCAACGCCTACCTCTGAGGCCTGCCGTGCGCACCGCCCTGCGCCGCCTCGCCAAGCTGCTACCCCACCCGAAACCCCTGCCCGACTTCGTCGGCTACGAGGTGCTGATTGACTTTCTGCGCACCCGGCACATCTACCGCCTGCCCGGTGACCTGCTCGAGGTGGGGGCCTTCATGGGGGGTGGCACCGCCAAGCTGGCCCGCTTCGCCCGGAAGCACGGCAAGCGCGTCTTCGCCATCGACATCTTCGAGCCGGCCGCCGATACCACCCCCATGCCCGACGGCACCACCATGGCCAGCATCTACCTGGCCTTCCTGGAAGGCCGCCCCCAGCGGGACGTTTACCGGGAGACGACGCGCCGCTGTAACAACATCGTCACCATCTGCCAGGACTCTATGAAAGTCACCTTTCCCCCGGAGCAACGCTTCTGCTTCGCCTTTATAGATGGTAACCACGACCTGGACCACATCCGGAGCGACTTCCGCCTCGCCTGGACACACCTGGTGAGCGGCGGCGTGCTGGGACTGCACGACTACGGCACCGAGCTCCCCGGCGTGACGGACTGCATCGACTCACTGGTGGAAGCGCACCGCCACGAGATTGCCGGCCGCCACGAAATACCGGACCGGCATATCCTGCTGCTGGTAAAGCGCCCGCGGCCGGATGACTAAAGCGCGTCCGCCTGGCAGCGCTGGCAGACCTCGGAGTGGCTGAAGTCACCCCGGCTTATCTCCCGGCGTAGCTGGACGTAGCGCGGCGAGTTCCAGATTTCGGCCACCGAGGCCTCGGCCACGTTTCCCAGCACGGTGTAGCCAGCCCAGTCCTTGCAGCAGAGCACCACCCGCCCGTCCGAGAGCACGTAGGTGCGCCACGGCACGTGAAGGCATCCCATCATGCGCCCGTCACGAAAGGCAGGGGCACGCCCTTCACCACCGCGGCCGTCACTGGGCAGCACCTCCACCACGTCCACCCGCCCCTCCCAGTAGCGGCGGAAGGCCGCCTCCTCGGCCGCATTCTCCGGGGTCAGCGTCATGACAACCCGGGTGCTCACCCCGGCATGCTGGTAACGTACCAGCCCCAGGAAGGTATTGATATTGGCCAGGACTTCATCAAAGTGCAGCCCCCGCCGGTGCGCCTCGTAGGTCTGGCGGGTAGCGCCGTCCACCGAGAAATGCACCGCCCGCACACCGGAGCGCAGCAGCACGCCGGCCATGCGCTCATCGAGCAGGGCCCCACTGGTATAGATGTGGACCGCCGTCTCCGGCAGGGCCACCGCCAGGTAAGCCAGGGCCGCCTCCAGGTAAGGGCTCGCCAGCGGCTCCCCGTTGATGAAGGGGTGAAACTCTTCCAGCCCCTGCCCCCGGCAATCGTCCACCACCTTGCGAAAGAGCCTCCAGGGCATGTCCCGGGGGCGGTCCACCACCTTCTTGTTGGGGCAGATGATACAGTCGGCCGGACAGCGCAGTGTGGTCTCCACCAGGATGCTGCGGGGGAAGGAAATCGCCTCCATGCTGCTCACCCGGGCCAGAAACGTATCACACTCACCGGCGGATTATACGCCAGCCGCCACCAGCCCGCAAGGCCCACGCCAGGCCAGCAACCGGCCGCTGACAGGCTCTTACCTGTCCAGAAAAATACCTGTAATGTAACGTGGTACACGCTGGCGTAATCATCAGCAGGCCCTATGTTTTACTTATCAAAACAAAATATTTATAATTGTAACTGTTTCTGGAGGTCATCATGCCAGCCACCCTGCCGGAGCGGGTCGCCGAGGAACTCTTCACCATCCTGCCGCTGGTGGGCCGTGGCATCCGCCGCCGGCTGATAAAGACTGCCAGCGGCCTGGAGCCGGGCATCTCTCCGCCCCAGCTTGAGGTATTGAAGACACTCCAGGCCGAGGGCAGGCTGAACATTACCGGTATCGCCGAACGGCTGCAGATACCGGCCCCACAGATGACCCACCTGCTCGACCGGCTGGCGGAGGCCGGGCTGGTAGAGCGCCAGCACGACGAGCATGACCGGCGTACCATCAACATCTGGCTGACCGCCGGGGGCCGTAATGCCCTGGAGAAATACGAGCAGGCAATTCGCCAGGCAATCCGTGCCAGCCTGTCTGACCTGACCAAGGAGGAACTGGAGCGTCTTTCCGCCTCGCTGCACACCCTCTACGACCTCGTCGGCAGGATGAGATGAACGACCCGGCCCAAGGCAAAACAGTGGAGACCCCGGTAACAGCCCGCCGTACCAGGCAAGCGGCAGCCGCTGCCCGCCGCATCCAGTCCATGGGGCAGGACTCCATCTGGAAACTGCTGTTCCGCTTTTCCGGACCCACCATCGTCTCCATGATGGTGGCTTCCAGCTACAACATTGTAGATGCCATTTTCGTGGGGCGTTTGGGGCCGGAAGCCCTGGCAGCCCTGACGGTGTCCTTCCCGCTGATGATGATTTTCATGGCCATCGCCTTCGGCACCGGGGCCGGGGCCGCCTCGCTGATATCACGCCGGCTGGGGGCCGGCGACCGTGATGGTGCCAGCCACGCCGCCGGCGTTGCCATAACCCTCAGTCTCGTCATCGGGGCTACCATGGCGCCCATCTGCCTGCCCATCCTTGACGCCCTGCTCAGCCTGTTCGGGGCCAGTGGCCCGGTGCTGGCACTGGCACGGGAGTACATGTACGTGCTGGTCATCACGGCGTCGCTGGCATTTTTCCCGCTGGTGGTCAATGCCACCGTCCGCGCCGAGGGAAACCCGGTCTTTGCCAGCTCCATCATGATAGTCTCCGCCGTGGTCAACATCATCATGGACCCGCTACTCATCTTCGGCCTGGGACCGTTCCCCGAGATGGGACTGGCCGGGGCCGCCATAGCTACTGTCATCGGGCGCGGGACCGGTACGCTGATACTGGTGGGCTATTTCCTGTCCGGGCGCAGCTCTTACCACTTCCGGCCAGGCCACTTCGTACCTGACATCCGGACACTGGTTGCCATCTACCGCATCGGCATTGCGGCCATCCTCCAGCAGCTTGCCGGCTCAATCGTGATGGTGGTGGTCAACCGCACGGCAGCTACCTTCGGCACGCTCCCACTGGCGGTGATGGGGGTGGTCTTCCGCTCGCTCAGCTTCATCGTCATGCCGTGCGCCGGCATCGGCCAGGGCATGATGCCCCTGGTGGGCTTCAACTTCGGTGCCGGTCAGCGCGCCCGCGTCGGCGAGGTCGTGATGAAGGCCGGGCTGGCTGCTACTGCCTGGGGACTGCTCTGGTGGGTGGTCATCCTGGTCAGGCCGGAGGTCATAATCGCCGTCTTCAGCCCTGACCCGGAGTTCCTGCAAATGGGTGCCGGGGCAGTGCGTATCTTCGGGGCTTTGCTCTTTGCCGTCGGCTTCCAGATTGCAACCGCCTTCTTCTTCCAGGGAATTGGCAAGGCGCTGCCCTCGCTGGTGCTGGCCTCCGCCCGGCAGATACTCTTCCTGCTGCCGGCCCTCTTTATCCTGCCGCCGCTCTTCGGGCTGACCGGCCTGTGGATGAGCTTCCCGATAGCAGACACCCTGGGGCTGATGGCAACGGTGGTCTGGGCCGTCTACACGTTCCGCCGGCTGGGCATACCGGTCCGCCTCCGCTACCCCCGGCCGGAAGCGGGCCTGCCAGAAGCCAAGCGCTAGCCCCGGCCCCCGCCGGCACTGCCGCCGGTGAACTTCCGCTCAATCGCGGGTATCACGGCAGATGCAGGCACGAATCCCCGGCACCTTAGCCGGTTCACGCTTGAGCTCAAGCCCCCCGTGGTCGGCCGCCAGCGCTACCCTGTGCTTCATCCTTGCCCCGCTGATAGCATTTTCAGTGCCTCGTTCACCACCCGCCCGGCGGTAAGCCCCAGTTTCTGGTAGACCACCTTCCAGGGGGCCGAGGCCCCGAAGCGGTCAACACCGATGGCCCGGCCACGCCCACCGACGTAACGCTCCCACCCCAGGGTAAGGCCGGCCTCAATTGAAATCCGGGCCGTCACCGCTGGCGGCAGCACCCGCTGCCGGTACTCTGCCGGCTGGGCCTCAAACAGCTCCCAGGAGGGCATCGAGACCACCCGGGCCGCTACTCCCCGCTCCTGCAGGAGCCGCCCGGCCTCGAGGGCGATGTGCACCTCGGAGCCGGTGCCAATGAGGATAAGCTCCGGCCTGTCCGATGCTTCCCACAGGACGTAAGCGCCGCGCTCCAGGCCGGAGGCGGGTGCCAGCCTGGTCTGGTCCAGGTGGGGCAGCTTCTGGCGGCTCAGCACCAGGGCAGTCGGGCCGTGCCGGCGCTCCAGGGCCACCCGCCAGGCCGCCGCCGTCTCATTAGCATCGGCCGGACGGATTACCACCAGCCCCGGCACACTGCGCAGTCCCAGAAGGTGCTCCACCGGCTGGTGGGTCGGGCCGTCCTCGCCCACCCCAACCGAATCGTGCGAGAAAAGGAAGACCACCCTCAGCCCCATCATTGCTGCCAGCCGCACCGCCGGCCGCATGTAGTCATAGAAGACCAGGAACGTCCCCGTGAACGAGACGAGTCCACCGTGCAGGGCCATGCCGTTGGCCACGGCCCCCATGGTGTGCTCGCGCACCCCGAAATGCAGGTTGCGCCCGCTGTAATCAGCCGCGCCAAAGTCCCCCAGGCCGTGGAGATAGGTCTTGGTGGAGGGTGCCAGGTCGGCCGAGCCGCCCACGAAGAACGGTACCCGCCCGGCGATGGCGTTCATGACACGGCCAGAGGCCTCGCGGGTGGAAAGCGGAGGCTCATCGGCGCCGAAGAGACCTTCCAGCCCGGCGGCCCAGCCTTCCGGCAGGTTACCCGCCAGCGCCTCTTCGAACTGCTCCGCCAGCCGGGGAAACTCGCGCCGGTAGGCCTCCATTCGGGCCTGCCACCGTCCCTGCCAGGCCCGGCCGCGCACAAGTGCCCGCCGCATGTAGTCACGCACCTCGTCCGGCACCGTGAACGGCCCGGTGTAGGGCCAGCCCAGGTTGCGGCGGGTAAGCTCCACTTCCTCGGCCCCGAGCGGCTCGCCGTGGGCAGCGGCACGGCCGGCCTTGTTGGGGCTACCGTAGCCGATGGTGGTGCGGCAGATGATGAGGCTGGGACGGGCCAGGTTACGCCTTGCCAGGCCAATGGCCCGCTCCACCGCCGGCAGGTCGTTACCATCAACCGGCCCGACAACATGCCAGCCGTAAGCCCGGAAACGCCGGGCCACGTCCTCGGTGAAGGCGATGCTGGTATCACCCTCAATGGAGATGTCATTCTTGTCGTAAAGGTAAACGAGCTTGCCCAGCCGCAGGGTGCCGGCCAGCGAAGCTGCCTCGGACGAGATACCCTCCTCCAGGTCGCCATCGGAGACGAGGGCATAGGTATAGTGGTTGATAATCTCATACCCCGGCCGGTTGAAACGGGCCGCCAGCCACCTCTCGGCGATGGCCATACCCACGCCATTGCCGAAACCCTGGCCGAGCGGGCCGGTGGTACTCTCCACCCCCGGGGTCGTGCCGTGCTCAACGTGCCCCGGGGTACGGCTGCCCCACTGCCGGAACTGCTCAAGCTCGTCCAGCCTCAGGTCGTAACCGGTAAGGTGCAGGAGGGCATAGAGCAGAGTTGAGGCATGACCGCAGGACAGGAGAAAACGGTCACGGTCTGGCCAGGCCGGGTCGGCCGGGTTGTGCTTGAGAAAGCGGTCGAAGAGAATGTAGGCCAGCGGTGCGGCCCCCATCGGTGTGCCGGGGTGGCCGGACCGGGCCTTCTCCACCGCGTCAACTGCCAGTAAGCGAATCGTGTTGATGCATAGCTGCTCCAGCCCTGGGTCTGCCGGTGCCATTCTCACCCCCTGTGAAGTATGTCAGGCCACTCCGCCCTGCGCCATATTACGATACGCCCGGCACCTGCGGCAACCGGTCAAAAAGGACCACGGGGCACAACAAATGGGGCAGGTGTCTCGTACTCCGCGGGGCATCCCCGGGGCCACAGGGGCCGGCGGGTACGTGGCAAGAACGGCTCAGGCCCAAGACATCGGAAAATACCGGACTGCGAGCAGGAAGACCTGTGAAGAGAGTGTAGGCCGTGCAGGAATTGCACCGGCGCTTACTTGGGCAGGCACCTTACCTACCTGGATGGGAGTGTAGGCCGTGCAGGATTCGAACCTGCGACACCCTGATTAAAAGTCAGGTGCTCTGCCAGCTGAGCTAACGG
>CAZBPZ010000019.1:0-25771 GCA_964493955.1 uncultured Dehalococcoidales bacterium | reverse complement strand
GGCGCACCGGTGCGCCGGTCCCAGCCGGCCATGCCGTAGTAGGTGTTGAGAGCACTCCTGACAGCACGGCGCCCCATCCCCTTGCCCTTCTGGGGGCCGGTGCTGACGCCACCGTAGAGCCGCTCCGGCAGGTAGTCATCCCGGGCGGTCAGCCCCTCGCGGGCGTTGAAGAGGCGGGCCAGGGCCAGGGCGCGCTCGCCCACTTTCATCAGCTCCCAGGGCGTGATGTTCCAGCCGGTAGCACCGCCGATGAGGGCACACATCTGGCTGGGAGTGTAGGGCAAAAACATGCACGTGATGGCGCAGTTCTTGAAGTGCTGCCAGTTTGTCAGGTAGTAGAAGGTCCTCACCTTGGCCCCGCTCAGGTCACGCGGGGGCAGTGCCTCAAGGAGGCCGAGTTCGCTCATGGTAGGGTTGACGCGCTGGATGTCAGTATCATGGATGTTATGCATGTGGTCAGCGCCGGTAGGCGAGGTGGCATAGCCCAGGCCAAGCCCCCGCTTGCCGCGCGGGTCGTGCATCGGTAATTCCTGCCCCTTGATGTGCATGGCAAACTGCTCGGCACCCTTACCGAATTTCTCGGCGGCACGGCGCACACCCTCCGCCAGGACATCTCCAATCCCCTCGCGGCGGCCTATCATGTCCACCATCTTCATCATTGCCCCGGCGTTGCCGAAGCGAAGCTCAATCCCGCCGGTATCGGCCGGGCCGATAATACCGTTCTCGAAGCACTCCATGGCGAAGGCGATGGTGGTACCGGTGCCGATGGTATCAAGGCCAAGGGCATTGCAGACCTGGTTACCGTAGGCAATCGCCTTGAGGTCACCCACGCCGCAAAGCGAGCCGAGCGAGCCGATAGTCTCGTACTCCGGCCCCCCGTAAATGCGGCTCACGTTGTAGGGTGGCCCCACCTCAACGACGCGCTTGCAGTTGACAGGACAGGCCGTGCAGTTGTCCTTATCTACCAGAATTGTCTCGGCCATCGTCTGGCCGCTGATGTTGTTGAACTGGTCAAACTGCCCTTCACGGAAGTTGAGCGTGGGCAGTATGCCCATTGCCTGCAGGCCGGGAACGCCGCCGCTCGTGCCGTAGGCGGTGAACCCGCCCATAAAGCGCTTGGCGATGTCGGCAATGGTGCCGGCAACCTCACGGACTTTCGCCGGGTCAGCCGTCTTGAGGGCGCCGGTACCCCGCACGGCAATCGCCTTGAGCTTCTTGGAGCCCATGACAGCCCCCAGCCCGCAGCGGCCGTAGTAGCGGTTGATGTCGTTGGCAATTGCGGCCAGCCGGACCATCTTCTCCCCGGCCGGCCCTACCTGGCAGACGCGTAGCCGCGGGTCGCCCGCCTCGTCCTGGAGCATCTGCTGCACCTCGGCGGTGGTCTTACCCCAGAGGTGCGAGGCATCCCTTATTTCAACCTTGTCATCCCTGATTGAAAGGTACACCGGGCTGCTGGCCTGCCCCTCAATGATGATGGCGTCCCAGCCGGCCCGCTTCAGTTCGGCCGGCCAGAAACCACCCGCCTGGGCATCGCCCCAGGCCCCCGTTAGCGGTGACTTGGCCCCGACCCCGCTGCGTCCGCAGCCGGCAGCCGGGAGCCCGGTTGCCACGCCGGCCGAGAAGACGAGCTTATTTTCCGGCCCCAGCGGGTCGATTCCCGGGGCCACCTCCTTGAGCAAGTAGTAGCCTATCAGGGCTGTGCCACCGATGTACTGCCGGTAGAAGCTGTCCTCCGGCTGCTCCACGCTGGTGCGGCGGTTGGTGAGGTCAACCCTCAGTATCCTGCCGGTATAGCCCCCCGGTGATGACTGCTCCGCCATGTGACCCTCCTTGAGCTTGATTGATGCATTGTACTATTCCCGGCTGCAGGCCGCCAAGCCCCCGGCTACCGGCACACCCGCACCACCTGGTAACGCATCCGGCCGGCCGGGACCGTTATCTCCACCGTGGCCCCGGCGGTCTTACCGAGTATTGCCCGGCCCAGCGGGGACTCGGTTGATATCTTGCCCCCCGGGATGTCCACCTCGCGCGGGCCGACCAGAGTGTAACAGACCTCGGCCCCGGAGTCCAGGTCGCGCAGCACCACCTCGCACCCCAGCGAGGCCGTCCGGCCGGGGGCCTGGTTTTCCTCGATGATAACAGCCGAGGCGAGCATCTCGGTTAACTCGGCAATGCGGCCCTCTACCTGGCCGCGCTCCTCGCGGGCGGCCGCCAGCGGGGCGTTCTCCCGGAAGTCCTTGTCGGCCGCGGCACGCTGAATGTCAGCCACAAGCTCCAGGCTCCGCGCCCGCAGCCTCTCCAGCTCGGCCCTCAGCTCCTCGTAGCCCTGCCGGGTGAGTGGCACCGGCCGCCGCTTCGCCTTCCCGACCGGCGCCGCCGTGCGGCCGCGCCCCTGGCGTATCTTCACGTGGGCCGCCAGGCTGGTGTTGCTCCAGCCCTGTTTGCGGACGTAGGCCAGGAAGGCCCGCACCTGCTCCAGCTTCACCTTGAAATCGGCATCCGCCTGAGAGACCTGCCCGGCATACTTGCCCACATCGGCCGGAGTAAGGCTGGCGCAGGGCCGCTCCCAGCCGAACCAGCGCACAAACCGGTATACCTCCTGCTGGTGGGTCGCCTTGTCCCCGGAAGGCAGGCTGGCCAGGAACCTCCCGGCCGCCTCACCCAGTCCTGGTGAGCCTGATTGAGCCAAGTTTACCTCCTCGCCCTGGTAGTAAAGTAATACACCTGCCGCCGGCCGCCCCTCACAGCGACCCGAACTTCCGCCAGAAGCCGCCTGGCAGCCCCACCACCGCCAGCGCCCGCAGCACCGCCCGGTGTGAGAGCAGCCGCCGGATGACGGCACCGTGCCAGTCGAAAGACAGGTCCTCGGCCTCTGCCAGTGCATCGAGCAGGCCCTCCGAGGCAGCAATGTCAAAGAGCTGTTCCAGCTGCTCGTCGGTGAGCCTCTGGTAAATCCGCCGTGCCAGGTGGCCAAGGACAATCTCACGCCCCACCTTCTGCCGCCAGCGCTGCTGGTAGGCAGCAAGCCGCCTGGCGGAAAGGTCGTCTTCTGCCAGCGCCTGCGACAGGTGCTCGGCGGCAATATCGGCACAGAGCAACCCGTAGTAGATGCCGCCGCCGCTGGTCGGCTTCACCTGCCCGGCGGCCGCCCCCACCACCAGGACGCGCGAAGCAAACGTACGTGCCAGCGGCCGGAAGGGCATGGGGCGTAGCTGCGGTTCAGACTCAGGACGGCCTATCCTGCCGGCGGCCTGCAATGACTGAAGGAGGCGTTGCAGTGCCGCGGCGGCGTCCCGGCGGGTAATCAGGCCTGCCAGTGCCAGGCCCGGGGTGGTGGGCACCAGCCAGCCGAAGAAGCCGGGGGCCACCTGCTGGCCGGTGTAGACCTCAACCTCCTCCAGTCCCGGGGCCGGTACCTCCACCTGTGCCCCGGTGGCCACGTCCGTAATCCGGCCCAGGCCCAGGCCCTGTGTCAGCCCCGGGTTGAGGCCGCTGGCCAGCACCACGGCCCGGCTGCGCAGGGAAACATCTTCACCATCCCGCACCGCCACAACAGTGACCGCATCGCCTTCAACCGTAACCCCCTCAACCCGCGTGCCGAGCAGGAAGGTTGCCCCCCGCCCCTGGGCGCGGGCCGCCAGCGAGACGTTGAGACCGGGCCGGTCAATGATGGCCGCCTGCGGCGAGCGCCGCTTGAAACGGAGCTCCCGGCCCGAAGGTGAGAACAGCCGGGCACCGTAGGCCCAGCGGGAGACGAGGTGCTCGTCAAAGGAATAGGCCGCCAGGCACTCCCGCCCGACGATGCCGGTGCAGACAACGGGAGCGGTGAGGGAGCGGTTACGCTCCAGTACCACAACGTGATGCCGCCGGGTCGCCAGCCGGGCAGCCAGGTGGCTGCCGACCGGCCCGGCCCCGATTACGGCCACATCGTAGAGGTCAGCCATGGTCCATCGTTGCGCTACGGGTATCAGCTTACCACGGCTGCCGGTATCTGACCAAACGCCGCGCCAGCCTGGCGCACTAGCAGCGCTCGGCCGAGATGCCCAGTGCCTCTTCAACCAGCCGCATGGCGCAGTAGGCCCCGCACATGCTGCAGGCCTCGCCACCGGTAGCGCGCTGCTGGTGGACCCGGCGCGATACCTCTGGCCGCAGCGAGAGCCTCTCCTGCTCGGCCCAGTCGAGCCGCTTGCGCGCCTGTGACATCTGCCGGTCCCACTCGGCCGCCCCCCGGACACCCTTAGCAATATCGGCGGCGTGGGCGGCGATGCGGGCGGCGATAACGCCCTCGCGCACGTCATCCGGGCCGGGCAGGCCCAGGTGCTCGGTCGGCGTCACGTAACAGAGGAAATCGGCCCCGGCGGCGGCCGCCACCGCCCCGCCGATGGCAGAGGTGATGTGGTCATAGCCGGCGGCTACGTCGGTCACCAGCGGTCCCAGCACGTAGAACGGGGCCCCCTGGCAGACCGCCTTCTCCAGCCGGACGTTGGCCTCTATCTGGTGCAGGGGGACATGGCCAGGACCTTCCACCATCACCTGCACCCCGGCATCCCAGGCACGCTGCACCAGCTCGCCGATGACAAGCAACTCCTCCACCTGGGCCCGGTCGGTGGCATCGGCAATGCAGCCGGGCCGCATACCGTCGCCCAGGCTCAGTGTCACGTCGTACTCGCGGGCCAGCTCCAGCAGCCGGTCGTACTGCTCGTAGAGCGGGTTTTCCCGGCCGTGGCGCAGCATCCAGCCCACCAGGAAAGCCCCGCCGCGGGAGACGATGTCGGCCACGCGGGTCTGCTGGCGCAGGCGGTCCACTGCGGCCTGCGTCAGACCGCAGTGGACGGTAACAAAGTCAACCCCGTCCCTCATGTGCTCCTCCATGGTAGCGAAGATATCGTCGGCCGTCATGTTGACGATGGCGCCGCGCTGCTCGATGGCGCGGATTGCCGCCTGGTAGATGGGCACCGTGCCCACCGGCACGGTGCTGGCTGCCAGGACAGCCCGCCGGATGGCCGTGATGTCGCCCCCGGTGGAGAGGTCCATCACGGTGTCCGCCCCGCTCTCAACCGCCACCCGCAGCTTCTCAAGCTCGGCCGCCGGGTCCGGAAAATCGGACGACGAGCCGATGTTGGCATTGACCTTGGTACGGAGCCCTTTGCCGATGCCGCAGGGGACGAGGCTGGCGTGGCGGCGGTTGGCCGAGATAACGATACTCCCTTCGGCCAGCCCCTGCAGGATATGGTCAACCTCCAGCCCCTCGCAGATGGCCACCGCCTGCATCTCGGGTGTAACCGTGCCCTTGCGGGCCATCTCAAGCTGAGTCACTTTCCCCTCCGTAGAAAAGAAAGCCCAGGGTGCCACTCCGTGACAACAGTCCCCTGGCCTCTGGTCTAACCGCTTCCCTCCGCACGCATTACCGGGAGCAGGTTCGAAGGGTTGGCCTGAGCCTCTCAGCCGGTGGGCACCCCCAGCGGTCTTTTCTGTTTTTCTCAACTCAACGATAGCACAGGCCGGGCCGAAGCTGCAAACCGGGGCGGCTGGCTGGCCTGCCCATCAGTCTCCCGTCCATTGCGGCTCCCGTTTCTCCACCCATGCCCTCGGGCCTTCCCGGGTGTCCGGCGAGGTGGAGTTGATGAGCATCGCCATCTCGGCCATCTCCAGGTTGATGTTGCGGAACATGTCAATCCCGCGCCAGAGCAGCCGCTTGGCGTACTGGGTGGCCACCGGGGCCTGGGTGAACTGCCGGCAGAACTCGAGCGTGGCCGGCATCAGCTCGTCGTGCGGTACCACCTTGCTAACGTAGCCGATGCGCAGCGCCTCCTCGGCATCAATCATCCGGCCGGACCATATGAGTTCCAGCGCCCTGGCAATGCCCACAATCCGCGGCAGGAAATAGCAGCCGGCATCGCCCGGCAGCAGCCCCATCCGGATATAGGTCATGCCGACCCGCGCCCGGTCTGACATGATGCGGATATCAGCCATGCTGGCCATATCCATCCCCGCCCCGGCCGCCGGGCCGTTGATGGCGGCAATGTAGGGCTTGTCCAGCGTCTCCAGTGCCCGCGGTATACGGTGCACGCCGAGCCGCATGAAATTGCGGCGCTGGTAGAGCGCCTGCGCCCGGCCACCCCGGGCGGCCGCCTTCACGTCCATCCCGGAGCAGAAGCCCCGCCCCGCCCCCGTCACCACCAGCACCCGCACCGCCTTATCTGTCTTGGCACTCTCAATGGCATTCGCCCACTCCGCCAGCATGCGGTCGGTGAAGGCGTTCAGGCTTTCCGGCCGGTTCAGCGTGATGATACCAATGTAGTCTGATACCTCGTAGATGATGTCCCTGTATTCCACAACTCAGCCCTCCCGCGTTCCGTGCGGTCATACTAGGCGGCGATAGAACCACTGTCAAGGCGGTGATTTGACAGGCGCTACGCGCCGCCCCTAGAGTGTGCTCTTGAAAAGCCCCTCCCGGGAGTGACGGCATGAAGGATATTGTGAAGATTGCCGGCGTCCAGATGGACCCGAAGCTGACCGAGGTTGAACACAACCTGCAGCAGATTGAGGCCCGCACCCGCCAGGCGGCCGCCGCCGGTGCCCGCCTGGTCGTCTTCCCGGAGTGTGCCCTGACTGGCTACGTCTTCAATAGCCGGGCGGAGGCAGAGCCCTGCATGGAGACGGTGCCCGGCCCCGCTACCGGCCGCATCACCGCCCTCTGCAAGGAGCTGGGCGTGTGGGTGGTCTTCGGGCTGCTGGAGGTGGCCGGCGACCGCTGCTACAACACCGCCGTGCTGGTGGGGCCGGACGGAGTGGCCGGGCACTACCGCAAGAACCACCTGCCCTGCCTGGGGGTTGACCGCTTCCTCGACCCCGGTGACCTCGGCTTCGGGGTGTACGATACCCCGGTGGGCCGTATCGGCCTGCACATCTGCTACGACTGCAATTTCCCGGAGGCCCCGCGCATCATGGCCCTCAAGGGGGCGGAAATCCTGGCCCTGCCCACCAACTGGCCACCCGGCCGCGGCCACATCCCGCGCTACGTCATAAACACCCGCGCCTTCGAGAACAAGGTACACGTTATCGCCGTGGACCGGGTGGGGCTGGAGCGGGGTGTTACGTTCTACGGGCACAGCAAGATTGCTAACGCCTGGGGCGATACCCTGGCTGAAGGCAGCGGCGACCGTGAGGAAGTCCTCTACGCCGAGGTTGACCTGGCCGAAGCCCGCCAGAAGCACATCGTCATCCGGCCGGGCGAGTTCGAGGTGGACTTCATCCGTGACCGCCGCCCCGAGCTTTACGGAGACCTCGTGAAGCCGGCGCCGGACTAGCGTCCCTTCCAGTTCGGCGGCCGTTTCTCGGCGAAGGCCTTCGGCCCCTCAATGAAGTCCTCGGACTCACGCATAGCCTTGGAGAGGGGATAGTCCGTCATGAGGGCTTCCCGCAGCGAGACGTCCAGCCCCTTCAGGGCAGCCTCCTTGCTGGAGCGGACGGAAAGCGGCGCCCCGCGCAGTATCTCGGCCGCCCAGCGCCGGGCACAGTCCATCAGGTCGGCCAGCGGCACCACCTCGTTCACCAGGCCAATGCGGTAGGCCTCCTGGGCGGTGATATGGCGGCCCGTCAGGATGAGGCCCATCGCCAGCTTGAGGGGAACCTGCCGGGGGAGGCGGCGCAGGGCGGTTGAGGCGTTCAGGCCAACGTGCGGCTCCGGCAGACCGAAGCGGGCGTGCTCGGCGGCTACCAGGATATCACAGGCCAGGGCAATCTCCAGCCCGCCCCCCAGGGCATAGCCGTTAACAGCCCCGATGATAGGCTTGTAACATTCGAAGTCAGCCGTAATCCCGCCGAAGCCGCCGGGCGGTATCTTGCGCCCCTCGGGGAAGCCGGCCGCCTGGTACTTGAGGTCGTTACCGGCGCAGAAAGCACGGTCACCCGCGCCCGTCAGTATCGCCACCCAGCACTCGGGGTCGTCCCGGAAGTCACAGAAGGCCTCGTACATCTCGCAGTGTCCCGGGGCGTGCAGGGCGTTCAGTACCTCCGGCCGGTTGATGGTGACGTAGGCAATGCGGTCCTTCTTCTCGTAGGTGATGAAACGGTAGGCCATATATCCTTCCTCCGCGTCCTTGGGCTACCACATCATAGCACCCCCCGTAAGATGTGAAAACTCCGGCCGTGATATAATTCAGCCCGCGATGAGCACCGGCCGGGAAATACTGCGGAGCGGGGCGGAGCAGCTCGGCATCAGCCTCTCCGCCGAGCAGCTGCAGCGCTTCGAGACGTACCGGGCCGAGCTGGCCGACTGGAACCGGCGGGGCAACCTGACGGCCATCACCGGCGAGGCCGAGGTGGTGCGGCTCCACTTCCTGGACAGCCTGGCAGTGGTGCTGGCCTGGCAGCCAGAAGAAGGTGACCGGGTGATTGACGTGGGCAGCGGGGCGGGCTTTCCCGGCCTGCCCCTGAAGCTGGCCTTCCCCGGCCTGCACCTCACCCTGCTGGAGGCTACCGGCAAGAAGACGGCATTCCTGGAGCACCTGTGCTCCAGGCTCGGCCTGACCGGCGTGGAAATCATCCACGGCCGGGCCGAAGAGTTGGCACACCGTCCCGGTTACCGGGAGGCCTTCAACCTGGTTCTCTCGCGGGCGGTGGCGCCGCTGGCAGCACTGGCGGAGCTGACACTCCCCTTCTGCCGGGTCGGGGGCAGGGCGGTACTGCCCAAGAAGGGTGATGTCCCGGCCGAGGTAGAAGCAGCCCGGCCTGCCACCGGCCTGCTCGGCGGCCGGTTCGCGGCTACCGTACCGGTTGGCCTGCCGGGGCTGAAAGACGGCCGCTGCCTGGTGGTAATTGAAAAGGTCTCGCCCACACCGGAGAAATACCCGCGCCGACCGGGAATGCCGGCCAGGAGGCCACTCCGCTAGCCCCAGAGGTCCGGTGGCCCGTCATCACCAGCCCCCGCAAGTTGAATGAGGCCAGGTACGGTAGTAGAATATCAATGCGAGCAAGCGTGCCCCACGGTGGAGGTTAGCAATGGAGACCGGGACCTGGAAAGTAAAGACTGGCCTGGCACAGATGCTCAAGGGTGGTGTCATCATGGACGTGGTCACGCCCGAGCAGGCCAAGATAGCCGAGGACGCCGGGGCCTGTGCCGTCATGGCGCTGGAGAGGGTCCCGGCCGATATCCGGGCCGCCGGCGGTGTGGCCCGCATGGCCGACCCCACCGTCATCGAGGCCATCATGAAGGCCGTCAGCATCCCTGTCATGGCCAAGTGCCGCATTGGCCACTTCGTCGAGGCGCAGGTGCTGGAGGCGCTGGGGGTTGACTACATCGACGAATCGGAGGTGCTGACCCCGGCCGACGAGTCGCACCATGTCTGGAAGCACAGCTTCAAGGTACCCTTCGTCTGCGGCTGCCGCAATCTGGGTGAGGCCCTGCGGCGCATCGGTGAGGGCGCCGCCATGATACGCACCAAGGGCGAGGCCGGCACCGGTAACATCGTGGAAGCGGTACGCCACATGCGCACCGTCCAGGACGAAATCCGCAAGCTCGTCAACATGCCGGAGGACGAGCTCATGGCCGAGGCCAAGGAGCTCGGTGCCCCCTTTGAACTGGTGCGCCAGGTACACGAGGCCGGCCGGCTCCCGGTGGTGAACTTTGCCGCCGGCGGCATCGCCACGCCGGCCGACGCCGCCCTGATGATGCAGCTCGGGGCAGACGGTGTCTTCGTGGGCTCCGGCATCTTCAAATCGAGCGACCCGGCCCGGCGTGCCCGGGCAATCGTCAAGGCCACCACCCACTACCAGGACCCGGCCATCATCGCCGAGGTATCCAAGGGGCTGGGCGAGGCCATGCCGGGGCTGGACATCAGGCAAATCAAGCCGGAGGAGCTCCTGGCACCACGAGGCTGGTAGCATGAAGATAGGGGTCCTTGCCCTGCAAGGAGCCTTTGCCGAGCACGTCGCCGTCCTGCGCCAACTGGGAATAGAAGCAAGGCCCGTCCGCCTTCCCCGGCACCTCAAGGACCTGGACGGGCTTGTCATTCCGGGCGGCGAGAGCACCACCATGACCAACCTGATGCTCAGCTACAACCTGCGCGACGCGATAGCACGGCGGGCCGAGCAGGGCTGGCCGGTGCTCGGCACCTGCGCCGGCCTGATACTGCTGGCCGCCGAGGTGACCGATAACACCGTGCTGCCGGTGGCCCGCATGAATATCCGGGTACGGCGCAACGCCTTCGGCCGGCAGCGCGAGAGCTTCGAGACAGACCTGGACATCCCGGTGCTGGGTGAAGCGCCTTTCCACGCCGTCTTCATCCGCGCCCCCCGGATAGAGCGGGTGGGCGAGGGCGTGGACGTACTGGCCACCCTGCCCGACGGCACGCCGGTGGCGGTACGCCAGGGTAACCTGCTGGCCTGCGCCTTCCACCCCGAGCTCACCGATGACCCGCGCTTTCACCGCTACTTCGTGGAGGCGGTAGCCGGCCGGACTACTAGCGAGGGAGAGCACCGTGGAAAAGGTCATCACTGACGACCTGAACGCCCTGCTGAGCGTCCTGCCCCCGCGGGTACAGCGCCGGCTGAGCCGGGCAAAAGACCGGGACGAGCTGCTGGAAGTTGTCCTGGACCTGGGGCGCCCCCCGGAGGCGCGCTTCGCCCACCGCGAGGTCATCCTGGACAAGCAGGAGGTGACGGAGGAGGACATCGACTACGTTACCTCCAGGGTGGGCGACTTCGGCGACGATAACCGGGCCGGCATTGAGCGCACCCTGCACCGCATCTCGGCCATCCGCAACCGGGCAGGGCGCATCGTGGGGCTGACCTGCCGGGTAGGCCGGGCTGTTTACGGCACCATCCGCATCATTGAAGACCTCATCCAGACCGGCAAGAGCATCCTGCTGCTGGGACGCCCCGGCGTGGGCAAGACCACCATGCTACGCGAGACGGCCCGTGTCCTGGCGGACCAGTTCCACAAGCGGGTTATCATCGTGGACACGTCCAACGAGATAGCCGGCGACGGTGATATTCCCCACCCCGCCATCGGCCATGCCCGCCGCATGCAGGTCAGGGCCACCGCCATGCAGCACGCCGTCATGATTGAGGCGGTGGAAAACCACATGCCGGAGGTCATCGTCATCGACGAAATCGGCACGGCGCTCGAAGCCCAGGCCGCCCGTACCATCGCCGAGCGCGGCGTGCAGCTGGTGGCCACCGCCCACGGCAATACCCTGGAGAACCTGATGATGAACCCCACCCTTTGCGACCTCATCGGCGGGATACAGTCGGTCACCCTGGGCGACGAGGAGGCACGCCGCCGCGGCACGCAGAAGACCGTGCTGGAGCGCACCTCGTCCCCCACCTTCGATATCCTGGTGGAGATACAGGACTGGGACCGGGTGGCCATCCACCCGGACGTGGGCGAGGCAGTGGACGCCATTCTGCGCGGCCAGCCCCCGGCCACCGAGGTGCGCTGGAGCGACCCGGAGACGGGCGAGGTACACGTGGAGAGGGTGGTCCCGGAAGTAACCGAAAGGCCCGGCTCCACGCTGCGCCCGGCGGCGGGGCCACCCCCGGGCAGCCAGCCGCGGCTCTTCCTCTACGGGGTGAACCGCGGGCGTATCGAGCAGGTGGCCGAGGAAATGCAGGTGCCGGTTGACTTCGCACGGACACTGGAGGAAGCCACCCTGCTGGTGACCTCCAAGAAGTACTTCCGGCAACGGCCCAAGAAGATACGTGATGCCGAGGCCTCGCACCTGCCCATCTTCGTGCTGCGCAGCAACACGCCGCTCCAGATGCGCCAGCTCCTCAGCACCATCTACCCCGGCACGGCTCCCGCCCGCCAGCAGCCCGCCTCGTTCGAGCAGGCGCTGAGCGAGGCCGAGGAGGCCGTGCAGAAGGTGCGTAACGGCCAGGAAGAGGCGGTGGAACTGAGCCCGCAGAGCGCTTACATCCGCCGGCTGCAACACCTGGTGGCCGAGCGCAACGCCCTGCTCTCCCAGAGCACCGGCAAAGACCCCAACCGCCGGGTCAGGATTTTCCGGGGGTAGCCAGTGGCAACCCTCCGAAGAGCGCTGCGGAGCGCCGGAGCGCTGATGGTAACCGGGGGTATCCTCTCGGCCGTCATCGGCGTGGTGCTGCTCACCACCGGGGCCGAGGTACTGCTGGCAAGCGCCGCCATTGCACTGGGTGGTGCCCTGACCACGGCTACCATCTCCCGCAAGGTGGGGTGGGTGCTACTACTGGTGGCAGTAGCCCTGGTAGCCATCGAGCGGTTTGTCACTACGTAGTAGCCAGCCGGCCGGGGTGAAGGGGTCATTTAGATGACGGTGCCGTCAGCCAGCATAGGGATTCAAAAAGGGCTTCGCCCCTTTCCCGGTTTACCTTCCCTCTCCCCCTTTCCAAGGGGAGAGGGATAAAGGGTGAGGGGTTGGTACAGCCAATCAATGGGCAGGCAGAAAAACAGAGGCCCCAAAGAGCTTTCCTCCCTCGAGACCGGCACCATCATCAAGGACTGGGGTGGCCGGCTGCCGGTGGCGCTGGTCTACCCGAACTCCTACTACCTCGGCATGTCCAACCTGGGCGTCCACGCCATCTACCGGCTGCTCAACCGCTACCCGGACGTTGTCTGCGAGCGTGTCTTCTGGGAGAAGGACCAGAAGGAGCCGCCGAAGGCGGTCGAGTCCGGCCGCCCCCTGGCCGACTTTGCCGTGGTGGCCTTCTCCATCACCTACGAGCTGGACTACCTCAATGTCCCCCGCATCCTTGAAGCCGGCGGCCTGCCCACCCGCGCCGCCGCCCGCGACGAGGCCTACCCCGTAATCATTGCCGGCGGCGCCTGCATCACCGCCAACCCCCTGCCGGTGGCCCCCTTCTTCGACTGCCTCGGCATCGGCGAGGCGGAGGCCATCCTGCCCGCCATGCTGCCGGCGCTGCGCCAGGGAGCGGGCAGCCGGCCAGGGCTGCTAGCCGAGCTGGCAAAGCTGCCCGGCCTCTACGTCCCCGGCTACAGCACGGGGCCGGTAGCCCGCCAGTGGCTTCGGGACCTGGACGGCTACCCCACCCACACCACCGTCCTCACCCCGGGCACCGAGCTGGGCAATCTCTACCTGATTGAGGTGGAGCGCGGTTGCCCCTACGCCTGCCGCTTCTGCCTGGTGCGCGGCGCTTTCCGGCCGGCCCGCTACCGCTCGGTTGATAGCATCCTGCAGCAGGCCGAGGCCGGGCTGCGGCACCGCCGGCGCATCGGGCTGGTGGGCCCGGCCGTGACCACCCATCCCCAGGTTGAGACCCTGGTGGAAGGGCTGGCCGGGATGGGGGCCGGGCTCTCGGTCAGCTCGCTGCGGGTCAGGCCGCTGCCGGAAGCGGTACTGGGGGCAGTCCTCCGTGGCGGGGCCAGGACCGTGGCCCTGGCCCCCGAGGCCGGCTCGGAGCGCCTGCGCCGGCTCATCAACAAGGCCGTCAGCCGGGAAGACGTGCTCGAGGCCACCCGGAAGGTGGCCGGCCACGGCGCCAGGCACCTCAAGCTCTACTTCATGTTCGGGCTACCCACCGAGACGGACGAGGACATTGAAGCAATCGTGCGCCTCAGCCTGGACTGCAAGGCGGTGCTGGACAGCCGCCGGGCGGGCGGGCGCCTCAGCCTGACACTGGCACCGTTTGTGCCCAAGGCGGGTACACCATTCCAGTGGCACGGCATGGCACCCCTGCCCGTGCTGGAGCGGCGCCTCCGTTTCCTGCGGGGACAGCTCCAGCCCCGCGGTATCAGTCTCGGCGGCGAGAGCCTGGCCTGGAGCCAGGTGCAGGCCACCCTGGCGCGGGGTGATGAGCGGCTGGCAAGCGTACTGGAAGACCCGGCCGCGGGAACACTGGCAGGGTGGCGGCGGGCGATGAAGTCCGCCGGGCTGGACACCGAGGCCAGCGCCACCGCCCGCCTTGACCCGGCCGCCCCCCTGCCCTGGGCGTTTATTGATACCGGCACCGATACCGCCCACCTGCGCCGCGAGATGAAGCGGGCCATGGCCTGAATTGACAGCCACCGTCAACTGGGATACTGTGCAGTTACCGGAGGGTTGAGAGGAGGGACCAGGAATGGGCAACACATCAACCGGCCTCCCGGAAAATGTGGCCTCGATGCTGTGCTACGTGCTCTTCTGGGTAAGCGGGCTGATATTCTACTTCGTGGAGAAAGAGAATAAGAACGTCCGCTTCCATGCCATGCAGTCAATCGTCACCTTCGGGGCCCTGCACCTGGCGATAATTGTCCTCAGCCAGATCCCGTTCTTCATTGGCCTGATAATCGCCTGGCTGGGCTGGATATTCGTCGTCGGGCTGATGCTCCTACTGGCCTACCGGGCCTTCATGGGCCAGCACTACAAGCTGCGCTGGGCCGGCGACGTGGCCGAGAAATGGCTCGCCAGCGAGAGCAAGTAAGGTACCACACCGGGATACCCTGACCCGCCCCCCGGAGACGGGGCAGGGTCAGGCCGTCTGGAGGGGGATAATGGGTTACTTCATGGTCTTTGCCGCAATCCCCGGTTTCTTTGCCAGCTCCGCCATACTGATGGGGCTGTGGACGGTGATTGCACCGCGGTTTGGCATTGCCAGCATCAGCTACGTCACCGCCATGCTGATAACCATCACCGCCTGGCTGACGGTAGCGCCACTGGTGGCGGTGGGGCGCCGCCGCCGCTAGCCCCCACCTGTGACACCACAACCTGTCAGACGTATCAAGTGGCAGGACCGGCAAGGAGGTGAAGATGAAACGCGTCATTGCCCTGCTGCTGGCGCTGCTCCTGGCCGGCAGCACCGTTACCGCCTGTGTCAGTGCACCTGCCACCAGTGAAGCCCGGGCACGCCAGGTGGCCGAGGACTTCATCTCGCACAGCCCGACATTCCGGTTCGACGGCATGGCGGAGACCCTGGAGATGACCGGGGCCGAATGGGACGGCGACCAGCAGTGCTGGGAGTTCACGTTTGAGTTCGATTCGCGGCACGCCGGCTACGGCGACCGCACCGGCATGATGATGGCCCAGGTCATCACCCACCACCGGGCCGCCATCACGGTAAAGCAGACCAGGGTCACCCGCGCCGTGCTGGACGGGCGGTGGGACATGCTCCGGCAGCGGGAGCTGGAATAGGCCGGGGCTACCCGCCTAGCCGATTTTCTCCATCGGCTTGCCGCAGCAGACCAGCACCCCGCCGCCGGCCCTGGTGACGGTAACCTCGTTACCGCAGACGTTGCAGCGGTAGTTCTCGCCAACGCTCTGGACTCCCATTTTTCTCTCCCTAGAGGCGGCGCACCCACCGCACCGCGTTCTCAAATATCTTCAGGCCGTCACCGCTGCCCTGATTTCCGAGCCGTGTCCAGCGGGGGTGCTGGTTGGCACGGATGAAGCGCTCCGGGTGGGGCATCAGGGCAAAGATGCGGCCGGTGTCATCGCACATCCCGGCAATATCGTCCTGGGAGCCGTTGGGGTTCTGGGGATAGCCAGCGGCCGGGCCGCCATCGGCGGCGGCGTACCTGAGGACGATGTTCGCGGCGGGAACGGCACCGCCGGCCACCACCTTGCCCTCGGCGTGGGCCACCGGCAGGTACAGGTGCTCGATACCCTCGGTGAAGACGCAGGGGCTATCCCGGTTGGCCGCCAGATATACCCAGCGGCACTCGAAACGGCCCGAGTCGTTATCGGTCAGTGTTACCGGGCTCCGGCCGCCATTCACCGCCAGGATGCCCGCCTTGACGAGCACCTGGAAGCCGTTGCAGATACCGAGTATCAGCCCCCCCTGCTCCACGAAGCGCTCCACCGCCTCGCCGAGCCCGCGGCGCAGCTCGTTGGCCAGCACCCGGCCGGCGGCAATGTCATCGCCATAGGTGAAGCCACCGGGTATGACCAGCACCTGGAAGTCAGCCAGCCTCACGGTGCCCTCCACCAGCCGGTTGATGTGGGCCCGCCTGACCTCGGCCCCGGCCTGCTCGAAGGCAAACTCCGTCTCCTCGTCGCAGTTGGTGCCGGGAGCACGCAGTACCAGTACCCTCACCTTGCTCATGGGCCAATCACCACCGCAACGGCCGCTGCCAGGCTTCCTTGAGTTCCGCCAGTGACCGCCGCACCAGGGTGCGGCCGTCGCGCCCCAGCACCTCCAGTATGTCCGAGGCGGTCACCTGGCCAATAACGGCCCCGGTGCTGCCGCGCATGGTCTCCTCAAACTCCTGCCAGTGCTCCGGGGCCACCTCCACCAGGAAGCGGCTGTTGGACTCGGAGAAGAGGATGAAGTCATCCCGCTCAACCGCCTCGCCCAGGGGCACATCGTCCAGGCGCACCGTGGCCCCCAGCCCGCCGGCGAAGGCCATCTCGGCCAGGGCCACCCCCAGGCCGCCGTCGCTGATATCGTGGCAGGCGCGCACCAGTCCACCGGCGATGGCACGGCTGAGGCGCTCCATCGTCACCCGGGCGCGCCGGGCGTCCACCCTGGGCACGCTGTTCCCCACCAGCCCGCGGGCTGCCAGGTAGGCGGAACCGCCGAGCTCACCCCGC
Organism: uncultured Dehalococcoidales bacterium; assembly: GCA_964493955.1. Lineage (GTDB taxonomy): Bacteria > Chloroflexota > Dehalococcoidia > Dehalococcoidales > Fen-1064 > CAZBPZ01. Next base: position 9,266 of record CAZBPZ010000019.1, on the reverse strand, counting down.
GTCTCGCCGATGATGTAGATAAGGTTACCGGCCTGCTTGAAGTCCATCGAGACGGCCCGGCCCACGTCCTCCATCACGGCGATTGCCGAAATCAGCAGGGTGTGGGGTATGGCGATACGGCGGCCCTCGTGCTCGAACTCGTTGTTCAGGCTGTCCTTGCCGGAGATGAACGGGCTGCCGTAGGCCAGGGACATATCGTGGCAGGCCCGGGCGGCCCGTACCAGGGCACCCAGCATCTCGGGGCGCCGGGTATCACCCCAGCAGAAGTTGTCCAGCAGGGCCACCCGCTCCAGGCCCCCACCCACCGCCACCACCTGCCGCAGTGCTTCGTCAATCGCCGAGGCCGCCATCCAGTACGGGTCAATATCACCGTAGCGGGGGTTGATGCCGCAGGCAATGATGACACCGCGGTCCGAGTCCAGCCGGGGGCGGATGATGGCGGCGTCACCGGGGCCATCGTTATCACGCCCTACCAGCGGCTTGAGGACACTGCCACCCTGGACCTCGTGGTCATACTGGCGGATGACCCACTCCTTGCTGCAGATGTTGAGGTCGCCCAGGACACGCAGCAGCTCCGCCCCCGCGTCATCGGGAGGAGGAAAGTCCGGCTCGGGAAAGTGCGGTGGCTCCCAGGCAGCCTGGAGCTCCATCTGGGGAAGGCCGTGATGGAGGAACTCCATCTCCAGGTCCCCCACCAGCTTCCCCCGGTAGAAGAGGCGAAGGCGCTTATCACCAGTGAACTCGCCGATGACAGCCGCCTCCACGTCCTCGCTGGCACAGAGGGCCAGAAATTCGTCGACACATTCCGGCGGCACGGCCAGCAGCATGCGCTCCTGGGACTCGGATATCCAGATTTCGGAGTAGGTAAGGCCGGCGTACTTGAGCGGCACTTTCTCAAGGTCAACCCGCACGCCGGTGTCGGCCGCCATCTCCCCCACCGCCGAGGAAAGCCCCCCGCCACCGCAGTCGGTAATGCGGCGGTAGAGGCGGCGGTCGCGCGCCTGCATGAGGACGTCGATAACCTTCTTTTCAACAATCGGGTTGCCTATCTGGACAGAGGTAAAGGAGAGGGTGCTCGATTCCTGGGTAAGCTGCTCCGAGGCAAAGGTAACCCCGTGGATACCGTCACGCCCGGTGCGCCCGCCGATAACCACCACCAGGTCGCCCGGCCGCTGCTGGCCCCGCGGTGCCGCCTCGCGCGGCATCAGGCCCAGGGTGCCGCAGAAGACGAGCGGGTTGGCCAGGTAACGCTCATCAAAGAGGACCGCCCCGTTGACGGTGGGAATGCCGAGGCGGTTACCGTAGTCGGCCACGCCGGCACGCACCCCCTTGAAGATACGGCGCGGGTGCAGCACGCCCGGTGGCAGCCGGGAGTGGGGGAAGTCGGGCGGGGCGAAGCAGAAGACGTCCGTATTGGCAACCGGCTTGGCACCGAGGCCGGTGCCCAGCGGGTCACGCACCACCCCGCCAATGCCGGTGGCCGCCCCGCCGTAAGGCTCCACCGCCGAGGGGTGGTTGTGCGTCTCCACCTTGAAGCAGAGCGCCCAGCGCCCGTCAAAATCAATCACCCCGGCGTTGTCTTCAAAGACCGAGAGGCACCAGGGGCGGTCCAGCTCGCGGGTGGCCTTCATAATGGTGCTGCGCAGCAGGTTATCGATGACTTCGCCGTTAGATGAAATCCTTGCCTTGAAGGTCTTGTGGACACAGTGCTCGGACCAGGTCTGCGCCAGTGTCTCCAGCTCCACGTCGGTCGGCTCCCGGCCGAGGCGGCGGTAGTACGAGACGATGGCCGCCATCTCCGGGGCGGAAAACCCGTATTCACGGGCCAGCGCCTGCTGCCGGGCCGGGCCATCGACCTGCGTGATGGGCACGGTTACCAGCCGGAAGCGATAACCGCTAACCGGGGCAAACGGCACCGTGTCCGGCCCGACCACATGCTCCACGATGGGGTTGACCAGCAGCCGGGCGCAGATATTGTCCAGCTCTTCCTGGCTGAGCTGCCCCTCAATCAGGTAGCGGCGCGCCGTCCTGACATCCCGGACACCGCTGATACCCAGGTCACGCACCGCCTTCATGACCGTCTGCTGGACGGGGTCCATCACCCCGGGGTTGTAGGTCACCTCCACAACATGCCGGTCCGGGGTGGCCTCAAACGGGGTGACGGCCTGGTCGGTGCAGGTGTACTCCTGGGTAACAGGGTCGGCCAGCAGGGCGCCGGCCACCCGCTCCAGCTCCGGGGCTGTCAGCTCGGCGTCAAGCCAGTAAACGTTGATAACACGGACGGCGGTGACGGTGCTGATACCGAGGTCACGGATATCACGGGCAAGGCCGGTGCCCCGGGCATCGGGCAGGTGGCTCTTGAGGCGGACTTCAATTCGGTGCATAGCCCACGGCCCCCAGGGAGTCCTCCCCATATTAGCAGAAGCCGTCACTAAAGACCATTGCGGGTGCAGGCCGTGCGGCCATCATCCGTGGGAATGCCCCGCCGAGGGGAAAAGGCCACCCCGAAAGGGCGGCCTAGCCCTGCAGTAGCTCGGTGACGATGTTATTTATCTCGCGCCCGTCAGCCTTGCCCTTGAACTCGGCGATGAGCCGGGGCATGACCTTGCCCTTGTCACGCGGCCCCGCGGCCCCGACCTCGGCAATAACACGCCGGGCCGCCGCCACTATCTCCTCGCGGTCAGCCTGCCGGGGGAGATAGCCCTGCAACACCGCCAGCTCGGCCTCTTCCTTCTCCACCAGGTCCGGCCGGCCCCCCTGCCGGAACGCCTCAATGCTCTCCTGTCGCTGGCGGGCCTCCTTGGCAATCACGCCGATGACATCGGACTCCTCGAGCGGGGCCCGCCTGGCTATCTCGGCGTTGTGGACGGCCGAAAGGACGAGCCGGATAACGGAACGGCGCACGTTGTCACCCGACTTCATGGCCTCCCTGAGGTCCTGGTTCAGTCTGTCTTTGAGCGGTTGCGTCAATTCAAACCCCGCATCACGAATGGCCGGTACGTTCCAATTCTAGGGACGGCCCCGGCAGGTGTCAAGGTAAACAACCCGCCCTTCAGGCAGCGCGGCGCAGTATCTCACGGGCGACCACCACCCCCGAGGCCGAGGCCTGGATGAGGCCGCGGCTGACACCGGCGCCGTCACCGGCGGCAAAGAGGTTGGCAATGCCGGTCTCAAGCACCGGGCTCAGCTGCAGGCGGTTCGAGTAAAACTTGACCTCCACCCCGTAGAGCAGCGTGTCCGGCCCGGAGACACCGGGGATGAGGCGCTGCATCGCCCCCAGCATCTCCACCAGCCCGGTAAGGTGGCGGTACGGCAGGGCAAAGGAGAGGTCGCCCGGGGTGGCACTGGCCAGGGTGGGCCTGACACCGCCGCGGCCGAGGCGCTCCGGGGTGGAACGGTGGCCCTGCATCAGGTCGCCCAGGCGCTGCACCAGCACACCCCCGGCCAGCAGGTTGGCCAGCCGCGCCAGGTACTTGCCGTAGGCCTCCGGCTCGTGGAAGGGCTCGGTAAAGGTGGTGCTTACCAGCAGGGCAAAGTTCGTGTTTTCCGTGCTGTGCCCGGCGTAGCTGTGCCCGTTGACGGTTATAACCGGGTCAGCCCCACCGGTAGACTCAACGATGACCTCGCCGCCGGGACACATGCAGAAGGTGCGGACGCGGTCACGAAAGGTGGGCGAAATGTACTCCAGCTTACCCTCGTAGAGGATATCGCAGAACTCCTGCATGACGGCGCTGGGCACCTCGACCCGCACCCCGACATCGACCGGGTTCTGCCGGACCGTCAGGTGGAGCCGCTCCGCCTCCCCGGCAAGCCAGCCGGCACCCTCACGCCCCGGGGCCACCACCAGATAGTGGCACTCTATCACCTCGCCCCGCCCGGTGGTCAGCCCGCATACCCGCCCGTCATCCGCCAGGATGTCGGCCACCACCGTGCCCGTCCTGACATCAACCCGGGGGCGCAAGTGCTCCCACATGTCGTGGAGCACCAAGCGGCAGTGCTCGGTGCCCAGGTGCCGCACCGGCATCGGCTTGAGGTGCAGCCCCACCCTGGCTGCCTTCCGGCCCAGCTCGTCAACCCCGGGGCCTACTCCGTACAGCCTGTCCGGCGCCCCGAAGTGCCGGTAGGTAGCGTCAACCTCCTGGATAAGCCCGGCCGTGGCCTCGGTACCCACGTAGTCGGCCAGGTTACCCCCCACCTCTGATGACAGTGTCAGCTTGCCGTCGCTGAAGGCCCCGGCCCCACCGAGACCGCAGACCAGGTTACAGGGCTGGCAGGCAATGCAGGGGCGGCTCTGCTGGCGGGCGGGGCACCGGCGCTCCTCCAGCTCTCTGCCCTTCTCCAGCAGGAGCACCCTGAGGTGCGAAGCCCGGGTCAATTCCAGGGCGGCGAACATCCCCGCCGGGCCACCCCCCACAATGACAACATCGTACCTGTCTGCCATAGCTGCCTGCAGTGCCATTCTAAGGCCGGCCCCAGGAGCGGTCAAGGCACTTCGGCCCCGCCGGCCGAAGTGCCACCCGTCTTGACACCTGACAGCTGTCAGACCTAGAATGGAAAGGTGGAGGAAGACCGCAGGAACCAGATCGGCAGTATCCTCAAGCAGCAGAGGATAAGCCTGCCGCTGACGCTGCAAGAACTGGCGGCGCGGTCTCACGTCTCGGCCTCACACCTGGGCAGAATTGAGCGCGGTGAGCGCTTTCCCTCGGCACGTGTACTGAGGAGAATTGCTGCCCCCCTGGGGTTTGAGGAGAACGAGCTCTTTGCCCTGGCAGGTTACCTCTCGGCTGCCCCTCCCCGTACCGGTGAGCACATTCCTGCCTACGGTGGCGGGCAGCTTGACCCCTACGTGGCACGGGTGCTGAGCCGCGAGCCGGCCGAGGTACAACGGGCCGTGATTGGCATATTGAGCATTCTCCGCAGCATCGCCAAGACAATGCAGACCGGAGAGTAGCGGGCGTGGTCTGCCCACCGGGAGAAGTGCCATGAGCCGCCTGAAGGGCCTGGCGTTTGTGATTGTCGGTGCGGCTGTTGCTGTCCTCGGCATCGGGATGTGGGAAAGCCCGGAGATAGACTGGGCGGGTTTCATCCGGGCCTGGGGGCTAATTGGTGGTGAGCTTGCCCGCCTCAGGGAAGACCCGTTCGCTGTCCTGGGAATCCTGGTGCTGCTGGTGGGGCTATGGGTAATCTATACCGGCGTGAGACGCCTGGTGAAAGGGTAGCTACGAACTTGTCGCAAAACGGTGCCGACCACGATGATACAGAGCGCCTGGACTTCGTGGCGGCGATGACCCACGAGCTCAAAACGTCGCTGACGGCCATCATCGCCTCGGCCGAGCTGATTGCCGAGGAGCTGCACGCCCCCGAGGGGAGCGTCCAGTCCAAGCTGATAAACTCCATCATCCGCAACGCCCACCGCCTTAACGAAAGGGTCACCTTCTTTGCGGAGATGCCCCGCCCCCAGGTGCGCGACTTCCAGTTCCAGCCGGAGCCGGTCGACATCCGGCGTGTCATCAGCAACGTGGCCGCCCGCCTGCACCCCCAGCTCCAGGAACGCCACCAGAGCCTTGAGATAGACGTGCCGGAGTCCCTGCCCCTGGTCCACGCCGACCGCCAGCACCTCGAGCAGGTACTCTGGGACCTGCTTTCCAACGCCAACAAGTTCTCACGGGACGGCGGGGAGATAAGCCTCAGTGCCTGGCAGATGGACCGGCAGATGGTGGCCATCCGCGTCAGCGACTCCTGCGGTGGCATACCCCCGGAAGAGCAGGAGCGGATATTCCAGCCGCACTACCAGGTGAAGCCGTCCGGCAGCACGGGCGGGCTGGGGCTGGCCATTGCCCGCTTCCTGGTGGAGCTGCATGGCGGCAAGATATGGGTGGAGAGCCAGGCCGGCCAGGGCTGCAGCTTCTTCTTCACCCTGCCGATATTCAGGAGGGCCGGTGAAGGTAGTCGTCATCGATGATGCCCCGGATATCGCCGAGGTAGTTACCCTCTGCTTTCAGCTCCGCTGGAGCGGGGCCGAGGTGCTCTCGGCCGGTGACGGCCGCAGCGGGCTGGACCTCATCGAGGCCGAAAGCCCGGATATAGTCATCCTGGATGTCAACCTGCCGGACATGGACGGCTTCCAGGTGCTGCGCGAACTGAGGCGCTTCACGCAGGTCCCGGTGATAATGCTGACGGTGAAGGGGGAGGATGTTGATATCGCCCGGGGGCTGGAGCTGGGAGCGGACGACTACATCGTCAAGCCCTTCAGCCACATCGAGCTGATAGCCAGGGTGGAGGCCGTGCTGCGGCGCTCCCGGGGGGTACCCAGCGCCAGCAGCGAGGAGCGGCCGTTCCAGAGCGGCAAGCTGTACGTCAACTTCGTCAGCAACGAGGTGAAGGTCGATGGCAAGCCGGTCAAGCTCACCTCGACCGAGATGAAGCTGCTGCGCCACCTGATAAGGAATGAAGGCCGCCTGCTGACACACGAGAACCTGCTCACCAAGGTCTGGGGTGAGGGCTACCAGGACACCCGGGACCTGCTGCGGGTACACATCCAGCACCTGCGGCAGAAGCTGGGCGATAACGTCAACTCGCCCGCTATCATCGTGACCGAGCACGGCATGGGCTACAAGTTTGTACGGCCGGAATAGCCGCCCACCCGGGGTAGCCCGGGGGCCGGTCCGCCGCCGTGACCCCTGAACCCTTCCTGACCCCCGTTTTTCTTTATGAAATCTTTATGATTCCTTTACGCAACGTTTAGCATATTTATGCAACGGCCCCCGCAGGCATGGTTAAATGACAAGTGCAGGGCCCAGCGACGGCACCTTCGGTCCGGTCCGGCTGGCCCCACCAGACAAGGGGGTTGACCCACAAGGAGCGGTGAGATGAACAGGATAAGTGTCTTCCTTTCAGACTGGCAGGTGCTGTTCCGGGAAGGAATCCATTTCACGCTCTCCGGCGAGGAGGACATCGAAGTCATCGGTGAGGCAACGAGCAGCGCCGAGGCCCTCAAGGCAATCCAGACAAACCCGCCTGACGTGGCCGTACTCAACACCAACCATGACAAGCTGGAAGGCATCCGGGTGGCCGGATACCTCCGGCAGAACTTCCCCGCCGTGGCCGTGCTGCTGATAATGGACAACGACGATGACGAGCAGCTCTTCATGGCGCTGCGCAGCGGGGCCAGCGCCTGCCTTGCCAAGGACGCTGACCCGGCTGACCTGATTGAGGCAATACGGGCCGTGGCCGGTGGTGAGCGCCCCATCACCGACGCCCTGCTCCGGCCGGTGATTGCCTCCCATATCCTCGACGAGTTCGAGGAATTCGGCATCATCGACGAGCAGGTGGACAACCTCCTGGCCAAGCTGACGCCGGGCGAGACCGAGCTGCTGCACCAGATTGCCAACGGCACGCCGGTTGACAGGGTCTGCCAGGCCCTCAACATCAGCGAGGCCGAGGCCTCCCGCTCCTTCGGCTTCATCGTGTCCAAGCTGGTAACCAACGACTACGTCCGCCAGGTACTGGCGGCTGCCCAGGCAGGCTTGCTGCCCGCCGGAATCAGAAACCGGCTGGCCGGGGCCGGCGCCACGGAATTCGTAACGAAGGACGAGTTCACCGCCTTCAAGGAGAGCCTGAGGGAGCGCTTCAGGTCTCTGACCGGTGACGCCGCTTAGACGAGGAGGTAGAGGTATGTAGCTCATATAAAAGATGAGGCGCGGTAACCCGGCAACGAGAGAAAAAGGTCAGGGTATAGCCCTGAAACCTTCTCAGTCTCACCAAGGAGGAGAAAAAATGGTAGAGATACACTACGGCGACTACGTCGAGACGGCGGACCTGGCTGGCCAGAGCCTGGCCCAGGTACGTGCCCGGTATCGGGACGAACTGGGTATCCCGGAGAAGGCCAAGGTACGCCTCAATGACCGGCCCCTCAAGCCCGAACAGGAGCCTGAGACCGTGCTGGTCGATAATGACAAGGTCCGCTTCGTCAACAAGAGCCGCCGCGGCCTGCTCATCGTCGGCGCCATGCTGCTGGCGATGGCAATCACCGGCGGCACCTTCGCCGCCACGGCGCTCACCGCCAGCGTGACGGCCACCGTCACCCCGGAAAGCGACTTCATCGCCGTCACGACCGGCAACACCCCTTCCTGGACGACCTTCGGTAAGTTCGTCGGCAGGACCGGCACCACCTCCGAGGTCTTCAAGCTGACCCCGGCCGACGGCTTCAGCGGCGACTTCGTCCTCATCCTGACACTCACCAACGTTGACGAGCTGTCCGAGGTCTACCAGGTCCTCAACATGCGGTTCTCGGCCGTGAGCGGCTCGGGCGGCTTCACCACTGTAACATCCAGCCCGTCCGAGGTCGTCCTCAGCCTGCAGAAGCCGGTGGCAGAAATCGAGGTCACCGGCTATGACAGCGGGGGCGATGGCTCCAATTACATCGACATTAAGCTGAACGGTGGCTTCTACAAGGCCAACAAGGGCGGCGGCTGGACCTCCGACTACGAGGACCCCAACATCTTCGCCCAGGTGGTCCAGAAAGGCACCAACTAGAGCTGAAACGGCGTGAGGGGAGGGCCACCCAGCAAACGGCCCTCCCCTCCCCGGGGAATCACCCTGATGATGGAACAGCCCACCCGAACAAAGAGGAATGTTATCCTGGCAGCCGCCCTGGCCGTGGCCCTGGCGGTTACCACGGGTTCGTTTGCCTTCACCTATACCCAGGCAAGCATCACGGCCGACATTGAGGCCGCGGGTGACTTTGTCCAGTATCAGGCTGCTCCCCCGGGCAACCAGCCGGACTGGCCCTCGGTCATCCCCGGCGGTGGCGGCGACACCGAGATACTCCGCCCCGGCGCACCGGGTGATATTACCGGCATCGACCACCAGGTACCCGATTCCGGTGAACACTGGGACAAGGTGGACGACATCACCCCCGATGACCGCACCACCTACGTTTACACCAGCTCCACCTCGTACCAGCAGGACCTGTACGGCCTCACCGACAACACCACCGGCACCGAGGCAATCAACAGCGTGACGGTCCACTTCCGCTTCGCCAGCGATACCTCGGGCGGCACCGGCCCGATTTACGCCATCGCCTACCAGGGTACCGCCGGCAACAATGGCACCGTGGCCACGGTGCAGATTGAGACTGACGGACAGATTGGCAGCTCCACGATTGACTCGCTGACATTCGACCCGGCCGCGGGTGAGGAGCCGAGCATCGTCCTCGTCTCCGGTAGCGTCTATGCCATCGCCTACCAGGGCGACAAGGGCGACGG